>NZ_JBFUMN010000009.1:0-150495 GCF_054049335.1 Roseateles sp. P5_E1
CGCCAATGACTGGGGCGCGCCGCAGCTCGACAACACGACGTCCTTCATCGCCCGCTTCCAGACGGTGCAGCTCAGCCTCACCGCCAACGCCGCTGGCTCCGCCCTGCCCTACACGCTGACGCCGACGCTGCAGGCCACCACGCTGCTGTCCAGTTCCACAGCGCTGAACTACGGCCCCAAGGCCGCGACACTGAGCGGCATCGTCGACAGCAGCACAGTCCTCGCCGGCAGCAAGAACTACTTCTCGGGCCGCTCCGACAACTTTGCCGCCGGCCTGTCGACCAACCCGGCCAACGCCCGTCTCGACCCCGAAGGCATCCGCGTCTCCAACGACGGCAAGAGCGTCTTCATCTCCGACGAGTACGGCCCCTACGTCTACCAGTTCGACCGCGCGACGGGCGAGCGCATCCGCACCTTCAGCCTGCCGAGCAGCTTCGCCGTTGGCAACGTCAGCTCTTCCGGCGCCGCCGAGGTCTCTGGCAACACGGCAGGCCGCGTCGCCAACAAGGGCATGGAGGGCCTGGCCATCTCGCCCGACGGAAAGACGCTGTTCGGCTTCGTGCAGAGCCCGCTGGCCCAGGACGGCGGCGACGGCGGCCGCTACAACCGCATCGTCAAGATCGACGTCGCCACGGGAGCCACCAACCAGTTCGCTTTCGACAACCAGATCAACGGCAAGGCCTACAACAGCAGCGAGTTGCTGGCACTGAACGACCACGAACTCATCGTGCTGGAGCGCGACGGCAAGGGCACGGGCGACGGCTCCAAGGCGGCGGTGAAACAGCTCGTCAAGATCGACCTGACTGGGGCCGCCGAGGTCAGTGGCATCGCCGACCTGCGCACCCAACCCGGCACGGCAATAGTCGGCACGCGATTTCTCGATATCAAGGCCGCGCTCAACGCCGCCGGCATTTCCGACGCGCTGATACCGGCCAAGCTCGAAGGCATTGCCTTCGGCGAGGATGTCATCGTCAACGGCAAAACGATGCACACGCTGTATCTCGCCAACGACAACGACTTCCTGGCCACGGCAATCCCGAACGGCGGCAGCGCGCCGGCAGCCTACGGCAACCAGTTCTACGTCTTCGCTTTCGAGGGCAATCTGACCAACCAAGCCATCGCGGCCGTGCCTGAACCCAGCCAATATGCCCTGCTGCTGGCCGGCCTGAGCCTGGTCGGTTTCGTGGCCCGGCGCCGCAGCCGCTGAGGCTCAGTCGCCCAGCAGGCTCAGGATCAGTTCGATCCTGGCCTTGACCGGGCTCAGCGCGCCGGCGCTGGGCAGCAGCCCGGGCAAGTCCATGACCGGGCCGGCGTCGCAGCGCGTGCTGCGCCAGACCTTGACGCCGCCGGCCCGGGCTTCGTGCAGCGCGGCAGCCAGCGTGGTGCTGAGCGTGCCGTTGCCCGTGCCAGCGGCGACCAGCCCGTCGATGCCTGCCGCGCAGAGCGCCCGCACGACAACGCCATCCGCACCGGCATGGTTCATGACGATCTCGACCCTCGGCCAGCGTGCGGCCGGCCGGGCGATGCGCGCCAGCCCCAGGCCATCGCCCACGGGCCAGCGGCCAAGCTGGCGCACGACGCCCTCCTCCACCCGCGCCACCAGCGCCCCGTCGACCGACTCGAAGGCGTCAACGCGATAGCTGTGTGTCTTGCGCACCTGGGTCGCATCGTGCACACGGCCTGCGAATGCGACGACGACGCCCGCCGCATCGGGCGTCGCTGCCACCTGCACCGCATCGAAAAGGTTTTGCGGCCCGTCGGGCGCCAGCGCCGTCGCCGGCCGCATCGCGGCCGTCAGAACGACGGGCTTGACAGGTGCCAGCACGCGCTGAAGGAAGTAGGCGGTCTCCTCGAGCGTGTCCGTGCCATGGGTGATGACGATGCCAGCGACTTCAGGCCGGTCGAGGTGCTGCTGTACGGCGACTGCGAGCCGCTGCCAGGTCGCGAAATCCATGTCCTTGCTGTCGAGCTGGGCAACCTGCTGCGCCTCGAGCTTCTGGCCCGACAGCGCGGGCACTGCCGCCAGCAAATCCTCAACGCTCAATTGCGCCGCCGTGTAGCCCACACCGTCGCTGGCGGTTTTGGCAGTGCCGGCAATCGTGCCGCCGGTGCCCAGAATGACGATCAGACGGTCAAAGGTTTGCAATTTCTTGGATTCCTGGATGAAAATACAGGTGCTGGACAAATTTCCAGCCCTGACGAAAAGGCCGCCCCGTGCAAGACCGACCCAAGCTTACCGCCCGACAGCAGCAGATCTTCGACCTGGTCCGCAACGCGATCGAAAGCACCGGCTCGCCACCCACCCGCGCCGAGATTGCCGCCGAGCTGGGTTTCAAATCCGCCAACGCGGCCGAGGAGCATCTGCAGGCCCTGGCTCGCAAGGGCATGCTGGAACTCGTCGGCGGCACCTCGCGCGGCATTCGCCTCAAGTCCGATGCGCTGAGCGCCRTCAACCGCGCCCGCCAATTCAACCTTCCGATTCCCCACTTCGCCCAGTTGACGCTGCCCCTGATCGGTCGAGTGGCTGCGGGCGCGCCCATCCTGGCGCAGGAGCATGTCGAGCAGACCTATACGGTCGAGCCCGGCCTGTTCGCTAGGAAGCCCGACTACCTGCTCAAGGTCAAGGGCATGAGCATGAAAGACATCGGCATCCTCGACGGCGACCTGCTGGCCGTGCAGTCGGCCAAGGAGGCGCGCAATGGCCAGATCGTCGTGGCTCGGGTCGGCGACGAGGTCACGGTCAAGCGCTTCAAGCGTGGGCCTGATGGCATCCAGTTGCTGCCCGAGAACGCCGATTTCGAGCCCATCCGCGTCGATGAGCACAGCGAGAGCTTCAGCATCGAGGGCCTGGCTGTTGGGCTGATTCGCGGACAGGGGTTCAATTGACCCCGGCGCACTCGAGATGAAAAAAGGCCCGTGTCACCGACACGGGCCTTCTCAATTGGATGGTGGAGCCGGGGGGAATTGAACCCCCGTCCGCAAGCCATCACCGGGCAGATCTACATGTTTAGCCGGCTGATTTGAATCTCACGGTCAACTCGCGCAGTGGCACGCTAGCTTTCCCGCCAGTCACTTGATCTCACGCCCCACCGAGTGACCCGGTGCGACGCCAGCCGATGTGAGTGACTTCTCAGCCTTGCCCCTTGCGGAACTCAGCCCGGCCCATCGGCCTGCCGTTGAGAAGCTCATCCGCAATTAAGCGGCGAGTGCGAACGTAGAGTCGTTTGCAGTTACTTTGTTTCCAGTGGTTTTACGAGCGGACTGGTGCTCGACATGCCCTACTCCGGATCCGCACCCACGTCGAAACCAAGTCGGCCCCAGAGACCTTGCATCTTAGGCCAGACCGAGCGCTTTCAAGAGCTCACCCGGCGCGGACAGCTCCAGGTCGGCGCCCCAATGACGAAATTCACCGCTATGGCCGAGATAGCCCCACGCCGCAGCGGCCGTTGCCATGCCAGCAGCGCGACCGGCCAGGATGTCGCGTTCGTCGTCTCCGACATAGAGGCAGGACGCCGGTACCACGTTCAAGCGGCGTGCTGCCTCCAGCAGCGGGGCGGGGTGCGGCTTGGTATGGCTCGTGGTGTCGCCGCCCACGATGGCGCCGGCCGCCAAACCCAGCGCCTTGGCAAGCGGCAAGGCGAAGCGTTCGGCCTTGTTGGTGACGATGCCCCATGCCAGGCCCGCATCAGCGAGCCCGAGAAGCTCCGCCTCGATGCCGACAAATGTGCGCGTGCTGTCATACATCAGCGCTTCGTAGCGATCCAGAAATTCACGCTTGAGTTCGTCATAGCCCGACTGACCAGGCGCCGCGCCGAAGGCTTGGCCCAGCATGCCGCGCGCGCCGGAGCCGCCATGCGGCCGATATTGCGGCAACGGCAGCGGGGTGAGACCGCGATCGGCGCGCATCGCATTGGCGGCGGCCGCGAGGTCTGCGGCACTGTCGATCAACGTGCCGTCCAGGTCGAACAGCACGGCCTGCAGATGCGACCAGGGGGCGGCAAGCTTCAAGCGGGACGGCGGCAAGCCAGCAGGTAGTTCACGTCGGTGTCGCTACCCAGGCTGTAGCGCTGCGTGAGCGGGTTGTAGGTCAGGCCGCGGCTGCCTTGCAGCTCAAGCCCGGCGTCGCGACAGAACTGCGACAGCTCCGACGGCTTCAGGAAGCGCGCATATTCGTGCGTGCCCTTGGGCAGCATCTGCAGTACGTACTCCGCACCAACGATGGCGAGCAAGAACGACTTGGCGTTGCGATTGAGCGTCGACAGGAAGACCCAGCCGCCGGGCTTGACCAGCGTCGCCAGCGCCCGCACGACCGAGGCCGGGTCGGGCACATGCTCCAACATCTCCATGCAGGTAACCACGTCAAAGCTGGCCGGTTGTTCAGTGGCCAACGCTTCGACGGCGATTTCGCGGTATTCCACGCCTTCGGTCCCCGCCTCCATGGCGTGCAGTTCTGCGACGCGCAGCGGCTTGGTCGACAGGTCGATGCCCAGCACCTGGGCGCCGGCACGCGCCATGGAATCGCTCAGAATGCCGCCGCCACAACCGACGTCCAGCACACGCTTGCCTGCCAAAGGGCAGAGCTGCTGAATCCATCCCAGGCGCAGCGGGTTGATCTCGTGCAGCGGTTTGAAGTCGCTCTCGGGGTCCCACCAGCGGTGGGCCAGTTCGCCGAATTTGGCGAGCTCTTGCGGATCGGCGTTGATCGTCATGACATCCAGAAAGTAGAAAAGCCCCGACGGCGGACCGTGCGGGGCTTTGCAAAGCGCCCGAGGGCGCTGAGCTTACTTGTTGCGCGTACCGACGACTTCGATCTCGGTGCGGCGGTTCTTGGCGCGGCCTTCGGTCGTCTTGTTGTCGGCGACGGGCTGCTTTTCGCCCTTACCTTCGGTGTAGACGCGGTTCGGCTCGACACCCTTGCCAACCAGGTAAGCCTTGACAGCTTCCGAGCGGCGGATCGACAGCTTCTGGTTGTACTCATCGCTGCCCACCGAGTCGGTGTGGCCAACGGCGATGATGACTTCCAGGTTGATGCCCTTGGTCTTGCTGACCAGGTCGTCCAGCTTGGCGGTGGCTTCGGGCTTCAGCGTCGACTTGTCGAAGTCGAAGAAGGCATCAGCGGCGAAGGTGACCTTCTCGCTGACCGGAGCTGGCGGCGGGGGAACCGGCTTCGGAGGCTGGGGAGCCGGCGCCGGAGGCGGGGGAGCAACCGGTGCCGGCGGCTCAACCTTGGGTGCCGGCTTGATTTCGCCGTCGCAGCCCTTGGCCGCCGTAGCGGGCGTCCAGAAATTGTCGCGCCAGCAATATTCGTTGGTGCCGTTCTTCCAGACGGTGCCGTCGGTTGCGCGCCAGTTGTCGATAGCTTGGGCCGATGCGCCAGACGCAGCAACGGCGACCGCGGCCACCGCAAACAGCGACGCCACACGATTCAGTTTCTTCATGATTCTCCTCTCAAGGAATGCCGCAGTTGCCCTGCGAGAGTCAGTACTCAACCTCTAACCTCAGGAGAGACTTTAGGGTTTCTCCTAGGGACCCGACGATTGTGCCATGGGGGCACCGAGACCAACGCATTGTGGCGGCCTACGTTCAAGGCCATGGTGACGATGTTGCGCTGCTGCTACAGGGGGGCGGGCCGCATAGAATTCGCGCCTTTCACCTACCTCTGAGGACGCCGCGGCCGTGTAGCGCGTGCGTCATCCTGCCGCATGACCCAGTTCGCCAAGGAAACCCTCCCGATCAGCCTCGAGGAGGAGATGCGCCGCWSCTAYCTCGAYTACGCGATGAGCGTGATCGTGGGMCGCGCCCTGCCCGATGCGCGTGACGGCCTGAAGCCGGTGCACCGTCGCGTGCTGTATGCGATGAACGAGATGGGCAACACCTACAACGCCAAGTACCGCAAGAGTGCGCAGGCGGTGGGCGAGACCATGGGCAAATACCACCCGCACGGCGACTCGGCCATTTATGACACGATCGTCCGCATGGCGCAGCCATTCAGCCTGCGCCACATGCTGATCGATGGTCAAGGCAACTTCGGCTCGATCGACGGAGATAACGCCGCCGCAATGCGATACACCGAGATTCGTCTCGACAAAATCGCTCACGAAATGTTGGCTGACATCGACAAGGAAACCGTCGATTTCGGACCCAACTATGACGGCAGCCATAAGGAACCCCTGGTACTGCCGACCCGTTTGCCGAATCTTCTGGTGAATGGCGCTTCGGGTATTGCCGTGGGTATGGCCACGAATATCCCGCCGCACAACCTCAACGAGGTTGTCGACGCCTGCCTGTTCGCGCTGAAGAGCCCGGAATGCACCGTTGACGAGCTGATGGAGATCATCCCGGCGCCGGACTTCCCGACCGCCGGCATCATCTACGGCCTGGCTGGCGTGCGCGATGGCTACCGCACCGGCCGCGGCCGCGTCGTCATGCGCGCCAAGGTGCATTTCGAGGACATCGACAAGGGTTCGCGCCAGTCGATCATCGTTGACGAGATCCCCTACCAGGTCAACAAGAAGACCCTGCTTGAGCGCATTGCCGAACTGGTGCAGGAAAAGAAGATCGAGGGCATCAGCCACATCCAGGACGAGTCCGACAAGTCCGGCATGCGCGTGGTCATCGAGCTCAAGCGCGGTGAAGTGCCCGAGGTGGTGCTGAACAACCTGTACAAGCAGACGCAGCTGCAGGACAGCTTCGGCATGAACATGGTCGCCCTCGTCGATGGCCAGCCCAAGCTATGCAACCTGCGCGACATGGTCATCGTGTTCCTGGAGCACCGCCGCGAGGTGGTGACCCGCCGCACGATCTACGAACTGCGCAAGGCCCGCGAGCGCGGCCATGTGCTGGAAGGCCTGGCGGTGGCGCTGGCCAACATCGACGAATTCATCGAGACCATCAAGACCTCGCCGACGCCGCCCGTCGCCAAGGCTGCCCTGATGGCCAAGAGTTGGGATTCGTCGCTGGTGCGCGAGATGCTGTCGCGCACCGAGACGCTGTCGGCCGGTGGCCCCTCCGCCTACCGTCCCGAAGGCCTGGAGCCCGAGTACGGCATGCAGGCCGACGGCCTGTACCGCCTGTCGGAATCGCAGGCTGGCGAAATCCTGCAGATGCGCCTGCAACGCCTGACTGGCCTGGAGCAGGACAAGATCGTCGGCGAGTACAAGGAAGTGATGGCGGAGATCGCCGATCTGCTCAACATCCTTGCCACGCCTGCCCGGGTGACAACCATCATCAGCGACGAGCTGGTGCAGCTGAAGAACGAGTTCGGCCAGACCAAGCTGGGCGCTCGCCGCAGCGTCATCGAGCACAACGCCCAGGAACTCGGCACCGAAGACCTCATCACGCCGACCGACATGGTCGTGACGCTCTCGCACACCGGCTACATCAAGAGCCAGGCATTGAGCGAATACCGCGCTCAAAAGCGCGGCGGCCGCGGCAAGCAGGCCACGCAGACGAAGGACGACGACTGGGTCGACCAGCTCTTCATCGCCAACACCCACGACTGGCTGCTGTGCTTCTCCAACCGCGGCCGCGTCTACTGGCTCAAGGTCTGGGAAGTACCGCAGGGCTCGCGCAACTCGCGCGGCAAGCCCATCGTCAACATGTTCCCGCTGCAGGCCGACGAGAAGATCACCGTCGTGCTGGCGCTGACCGGCGAGTTCCGCAGCTTCCCTGAAGATCACTTCATCTTCATGGCCACGGCCATGGGCACGGTCAAGAAGACCTCTCTGAAGGACTTCAGCAATCCCCGCAAGGCCGGCATCATCTCCGTCGACCTGGACGAGGGCGACCACCTGATCGGCGCCGCACTGACCGACGGCCACCACGATGTGATGCTGTTCAGCGACGGCGGCAAGGCCGTGCGCTTCGACGAGGACGACGTGCGCCCGATGGGCCGCACCGCCCGCGGCGTGCGCGGCATGATGCTCGAGCCCGACCAGCGTCTCATCGCCATGCTGGTGGCCGAAGACGAAACCCAGAGCGTGCTGACCGCCACCGAGAACGGCTACGGCAAGCGCACGTCCATCGTTGAGTACACGCGCCACGGCCGCGGTACCAAGGGCATGATTGCCATCCAGCAGAGCGAGCGCAATGGCCGCGTCGTCGCCGCGACGCTGGTGCGTCCCGAGGACGAGATCATGCTGATCACCGACAAGGGCGTGCTGGTGCGCACCCGCGTCAGCGAGATCCGCGAACTCGGCCGCGCCACGCAAGGCGTCACACTGATCGCGCTGGACGACGGCAGCAAGCTGTCCGGCCTGCAGCGCATCGTCGAGAACGACGCCAACGAGACCGATGCCCCTGCCGAAGATGGCGAGGCCGGCCTTACCGATGACTCCTCCGAAGCCCCCAAGGACTGATCACATGACCTCTCGCAACCTGGGCCTGGCCCTCGCCCTGGCCCTGGCCCTGGCCACCGGTACCGCCCTGGCCGATCCGTCGCCGGCCAAGAAGGCTCTGATCGACAAGATCGTGGCGCTGCAGCAGCAGGGCATGGCCGACAGCATGGCGGCCAGCATCGTGCAGCAACCCCTGCCGCAGCTGACGCAAGGCGGCCGCGCCGCGCTGCAGCAAGTGCCGCCCGAGAAGCGCGACGCGACGGCCAAGGCCATGGACGCCGAGCTGAAGAAGTTCATCGAGGAAAACGTGCCCTACCTGAAGGACAAGATCGCCAAGGCGATTGGGCCCACGGCTTCGGCCCTGCTGGACGAACGCTTCAACGAGGACGAACTGAAGCAGGTCGTCGCCTGGGCAGAATCGCCGGTCAGCCAGAAATTCGGCCTTGCCAGCGTCGAACTGCAGAAGGCCGTCGCACAAAAGGTGATGGCCGAGGCCGGCCCCACGCTGGAAGGCCGTCTCAAGGCCTTGCAGACCACGCTGGCCAAGCAATTGGGCCTGCAGCCTCCGCCGGCCGCCGCGCCCAAGCCCGCAGCCTCCGCGCCCAAGAAATAGCCTCCCGGATCTCGATGACCACAGCCCGCCCGTTCAATTTCGCCCCCGGCCCCGCCACACTGCCTGAACCGGTGCTGCAACAGGTGGCGGCCGAGATGTTGGACTGGCACGGCAGTGGCATGAGCGTCATGGAGATGAGCCACCGCGGCAAGGAGTTCATCTCCATCGCGGAAGCGGCTGAGCGGGATCTGCGCGAGCTGCTCGCTGTGCCGGCCAACTTCCGCGTCCTCTTCATGCAGGGCGGCGGACTGGGCGAGAACGCCATCGTGCCGCTGAACCTGAGCCGAGGCGGCAAGGTGGACGTCGTCGTGACGGGTTCCTGGTCGCGCAAGAGCGCTGCCGAGGCGCGCCGCTATGCCGACGTGCAGATCGCCGCCGACATCGGCAGCGGGCATGCCATCCCTGGCAACTGGCAGCTTCGCAGCGACGCGAGCTATGTCCACGTCTGCACCAACGAGACCATCGACGGCGTCGAATTCCACGACCTGCCCCGTGTCGGCAACGGCGTGCCGCTGGTCATCGACTGCTCCTCCCACCTGTTGTCGCGCCCCATCGACTGGAGCCGCATCGGCCTGGCCTTCGGCGGCGCGCAGAAGAACATCGGCCCGGCCGGCATGACTCTGGTCTTCGTGCGCGAAGACCTGCTGGGCCGCGCACTGGAGATCTGTCCTTCGGCCTTCAACTACGAAACCGTAGCGGCAGCCCAGTCCATGTTCAACACGCCGCCGACCTTCGCGATCTACGTGGCGGGTCTGGTGTTCCAGTGGGTGAAGGGCTTTGAGTACGCTGGCAAGCGCGGCCTGGCCGCCATTGAGCAGCGCAACATCGACAAGGCCGGCCTGCTCTACGCGACGCTGGATGCCTCCGGCTTCTACGARAACCGCGTCGACACCAGCTGCCGYTCGCGCATGAACGTGCCCTTCTTCCTGAAGGAYGARAAGCTCAACGAGAGCTTCCTGACCGCGGCCAAGGTCGCTGGCCTGCTGCAGCTCAAGGGTCACAAGTCGGTAGGCGGCATGCGCGCGTCCATCTACAACGCGATGCCGCTGGAAGGCGTGCAGGCGCTGGTGTCATTCCTGAAGGACTTCGAGGCCCGCCATGGCTGAACCTGTCGCCTCCCAGGCACTGCTCGCGCTGCGCGACCAGATCGACGCCCTGGACCGCCAGCTGCTGGACCTGCTGAACCAGCGCGCACGCGTCGCCGAGCAAGTCGGCGAGATCAAGCGCGCCGAGGGCACACCCTTTTTCCGCCCGGACCGCGTCGCCCAGGTCATCGACAAGATCCGTGCCGCCAACCCGGGGCCGTTGAAGTCCGAGCACGTCGCGGCCATCTGGCGCGAGATCATGTCCGCCTGCCTGGCTCTGGAGTCGCCGCAGCGCGTCGCCGTGCTCGGCCCCATCGGCACCTTCTGCGAGCAGGCCGCTCTCGAATACTTCGGCAGCGCCGCCGACATGACCTACTGCGCCACTTTCGACGAGGTCTTCCACGCGACGGCCAGCGGCAGCGCGCAGTTCGGCGTCGTCGGCGTCGAGAACATGACCGAGGGCGTCGTCACGCGCTCGCTGGACCTGTTCCTGCACACGCCCTGCCATGTGGTCGGCGAGGTCAGCCTGCTGATCCGCCACAACCTGATGCGCAAGGAGCCTTCGATGCACGGCATCGAAGCGGTGCTCGCGCACCCGCAGGCCCTGGCCCAATGCCAGAACTGGCTGAACAAGCACCTGCCCGACGTCGAGCGCCGCGCCGTGTCCAGCAATGCCGAGGGCTCGCGCCTGGCCGCCACCAACCCGGCCTGGGCCGCCCTGGGCAGCGAACGTGCCTCGCAGGTTTTCGGCCTGCACATCACCGCGCACGCCATCCAGGACGAGGCCTACAACCGCACGCGCTTCGCCGTCATCTGCCTGCCGCAGACGATGGCCACACCGCCGGCCACCGGGCGCGACTGCACCAGCCTGGTCGTTTCCGTGCCCAACCGGCCCGGCGCCATGCACGATCTGCTGGTGCCGCTGAAGAAGCACGGCGTGTCCATGACCCGCCTGGAGTCCCGCCCGGCCCGTACCGGCCAGTGGGATTACTACTTCTACATCGACCTCGACGGCCATCCGACGCAGCGCCACGTCGCCGACGCGCTGGCTGAGTTGCGCGAGCTCTGCGCCTTCTTCAAGATGCTGGGCGCCTACCCGGTGAAAAACTAACCATGTTTCAACAGCTCGGCGTGATCGGATGCGGCCTGATGGGTGGCAGCTTCGCGCTGGCGATGAAAAAAGCCGGCCTGGTCAAACGCGTCGTCGGCTACAGCAAGTCGCCGTCCACGACGGAGCAGGCCAAGAAGCTGGGCGTCATCGATGTGGCCGCCGAATCGGCGCTGCTGGCGGTGTCAGGTTCGGACATCGTGCTGATCGCGGTACCCGTGTCGGCCACCGAGAGCACGCTCAAGGCCATCCGCCACCTCGTCAATCCGGGCGTCCTGTTCATGGACGTCGGCTCGACCAAATGCGACGTCATCGAGGCCGCGCGCCGCGCCCTGGGTGACCGCTCTTCCAGCTTCGTGCCCTGTCATCCCATCGCCGGCAAGGAGTCGGGCGGTGTCCAGCATGCCGAGGCGAATCTCTACGAAGGCCGCCAGGTCATCCTGACACCCCAGCCCTTCACCAATCCGCAATTGGTGCAACGCGCCACCGATGTTTGGTCCGCGCTGGGCGCCACGGTGCTGAAGATGCGGCCGCACAACCATGACGCGGCCTTCGCCGCGGTCAGCCACCTGCCGCATCTGCTGGCCTTTGCCTATTTCCAGGCCATCGCCGAGCAGCCGGCCGCGCGCGACTACCTGAGCCTGGCCGGCCCAGGCTTTCGCGACTTCACCCGCATCGCCGCCGGCGAGCCGTCCGTGTGGCGCGACATCCTGCTGGCCAACAAGCACGAGGTGCTGGCCCAGTCCAAGCGTTTTCGCACCATGCTGGATCAGCTCGAAGCGCTGATCGAATCCGGTGACGCGCCGGCCCTGGAAGCCGCGCTGCGTCCCATCTCCGAAGGCCGTTCAGCCTGGGGCAATCCGCCCCCTGCCCCTCCTCCCGGCCGACCAGCCGGCAAGTGATGTTCAAGATCCCTTTTCTCGACCTGCCGCCCCTGCGCGGCGCCGCAGGCACCGTGCGCCTGCCCGGTTCCAAGAGCATTTCCAACCGCGTGCTGCTGCTGGCGGCCTTGAGCGAAGGCAAGACCGCCGTGCGCGACCTGCTGGCGTCCGACGACACGGCCGTCATGCTCGATGCGCTGCGGGCGCTCGGCTGCGGCGTCTGGAACGAAGGCGAGGCCATCGTCATCGACGGCCTGGGTGGCCGCCTTCGCGCCAAGGACGCCAAACTCTTTCTCGGCAACGCCGGCACCGCCATGCGGCCATTGACCGCAGCGCTTGCCCTGCTGGCCGCGACGCAGGGGGCGAGCTTCGAGGTGTCCGGCGTGGCGCGCATGCATGAGCGCCCCATCGGCGATCTCGTCAACGCGCTGCGCGGCCTGGGCTGCGAGATCGACGACCTCGGCAATGCAGGCTACCCGCCGCTGCGCCTGCGCGGCCCGTCCCAGCTCGCGCTGGACACGCCAGTGCGCGTGCGCGGTGACGTGTCCAGCCAGTTCCTCACGGCCCTGCTGCTGGCCCTGCCGCTGGTGGCAGAGCGCGACATTCGCATCGAGGTCATCGGCGAGCTGATCTCCAAGCCCTATATCGAGATCACGCTGGCCCTGCTGGAGCGTTTTGGCATCGCGGTGAAGCGTGAAGGCTGGGAGGCTTTCATCATCCCGGCCGGAAGCCGCTATCGCTCGCCCGGCGAGGTCTTCGTCGAGGGCGATGCGTCCTCGGCGTCCTATTTCGTCGGCCTCGGCGCCATCGCCGCGATCGATACGCCGATCCGCATCGAAGGTGTCGGCAGCGAATCCCTGCAGGGCGATGTGCGTTTCATCGAGGCCGCTGCCGCCATGGGTGCGCAGGTCAAGACCGGGCCCAACTGGCTGGAAGTCCGCCGCGGCGCCTGGCCGCTGAAGGGCATCACGCTGGACTGCAACCACATCCCCGACGCGGCGATGACGTTGACAGTGATGGCGCTTTATGCCGACGGCCCGACCACGCTGACCAATATCGCCAGCTGGCGCGTCAAGGAGACCGATCGCATTGCTGCCATGGCCGCCGAGCTGCGCAAGCTGGGTGCCACGGTCGACGAAGGGCCGGACTGGATCCGGGTTGAACCGCTGCAGGACTGGAAGGCCGCGGCCATCCACACCTACGACGATCACCGCGTCGCCATGTGTTTCTCGCTGGCCGCCTTCAACGGCCTCGTCACCGATCACGCCGTGCCGGTGCGCATCCTCGAGCCGCACTGCGTCGCCAAGACCTTCCCGGACTACTTCGAGACGCTGTTCGGCGTCGTGATGGCCAACGCTGCCGACATTCCGGTCGTCACCATCGACGGCCCGACCGCCTCCGGCAAGGGCACGCTGGCCGATGAGGTGGGCAAGGCGCTCGGCTTTGGCGTGCTTGATTCCGGTGCGCTCTACCGCGTCGCGGGCTTGGCCGCGCGCCGCGCCGGCTTGAACCTGGATGACGGCGACGCCGTCGCCGCCATCGTGCCGACGCTGCAACTGCGGTTCGGCGATGGCCATGTCTTCCTGGGCCAGGAAGACGTCAGTGCCCGGCTGCGAGCCGAAGCGACCGGCCTGCTGGCCTCACAGGTCGCCGTCCATCCTCAGGTGCGCAAGGCCCTGCATCAGTTGCAACTCGACTTCCGCCGCCTGCCCGGTCTCGTCGCCGACGGCCGCGACATGGGCACAGYCATCTTCCCKGACGCCTCCCTCAAGGTATTCCTCACCGCCAGCGCCGCGACGCGCGCTGAGCGCAGGCATAAGCAGTTGATTTCCAAAGGAATTTCGGCTAATATCGATAGCTTGCGCGAAGATCTGGAGGCGCGGGACGAACGGGACAAGAACCGCTCGGCCTCGCCTTTGGCCCCCGCGCAGGAYGCGCAGCTGCTCGACAACTCGGCGCTGACCATCGAAGCCTCGGTGGATCAGGTGCTGTATTGGTGGCAACAGCGCAGGCCTTTTTGACGCGCCTCGTTACGCACGAGGTGCCAGAGAAGGTCCAGGCTTGAGACGCCACGGCCCGCGGCCCTTCCCTCCGAACGTCAGTTCACTGAGGGCCGCGATGTCAACAACTTAACCCGCAGCTTGTCTGCACGCCGCGTCCGGGGCTCCCCGGCGCATCAGGATCCATCACATGTCCCAAACCCAAACCGCCCAAGCCTCCGGCATGGAATCCTTTGCCGCCATGTTCGAGGAGTCGCTGCAGCGCTCCGACATGCGCGCTGGCGAAGTGATCTCGGCTGAAGTCGTTCGTGTCGAACACAACTTCGTCGTCGTCAACGCAGGCCTCAAGTCCGAAGCCTATGTGCCCATCGAAGAGTTCAAGAACGACCAGGGCGAACTGGAAGTCCAGGTCGGCGACTTCGTCTCCGTCGCCATCGACGCCATCGAAAACGGCTACGGCGACACCATCCTGTCGCGCGACAAGGCCAAGCGCCTGGCCTCGTGGCTGAGCCTGGAAACGGCTCTGGAGTCCGGCGACTTCGTGACCGGCACCGTCTCCGGCAAGGTCAAGGGCGGCCTGACCGTCCTGGTCAACGGCATCCGCGCCTTCCTGCCCGGCTCGCTGCTGGACACCCGCCCGGTGAAGGACATGAGCCCGTTCGAGGGCAAGACCATGGAATTCAAGGTCATCAAGCTCGACCGCAAGCGCAACAACGTTGTGCTGTCGCGTCGTGCCGTGGTCGAAGCCTCCATGGGTGAAGAGCGCGCCAAGCTGCTCGAGACGCTGTCCGAAGGCGCCATCGTCAACGGCGTGGTCAAGAACATCACTGAATACGGTGCGTTCGTGGACCTCGGCGGCATCGACGGCCTGCTGCACATCACCGACATGGCATGGCGCCGTGTCCGTCACCCGTCCGAAGTCGTGACGGTTGGCCAGGAACTGACCGCCAAGGTCCTGAAGTTCGACGCCGAGAAGAACCGTGTCTCGCTGGGCATCAAGCAGCTGGGCGACGACCCGTGGTTCGGCGTTGCGCGCCGCTACCCGACCGGCACCCGCCTGTTCGGCAAGGTCACGAACATCGCCGACTACGGCGCGTTCGTCGAGATCGAGCCGGGCATCGAAGGCTTGGTGCACGTCTCCGAAATGGACTGGACCAACAAGAACATCGCCCCCAGCAAGCTGGTCTCGCTGGGCGACGAAGTCGAAGTCATGGTCCTGGAAATCGACGAAGACAAGCGTCGCATCAGCCTGGGCATGAAGCAGTGCAAGGCCAACCCGTGGGAAGAGTTCGCCGAGAACGTCAAGCGCGGCGACAAGGTCAAGGGCCCGGTCAAGTCGATCACCGACTTCGGCGTGTTCGTGGGCCTGGCGCAAGGCATCGACGGCCTGGTGCACCTGTCCGACCTGTCCTGGGACGAGACCGGCGAAACCGCCGTTCGCAACTTCAAGAAGGGCCAGGAAGTCGAAGCCGTCGTGCTGGCCGTGGACGTCGAGCGCGAGCGCATCTCGCTGGGCATCAAGCAGCTGGACAGCGACCCCTTCACCGCCTACACCACGATCAATGACCGTGGCGCTTCGGTGACCGGCATCGTCAAGACCGTCGACCCGCGCGGCGCCGAGATCGAGCTGGCTGACGGTGTGATGGCCTATCTGCGCGCTTCGGAAATCTCCCGCGACCGCGTGGAAGACGCCCGCAACGTGCTGAAGGAAGGCGACGAAGTCACCGCCGTCGTCGTCAACATCGACCGCAAGACCCGCAACATCCAGCTGTCCATCAAGGCCAAGGACAACGCCGACAACCAGGAAGCCATGACGCGCCTGAGCCAGTCGAGCGAGCGTGAAAACGCCGGCACCACCAGCCTGGGCGCCCTGCTGCGCGCCAAGCTGGACAACCAGGGCAATTAAGCCCTGTTTGAACTGCCCGGTCCTCTAGCGAATTGCTGGAGGCCGGGTATGCTCCCCACAGGCTCGCCGGCCTCGCCAGCGGGCCTGTTTCAATTCCAAGACCGACAAGCTGCCTCGCTTATGACCCGCTCCGACCTCGTCGCCGTGCTCGCCGAACGATTTGGCCAATTGACCCAGCGGGACACAGAGTTCGCGGTCAAGACCATCCTCGACGCGATGAGCGACGCTCTCGCGCGCGGCCACCGCATCGAGATCCGCGGCTTCGGCAGCTTCTCCATCAGCCGCCGCCCGCCGCGCGTGGGCCGCAACCCGCGCAGCGGCGAGCAGGTCATGATCCCCGAGAAACTGGCTCCTCATTTCAAGCCCGGCAAGGCGCTGCGCGAGGCTGTCGACAAGCATCTTCCTGTGACGGACGCCTGACCCCGCCTGAGTCAGAATCCCGGGCCATGCGCACCCTCGTCTGGCTCCTGCGAGCCCTGCTCTTCTTCACACTGTTTGCCTTCGCGCTGAACAACAGCCACGAAGCCGTCGTGCGCTGGTTCTTCGGCCACGAGTGGCGCGCGCCGCAGGTCATCATCGTGCTGCTGGCCTTTGGCTTCGGCGCCGCCTTTGGCGTGCTGGCCATGGTGCCCGCCTGGTGGCGCCACCGCCGCGCCGCCCAACGCGTCGAACCCCTGCCCGGCATGCCCCAACCCACACCCGAAGTCCCCGCAGCCCCTTACGCCGCCCACCAAGATGGAGTTTGATCCGCGCTGGCTGCTCTTTGTCCTGCCCGTCGTCTTCGTCCTCGGCTGGCTGGCCTCCAAGCTCGACTCCAAGCAGTGGAAGCTGGAACAGCGTGATTCGCCCAAGGCCTATTTCAAGGGTCTGAACCTGCTGCTGAACGAACAGCAGGACAAGGCCATCGATGCCTTCATCGAGGCCGTCCAGAACGACCCCGACACCTCCGAGCTGCACTTCGCCCTGGGCAGCCTGTTCCGCCGCCGCGGTGAGACCGAGCGCGCCGTGCGCGTGCACGAGCACTTGTTGCGCCGCGGCGACCTGCCCAAGACCGACCGCGATCGCGCCCAGCACGAACTGGCCCAGGACTTCTTCAAGGCCGGCCTGTTCGACCGCGCCGAGGCGGCCTATGCCGAACTGCGCGGTACCGCCTTCGAGCGTGAGGCGCGCCTGGCCCTCTTGTCGCTGTACGAGCGTTCGCGCGACTGGGCCAAGGCCGCCGAGGTTGCCGCAGAACTGGAAGCCGCAGGTACGGGCTCCTTCTCCGGTCGTATCGCGCATTACCTCTGCGAGCAGGCCCTGGTCGCCCAGTCCCAGGGGCATATCGACCTGGTGCCCTCCCTGCTTGAACAGGCGCAGCGCCGCGCGCCCGAAGCGGCCCGCGCCTATGTGCTGCAGGGCCAGATGCTGCTGAAGGCCGGCCAGGCCGAAGCCGCGCTTGCCGCCTTCACCAAGCTGCTCGCAGCCAATCCGCCGGCCTTCAACCTCGTTGCAGCCGACTGCGCCGCCGCCGCCAAGTCTCTGGGCCAGCCCGAGCGCGCCATCGCGTTGATCAGCGAGCAGTACCACCGCTCGCCCAGCATGCATTTGCTGCGCGCRCTGGCAGGCCTGCAGCCTGGCCCCCAACGTGAGCGCCTCGCGGCCCATCTGCGCGAGCAGCCGGCCCTGTCGGCCGCCACGGAGCTGCTCAAGCTCAATGCCGGCGCGTTGCCCGCCGACGAGGCCGCTCCCATGATCCAGACGCTGGAAAAGGCCGCCAAGCCGCTGCAGCGCTATCGCTGCGCCGCCTGCGGCTTCGAGGCCGCCCACTACTTCTGGCAATGCCCGGCCTGCCTCAACTGGGACAGCTATCCGCCGCAACCCATTGAGGAACTCGCGTAGATGAAGCCCCTCGCCCAGCCGCACACCGCTGAACGCGGTGCGCCTGACCGGTCCCCCGGGGGGACGGCGATGCTTGCCGGATTGACCGGCAAGCACATCGCCAGCGCGGGCCGGCTTGGGAGCGGCCCGGCGCTCGGCCCGCAATGACTATGGAACAACAGAAATGAGCAGCGCAGCCGAAGACCGCTTCGTCATCTGCATGAAATGGGGCACCAAGTACGGCCCCGAGTACGTCAACCGCCTGTAYGGCATGGCCGCGCGCCACCTGCGCGGCCCCTTCCGCTTCGTCTGCTTCACCGATGACGCCAACGGCATCCGCTCCGAGGTCGAAAGCCTGCCGCTGCCGGAGACGCATGCCAGCCAAGGCAAGCGCGATGGCGGCTGGAAAAAGCTCGGCACCTACCAGGCCGACCTCTTCGGCCTGAAGGGCACGGCCCTGTTCCTGGACCTGGACGTCGTCATCGTCGGCGACCTGACCGAATTCTTCGCTGTGCCCGGCGACTTCCTCATCATCAAGGACTGGAAGCGCCCCTGGCGCGTGACGGGCAACTCCTCGGTCTACCGTTTCCGCATCGGCGCCCACGCCGACGTGCTGGCCCACTTCATCGCTCACCAGGACGAGGTGCGCGCCAAGTACCGCAACGAGCAGGAATATCTCAGCCATTTCCTGCACGACCAGGGCAAGCTGGGCTACTGGCCCACGGACTGGTGTGCCAGCTACAAGTACCACTGCCTGCCGATGTGGCCCACCAGCTTCTGGCGCGACCCCTTCATTCCGGCCGGCGCGCGCGTGCTGGTCTTCCACGGCGTGATGAACCCACCCGATGCGCTGGTCGGCCGCTCGGAAGGCAACTGGCGTCACGCCCGCCCGGCAAAGTGGATCGCCGATCATTGGCGTGAATGAGGCCAGGGGCATGGACAACC
Organism: Roseateles sp. P5_E1; assembly: GCF_054049335.1. Classification (NCBI taxonomy): domain Bacteria; kingdom Pseudomonadati; phylum Pseudomonadota; class Betaproteobacteria; order Burkholderiales; family Sphaerotilaceae; genus Roseateles; species Roseateles sp. P5_E1. The sequence continues at coordinate 18,735 of NZ_JBFUMN010000009.1, forward strand.
GCATCGTCACTGTCGACAGCCGCGACTGGACCTCGCCCAGGCATGGTCTCGTGCCCGACCTGGAAGCCGGTCGGGTGCTGTTCTTCCCCGAGCTGCGCTTCGAGCTGACTTCAGAAGAAGCCGGGCTGCTGCGCCCCGACGTGCGTGACGAGAAGGCACGCAACATCAGCCTGCGCCTTGACGGCGTGCTCGCTGGCGCCGCCGTGCAGGGCGAAGAGCGGGCAAGGCTGGCAGCCATGATCGGGCGTTTCCGCGCCCGCGCCAGCTCGCTGATCGACGCAATCGCGCCAACCTACAAGCCGGCGCTGCGCCTGGCACCCACGAGCTATCGGCCCATGCAGGTCGAGTCGCGCGTGCAGTCCTGGCGCGCTGATGACCGCCGCCTGCATGTGGACGCCTTCCCCTCGCGCCCCAACCGCGGCGAGCGCATTCTGCGTGTGTTCACCAACCTCAACCCCAACGGCGAGCCGCGCGTCTGGCGCGTCGGCGAGGCCTTCGAGGACATCGCCCGGCGCTTCGTGCCACGCGCCAAGCCTTATGTGGCCTGGCAGGCCAAGGCCCTGAAGGCGCTGCACGTGACCAAGTCGCTGCGCACCGAATACGACCACCTGATGCTGCAGTTGCACGACGGCATGAAGGGCGACCTGGACTACCAGCGCAGCAGCCCGCAGGTCGAGATGCCCTTCCCGCCTGGCTCGACCTGGGTTTGCTATTCCGACCAGACGTCGCATGCGGTCATGTCCGGCCAGTTCATGATGGAACAGACCCTGCACTTGCCGGCCGAGGCCCAGGTGGACCGCACGGCCAGCCCCCTCGCCATCCTTGAGCGCCAGCTAGACCGCCGGCTGACCTGAATGCCCTGGTTGTCCACGGGCATCGTCCTCATCGTCGCCGGCCTGTTCCTGCGCGAACTGGCCACCGTGCTGAGGGCCCGCGTACCGACGCAGACCCGCGCCATCATGGTGGGCGACAACGCGCCGCTCTGCCAGGACGAGATTCCCAGGATCATCTGGACCTACTGGCAGCCCAGCCCGGCGCCGGCCTTCATCCAGGACTGCCTGGCCAACTGGCGCCGCTTCGCGCCCGACCACCAACTGCGCCTGCTGGACCGCGACAGCGTCTCGCAATGGCTGCCCGCGCTGCGAACCGATTTCGACGAGATGCCGCCCCACCGCCAGGCCGACTGGCTGCGCGTCCAGCTGCTGGCGCGGCACGGCGGTGTCTGGATGGACGCCTCCATGCTGCTGAGCCGCGACTTGGGCTGGCTGCACGAGACGCGCCGGCGCCGCGCCGCGGACTATGTCGGCTTCTACATCGACCGCTACACAACCCGGCCTGAGCTGCCCATCATCGAGAACTGGCTGATGGCTTCGGTGCCTGGCGGGGCTTTCGTGACCGCGCTGGCTGCCGACTTCGACCGGGCGCTGGACGAAGGCGCCGAGGCGCTGCTGCCGCGCCTGCAGACCGATGGCCGGCATGCACGCGTCGTCCAGGCGCTGCCCGATGACCTCCAGCGCCATCGATTGATGCAGATTGCAGCAACGGAGCTGCTGGACTGCGAGCCCCAGCTCGCTCGTCTCGTGCTGCTGCGCGCCGAGGACGGCCCTCTCGCCTGGCAGGCCGGCGTCGGCTGGCGTCATCGCCACTTGTACGCTCGCTTGGCCCTGGTGCCCTGCCCGCGCGTGCTGCCCGCCGTGCTCAAGCTGCGCAGCGCTGACCGCGCCATCGTCGAGCGCAACTGGCGCCGCGGCCTCGTGTCGCCCTTCAGCGCCCTGGTCCAGCTTATGGACCGCAGCAAGTAAAGCCACCTCGGCTGCAGACCTGCCTGGCTTCGTCGAAGCCCTTGCTCGCCGCAACTGCGGCCCCGGCCGCGAGCACACGGCGACACGCCGCGCACCTCTAACTCCCATCACTCTCGATATTAGGGTTCGCGCGAAGCACGGAAGAGCCACAGCCAGTAATCAACAGGTAAACAACCCCAACGTAAGCTCCTCAAAGCCGGCCTAGATCCACGTTCTGTTCAGTTAGAACGGCCATATATTTCGGGCCGGAAAATCAGAGAAGTCACATATACGCAAGGGTAAGATGAAAAAACTGTCATTCGCCAAATCCATGATTGCGGCAGCGGCGCTCGTATGTTCCGCCAGCAGCATGGCCCAAACCAGTCCGAGCCCGTTCGTCGGGCAATGGAATCAGTTCTACGCAAGTCTGAACGGCAACGCCGAATATATCGACAAGCATTCGATCCAGGGTTACGCCTTCAACGCCTTCTATCACAACTGCGGCGGCAGCGCATACCAGGACTGGGCGACAAACAACGGCCAGTCCCAGTATCTGGTCCAGATGTCCACTGGCGGATACATGACTGGGCTGCACGTCATCAACAATGAGCTGCTGTGCGCCAAGGGTGCATCGTCCGCCATCCCTGCCTTCATGGAGTCCAGCACCGTGCGGCAAGGGATGCTCGCCTGCCCGTTGGGCACCATCATGACCGGCCTCCATGTCCAGAACAACAAGATCTGGTGCGCGTCACCGGCCAGCGGCCGGATCCTGCATACCTGGGCCGAAACCGTCGACTATTCAACCGGCCGCCCCGGCACATCAGCTGCACATATGCACGCATGCCCGCCAAAGTGGGTCATGACCGGCGTCCATGTTGGCAACAACGCCTTCCTTTGCACGCCGTATGAAGGCCCGGGCATTGATCCGTGGAGCGCCGCGCCGGTGGCTGATCCCAGCGTTGGCCCGGCCGCGTCCGGCGGTGGCGGTGGCGGTGGCGGTGGTGGTGGTGGCGGCGGCGGCGGTGGCGGGCAGCAGCAGTACTGATATTCCGCTTCAGCACAGCCGTTGAACTGCAGGGTGTGCCAGCCAATCCACTGGCGCACCCGACCAGTTCCAAATTGGAATCGCTTGGCAGGAGTTCCATCCAGGAATATTAATCTCCAGGTTTGATTCGAGCATCTTCGGGAGTTGCAGCCATTGTCTTTGGAGAATGGCTGCAACTCCCGATCTGCATGAGGACTCTCGCGTCCCGTCACCACGCCCTTCGGCCGCGTGCCCCGCCTGTGCGCGAGTGCACCGCCCCTCCAGCGCGGGTCAGTCGGCTGGCACCACCGCCCCATCACCGATACTTGAAACCATCGGTCTGCAAGCGGGTGAGAGCCCCGGTCTCCTCATGAGTTCCCTGTTTCTGCGCAATCTCGATGAACACCTGCAACTGATGCAACTCCTGGGAGCGCTGGACCCACAAGTGCAGCAGGCCGGCCAACGGCTCGCCGACGCGCTGAAGGCGGGCGGCAAGATCATGTTCTGCGGCAACGGCGGCTCGGCCGCGGACAGCCAGCACCTGGCCTCCGAGCTGACGGGCCGCTTCATCAAGGACCGCCGCCCGCTCGCCGGCCTGGCGCTGACGACCGACAGCTCAGCGCTGACCTGCATCGGCAACGATTACAGCTTTGACGATGTGTTCGCCCGCCAGGTGCAGGGCCTGGGCCGCGCCGGCGATGCGCTGATCGGCATCTCGACCTCGGGCAACTCGGCCAATGTGCTGCGCGCCGTCGAGGCCGCCAAGGCCATGGGCATCTACACGCTGGGCCTGCTGGGCCGTGACGGCGGCAAGCTGGGCGCGCTGTGCGACGACAGCATCATCGTGCCGCACGGCATCACCGCCCGCATCCAGGAGGCGCACCTGCTGATCGGCCACACGCTGTGCGGCCTGATCGAGGCCAACCTGGGCGTGGGCCAATGAGCGCCCTGCCCTCGCGTGAACTGCTCGCCTCCCGCCGCATCCTCGTCGTCGGCGACGTCATGCTGGACCGCTACTGGCACGGCGCCGTGGAGCGCATCTCGCCCGAGGCGCCCGTGCCCGTCGTGCGCATCGAACGCGAGGAGGAGCGCCTGGGTGGCGCCGCCAACGTCGCGCTCAACATCCGCACGCTGGGCGCGCGGGCCACGCTGCTGACCGTCGTCGGCCAGGACGAACCGGCCCGCCGCCTGCGCGAACTGCTGCACGAGCGCGACATCGAAACCGTGCTGCGCGAGGACAAGCAGCTCTACACCATCGTCAAGCTGCGCATCATTGGCCGCGCCCAGCAGTTGCTGCGCGTGGACTTCGAGAACGAGCCCGACCACGAGGCGCTGGGCGAGATGCTTGAGGCCTTCGCCGAGCAGTTGCCCCGACACGACGTCGTGCTGTTCTCCGACTATGGCAAGGGCGGCCTCACGCACATCCCGCGCATGATCGAAATGGCCCGCGCCGCGGGCAAGCCCGTGCTGGTCGACCCCAAGGGCAGCGACTACAAGCGCTACGCCGGCGCCAGCGTCATCACGCCCAACCGGGGCGAACTGGCCCAGGTCGCGGGCGCCTGGCGCGGCGAGGAAGAGCTGCGCGCCAAGGTCGAGACGCTGCGCGCCGACATCGACGTCGGCGCCGTGCTGCTGACGCGCTCGGAAGAAGGCATGACGCTGTTCGAAGCCAGCGGCGTCACTCACGAGCCGGCACGCGCCCGCGAGGTGTTCGACGTGACCGGCGCAGGCGACACCGTCATCGCGACGCTGGCCGTGATGACCAGCGCCGGCGTGCCGCTGCCCGAAGCCATGCGCCTGGCCAACAAAGCCGGCGGCATCGTCGTCGGCAAGTTCGGCACAGCGACGGTGAGCTACGACGAGCTGGCGGCATGAGCATGCTGGAAGACAAGCTCATCGACGCCGCCGCGCTGGGCGACGCCGCGCTGGCGGCGCGGCTGGCCACGCTGGGCCGACCCATGGTGTTCACCAACGGCGTGTTCGATGTGCTGCACCGCGGCCACGTGGCCTACCTGCATGCGGCGCGCGAGCAAGGGGCGAGCCTCGTCGTGGCCGTCAACTCCGACGTCTCAGCGCGTGGCCTCGGCAAGGGGCCGGACCGGCCGCTGAACCGCGACGTCGACCGCGCCCTGGTGCTTGCCGGCCTGGCGTCGGTCGACGCGGTGCTGTTCTTCGACGAGCCCACGCCTTGCGCACTGCTGGCGCGCGTGCGCCCGCAGCTCTACGTGAAGGGCGGCGACTACGACATGGAAGCGCTGGAAGAGACGCGCCTCGTGCGTTCGTGGGGGGGCGATGCGCGCGCCATTCCCTTCGTCGACGGCTACTCGACGACCGCCCTGGTCAACCGCATCCGCGCGCAGGGCCGATGAGCGCGCGCCGCCCCGCCGCCTTCCTCGACCGCGACGGCGTCATCAACATCGACCACGGCTACGTCTACCGCTGGGAAGACTTCACCTTCGTACCTGGCGCGGTGGATGGCCTCCGCCGCCTGCAGGCTGCCGGTTACGCCCTCGTCATCGTGACCAACCAGTCGGGCGTGGCGCGCGGCTACTACGACGAAGCGGCGGTGCAGCACCTGCACGACGCGCTGCGGGAGCACCTGGCGCAACAGGGCATCACGCTGGCCGCCATCGAGTACTGCCCCCACCTGCCCGACGCGCAGTTGCCCCGCTACGCGCTCGACTGCGACTGCCGCAAGCCCGCGCCCGGCATGATCCTGCGCAGCGCCGAAGCGCTGGACGTCGACCTCGCCGGCTCGCTGATGTTCGGCGACAAGCCATCGGACGTCGAAGCTGGCCGGGCGGCAGGTGTCGGGCGCCGCGTTCTTCTCGCGAAGAACGGGCAGCCGACCCCGTCGGCCGTGGACTACCTCGACCTCCCGCAGGYGCTGGACGCACTGGGCATCGCCTGACATGAGCCGCCCGCCCGTCTTCGCGATCGAGGCCACCAACCTGACCGACGAACGCGGCACCGGCATCGGCCGCTACACGCGCCAGCTCACCGAAGCCTTGTCGGCGCTGCAGGTGCCACCGCAGGACGAATTCGAGCTGCTGCAGCTGTGCAAGCGCTCGCGCTGGCAGCTGCGCGACCGGCTGGCCCAGGGGCCCCGGCTGTCCAGCCGCTGTTGGTGGGGCCCCGTCTGGCCGCTGCCGCGCCCGGCCTGTGCCTTGCTGCATGTGCCCGACGAACGCCAGCCGCCCTGGCGCGTGCCCACCGTCGCGACCGTGCACGACCTCTACGCGGCGCTGAACATCAACTACACCGACGAGAAGAAGCGCCAGCGCAAGCTGCGCCACTACGAACATCTGCGCGACAGCTGCGCGCGGCTGGTGTGCGTCAGCGAGAACACGCGGCAGGACTTCCTGCGCCTGGTCGGCGGTGATCCGGCGCGGCTCAAGGTCGTCCATCCGGGCGTCGCACCCGAGTTCCGGCCGCACACGGCGGACGAGATTCAGGCCGTGCGCACGCGCCATGGGCTGGCGGGGCCCTATCTGCTATTCGTCGGCTCCACGCCCAACAAGAACCTGGCACGCACCATCGAGGCCTTCGCCGCTGGGCGCTTCGGCCAGGACTACACATTGATGGTCTGCGGCGAACACTCCCGCAACCAAGGCGAGGCCCTGGCGGCACGGCTTGCCGAGCTGGGCCTGGCCTCGCGCGTGCACTTCGCAGGCTTTGTCAGCGACACGGACCTACCCGCGCTCTACGCCGGCGCGGCGGCCTATCTCTTCCCGTCCTTGTACGAGGGCTACGGCCTGCCCATCCTGGAGGCCATGGCCTGTGGCACGCCCGTGCTGGCCAGCGACCGCGGCAGTTGCCCCGAGGCGGCGGGTGGCCACGCCGCTATCGCAGACCCGGAGGACATCGAGGCGCTGGCCGCGGGCATTGCGGCCGCGGTGGCGATGACGCCCGCTCGCCGCGCAGCGGCACTGGCCTACGCGCGCACGCGGACCTGGGAGGCCACGGCCCGCGGGACGCTGGCGGTCTGGCGGGAAGCGCTGGCGCGCTAGCCGATCACCTCTTGCACACGGGCCTCGACGTCCGCGGCGCCGATGTCCGACAGCTGCGCGGCCTGCAGCAAGTGCACGTGCTCGGGATCGTGCTCCAGCGGCGGGCGCGGGCCGAGCACGATGAAGGCATGCGTGCCCACCGCGGCCGCGATGTTGACGGCACCCGTGTCGTTGCCGATGCAGGACCGCGCCAGCGACAGGGCCGCCACGCTCTCGGCGACGCTGCTGTCGGTCATCGTCGCCACGCGCTCGCGCAATGCCGGCTCGACGCGCGCCAGGATGGTCTGCGCCAGCACGCCTTCCGCCGGCCCGCCCAGCAGCAGGACGCCGTGGCCACGCGCGGCCAGGCGATTGGCCAGTTCGACGAAGTTGTCTTCGCCCCACTGCTTGTAGGGCTCGGACGCGCCGATGGCCAGTGCATGAAAGGGCCGCGGCAATGGCGCCAGGCGCTCGCCCATGCGCGCCAGCGCATCGGGGCGCACGCTGATGCGAGGCACGATGAGCGCGCTGCAGAAACCCTGGGCGATGGAGAAATTCGTCGCGTCCTTGTAGCCCGCCACGGCGGGGCCGCGGTAGCGACTGATCCAGGGCGATCGGGTCAGCAGCAGGCGCTGCAGCCAGGTCTCGCCGAAGCCGAGGACGGTGCGGATGCCGGCGCGCCAGCAGACGATGATGGCGCGACCCGGATGGTCGGAGAACAGCACCATGCGGTCGAAACGCTTGGGGGCCAGCTCGGCACCCAGGCGCAACAGGCCATCCAGGCCGCTGTGGCGGCCGCGGCGACGCTCGCTCTTGCGCGGGCGCCGGTCGAAATCGATGATTTCGCGCACCCAGGGTTCGTGGCCCAGCAGCTCGTGGGCCATCGTGGTGGGCGCGGCGATGAGGCTGACCTGGCCGTCGCGGCTCTGCTCGGCCACGCAGCGGAAGTACTGCGCGTGCCACACAAGATCGCCCATGCCATTGAGCTGCAGCTGCACGGCTGTTTTGGGGCGGGTGTCTGCCGGGCTCATGCGGCCTGCGCCAGCGCGATACGGGCAACGGCGCCGGGCTGGATGTCGGCCAGCCTGGGCGCGGTCAGCATGTGCAGCGTTTCGGCGTCATGCGCCAGCAGCGGACGTGGGCCCAGCATCACCCAGGTCGGCGTGCCGACCGCAGCGGCGATCTGCACGCCGCCCGTGTCGTTGCCCAGGCAGGTCCGCATCAGCGACATGGCCGCCACGGTCTCGGCCACCGTGCCGTCCGTGACGGCCAGGACGCGCGGGCGCAGTGCCGGTTCGACGCGCTGCAGGATGGCCTGCGCCATCTCGCGCTCCGCCGGGCCGCCGATCAGCAGCACCCCGTGGCCGGCGCGGGCGAGCTCGGCAGCCAGCGCGGCGAAGTTGTCGGTGCCCCACTGCTTGTAGGGCTCCGACGAGCCGATGCACAACGCATGCATGGGCTGTGGCAGGCCACGCACTCGCGCCTTCATGCGCTCCAGCGCTTCGGGGCGCACGACGAGGCTCGGCACGATGGGTGCATCGCACCATCCATGCGCGATGGCGAACATCGTGGCGTCCTCGTAGGTGCCGACCGCCGGCCCGCTGTAGCGCCGGATCCATGGCCCATGCGACAGCAGCCGGCGCTGCAGCCAGGTCGTGCCATAGCCCAGGCGCTCAGGGATCTTCGCGGCCAGCGCCACCAGGGAGCGGTTCGTGTAGTTGGTGAACAGCACGATGCGGTCGAACTGCTTCTCGCGCAGCTCCACGCCCATGCGGAACAGGCCCAGCACGCCGCGGTGACGCCCCTGGCGGCCCTCATGGCGGCGCGGGTGGCGGTCGAAGTCGATGATCTCGCGCACCCAGGGTTCATGGCCCACCAGCTGCGGCGCGAACACGGTCGGCGAGGCAATCAGCGACACCTGCCCTCCAAAACTGGTCTCGGCGACGCGTCGAAAGTACGGCACATGCCAGACCAGGTCGCCCATGCCGACCCACTGCAGCAGGACCACGGTGCGCGGGCGGGTGTCGGGGCCTGCCGGGCCGTCCGCGGCGGAAGGGATCACCGGCGCGGGCGAAGGCGGAATCGGATGCATCGGGCGTGAGAAGCGGGGGGCGGCGGCGATTCTATGGGCCGGGCATGGCGGCACCGGCTGGCGAAGCGCCTCCAAACACGCACGACAATCACGCCCGATGTCGACCTCCGCCGAAGCCAATCCTGCCCGCCGCCTGGGCCAGTACATCTACCCGCACCGTTGGGGCGCGCTGTTGACGGTGCTGGCCTACATCGGCGCGGCCGCCACCGAGCCGATGATCCCCAAACTGATCGGCTATGCCTTCGGCGAGGGCTTCACCAAGGATGCCTTTCCGCTGTGGATGATCCCGGTCGTGCTGATCGGCCTGTACCTGATGCGAGGTGTCTTCGGCTTTGCCGGCCAGTACCTCTTCAACTGGACGCTGACGCGCAGCGTGATGGACTTCCGCTCCACCCTCGTCAACGCACTGCTGCGGCTGGACGCCCAGGTCTACACGCGCATGCAGCCCGGCACGGCGGTCAGCAAGGTCGTCAACGACCCGCAGCAGATCCTGCAGCTCGTCGGCGATGTCGGCGTGAGCGTGCTGCGCGACGGCCTGCCGGCGCTGGCAATGCTGGGCTACCTCTTCTATCTGAACTGGCAGCTGACGCTGCTCAGCCTGGTCGTCACGCCGCTGATGGCGCTGGTGATGAAGAAGCTCAACCAGCGCATGCGGCTGATGGCGACGCGCTCCTATGACTCTCAGCTGCTGCTCGTCAACAAGGTCGACGACCTGACTCGCGCCTGGCGCGTGGTGCGCCAGTTCGGCGCGGCCGCGCACGAACGCGAACGCTTCGCTGCCGTTGCCCACGACGTGCGCCGCAACAACCTGAAGACGGCAACCGCCGGCGCCTTGGCCCAGCCATTGTCGCAACTGGTCGCCAGCGTCGGCCTGTCCTTCATCATCTGCGTGGCACTGTGGCAGGCGCGCGCTCAGGGCACGGGGGTGCAGGCCTTCGCCGAGTTCGTCACGGCCCTGCTGCTGCTGACCTCGCGGCTGCGCCATTTGTCCGACCTGGCCGCGCCGCTAACTCGGGCTACCGTCATCGCCAAGGGCTGCTTCGAGCTGATGGATGCGCCCAAGGAGGCCGACAGCGGCACCCGAGAGCTGCCGTCGCACGCACACGGCGAGCTGACGATGGAAGACGTGCGCCTGACCTATCCCGGCGCCTCCCAACCGGCTCTGGACGGACTCAGCCTCGCCTTTCACGCCGGCAAGACGACGGCCCTGGTCGGGGCCTCTGGCGCGGGCAAGAGTTCCATCATCCATCTGCTGCTGGGCTTCGGCCGGCCGGACGCGGGCCACATCCTGCTGGACGACATCGACATCGAGGCGCTGACGCGTCTATCCCTGCGCCGCCAGTTCGCCGTCGTGTCGCAGGACATCGTGCTCTTCGACGACTCGGTCGCCAACAACATCGCCTACGCGCAGCCGCGCGACGAGGCCAGGCTCGAAGCCGCGCTGCGGGCCGCCCATCTGTGGGACTTCGTACAGACGCTGCCCGAGGGCGTCGAAACCCACGTCGGCGCCAACGGCAGCAAACTGTCCGGCGGCCAACGCCAGCGCCTGGCGATTGCCCGGGCGCTGTACAAGGACGCGCCGATCTGGATCTTCGACGAAGCCACCTCGGCGCTGGACACCGAGAGTGAGCGCGCCGTGCAGCAGGCCCTGGCGGCCTGGTCGGGCCGCAAGACGCTGATCGTCATTGCCCATCGGCTGTCCACCATCCGCGATGCGGACGCCATCCACGTGCTCGGCGCCGGCAAGCTTGTAGAGACCGGCACGCACGCCGAGCTGATCGCGCGCGATGGTGCTTACGCGGCCATGGTGCGGGCACAGCTCGGCGAAGCCTGACGATGAAGCGGCGGGCCCTGCTGCTGTGGGTGGCACTTCCCGCCCTGGCTCAGAGTGAGGTCGAGGCCAACACCGCGACCCGCGCGGAACTCGAATCCCTGCCTGGCCTGGGCCCGGCCCTGGTGCAGCGCCTGCTGGCCGCGCGGCCCTTCAAGGACTGGGCCGACCTGATGCGGCGCGTACCGGGTGTCAAGGCCGCCACGGCGCGCAAGCTGTCAGCGAACGGCCTGCGCGTGGCCGGCTCGGCCTTCTCAACAGCCGGCAGCGAAGCCGGCGACTCTTCAACAGCCGGCAGCAAAGCCGGCTGAGCGGCTCTTGCGCAGCAGCGCCGGGTCGATCTGCGGCGCCCGCGCCGGCCAGCCGAAGAAGCGCTGCACCTCGGCGCGCTTGGCCAGCGTGTCGCTCATGCCCAGGTTGATCAATTCGTTGACGAAGCTAGGTTCGAACAGCAGATAGCTCACTAGCGCCGAGCCGCTGGTCGTCTTGCCCTTGCCGCTGACGCCGAAGGCCCGCAGCATGGCGCGCACCGAGGGCGGCAGGCTGGCCTGATGCTCGCCGGCCAGTTCGTCCAGGCGCCGGCTGGGCGCAATGACGAGCAGCTCGATGGGCCGCAGCGCCGTTGCCGCCCTCGTCTCGCGTGACAACAGGGCGAGCGTGCGGTTGATGCGGCGCAGCCGTTCGACGTCCACCGCCAGCGCATCCAGGAAGATGTTGGACAGCGCATGGCCGGCAATCTGGGCCATGCTGGGATGGGCCTCGGTGGCGGTGACGCGGCGCCCCTCGGGTTCCTTCATGCGGCCCGCGCCGATGACGAGGACGCGCTCGGCACCCAGGTGCACGGCCGGCGAGATCGGCGCGCTCTGGCGCATAGAGCCGTCGCCGAACCACTCGGCCACGCCCTCCAGCTCCAGCAGCTCGGCCGGGAAGATGAAGGGGATGGCCGAGGACGCCATCAGGTGACTCAGGCTCAGCTTGGTCTGCACCGCCATGCGCTGCTCGCGCAGCCACGGCACGACGTGGTGATGGGTCTGGAAGAAGGTGACGTGCTGGCCCGAGGTGTAGCTGGAACCGGTCAGCGCCAGCGCGCGCAGATGGCCGCCGTCCAGCATGGTCTCGATGCGCGGCATGTCGAGGTAGCGGGCCAGCAGCTCGCGCAGCGGTGAATTGTTCAGCAGGCTGCGCGGGCGGCTGCGCGTCCAGCGTGCAATGGCCCAGCCCAGGCTCAACATGCTGAGCCAGCGCGCGCCGCTCCTCACCGCCTCGAACGCGTCGGCACGGTAGATGTTCTCGACATGCAGGCCCTGCCAGAGGTGCAGCAGACCGTCGACGGCGGCGTCGAAGTCGTCCGCGTGGCAGGCCAGCGTCGACGCATTGATGGCGCCGGCCGAGGTGCCGCTGATCACGGGAAACGGGTTCTGCTGCGTCGCGCCGGCATCGCGGCGCAGCTGGGCGATGGCCGCCAGCACGCCCACCTGGTAGGCGGCACGTGCGCCGCCGCCGGTCAGGATCAACCCCGTGACCGGTGGCGTACGGTTGAGCCCCATCGACTGGGATGCGGGCTTGGGCACGGCTTGCAGCATCGGCGGGAATCATCGCCGATGCCGGGGCTCATCCAGCTTCGTAAATGACCTCAGCCGCTGTGCCCAATTTGGCTAAAGCCTCGTCCGCGGGCCAGAAACGGCTGGCCTCGCCAAGTTCCACCAGCCAGCGCGCGCCGACGCTGTCGCCATCCGGCTCGGCCTTGACCGACACGCGCACGGGCAGGCCGAGCTTGCGCTTGCCGCCCTCCTCCGTCTCGACCTCGCGCGGCGGAAAGCGCTCGACCAGCTCCTTGACCAACCCGGCGGCACCGGCATTGCCCAGCAGCAGATGCCGGCCGAACTTGGCGCGCGCCGCCGACAGGCTCCACACCGCCTGCACATTCATGCGCAGGCCGCCCGAGAAGCGGTCGTTCTGCACCTTGCCCTGGGCAATGATGAGTTCGTCCTCGGCCAGCAGTTCCTTGTTGGCGTTCAGCAGTTCCTCGTTGGCCACGGCCTCGATGGCGTCGCTCTTGTCGTCGATCTTGAAGATGGCGACGCGGCCGCGCTGGCCGTTGATGACGCGCATGTCGCTGACGATGCCGGCCACCAGCGTCGGCTCGCGGCTGTCCACCAGGTCGGCGATCTGGCGCTTGACGATGCGCCGCACCTCGGCGCCGCCGTGGTCGAACAGGTGACCCGACAGGTAGAAGCCGATGGCGGTCTTCTCCAGCGACAGGCGCTCCTTGATGCTCCATACGGGCGCGTCGACCAGATCGGGCTCGACATGCGAGGCCGCATGCGAGTCACCGAAGTCGAACAGGCCGCCCTGGTCGGCATTGGCCTCCTGCGTTTCGGCATGCGTGTAGCCGCGGCCGACGCTGGCGAGCAGCCGGGAGCGCTCGGGGTTGATGCTGTCGAAGGCGCCGGCCTTGATCAGCGCCTCCACCGCGCGCTTGTTGACGGCCTTGCGGTCCACGCGCAGGCAGAAGTCATAGAAGCTCAGGAAGGGCCCGCCTGATTCGCGCGCGGCGATGATGGCCTCGATGGCGCCGCGGCCCGTGCCTTTGACGGCGCCCAGGCCGTAGTTGACGAGGCGGTTCGTCATCGGCTCGAAGCGGTAGACGCCCTTGTTGACGCAAGGCGACTGGAATTCGATGCCGAAGATCTTGGCGTCGTTGAGCAACACCTTGAGCTTGTCGGTGTCGTCCATTTCGATGGTCATGTTCGCGGCGTAGAACTCGGCCGTGTAGTGCGTCTTCAGCCAGGCCGTGTGATACGACAGCAGCGCATAGGCRGCGGCGTGCGACTTGTTGAAGCCGTAGCCSGCGAACTTTTCCATCARGTCAAAGACTTCATCCGCCTTGGCCTGGTCGATGCCCTTCTCCGCGGCTCCCTTGCGGAAGATCTCGCGGTGCATGGCCATTTCCTCGGCCTTCTTCTTGCCCATCGCGCGGCGCAGCATGTCGGCGCCACCAAGGCTGTAGCCGCCCAGCACCTGGGCGGCCTGCATCACCTGCTCCTGGTAGACGAAGACGCCATACGTCTCCTCCAGCACCTGCCCCAGCAGCGGGTGCGGGTACTCGATGGCCTCCTTGCCATGCTTGCGCGCGACGAACGACGGGATCAGGTCCATCGGGCCCGGCCGGTACAGCGACACCAGCGCGATCAGGTCCTCGAAGCGCGAGGGCTTGGCGTCCTTCAACAGGCGCTGCATGCCGGGCGATTCAAACTGGAACACGCTCTCGGAGTAGCCCTTGCCGAAGAGGTCGAAGACTTTCTTGTCGACCAGCGGCACATTGGCCCAGTCGAAGCCGGCGCGGTCGGCGTGGCGGGCGACGATGAAGTCCTTGGCCAGCTCCAGGATGGTCAGCGTGGCCAGGCCCAGGAAGTCGAACTTCACGAGGCCGATGGCCTCGACGTCGTCCTTGTCGAACTGGCTGACGGCCGAGGTTGAGCCGGGCTGCTGGTATTGCGGGCAGAAGTCGGTGATCTTGCCCGGCGCGATCAGCACGCCGCCGGCGTGCATGCCGATGTTGCGCACCATGCCTTCGACGCGGGCGGCGAGCTTCAACAACTCGGCCACTTCCTCGTCGCTCTTCTCGCGCTCCTCGAGTTCCGGCGCCTCGTGGCGGGCGTAGATGACCTTGGCCTTGTCGGGGTCGAAGTTGGGCGGCAGCTTGGCCAGCGTCACCGTCTTGCCCGGCGGCGCGGGGATGAGCTTGGCGATGCTGTCCACATGGCCGAAGCCCATGCCCAGCACGCGGCCGATGTCTCTCAAAGCCGCTTTCGCGGCCATGGTGCCAAACGTCGCGATCTGGCTGACCGCCGGGCGGCCATACTTGTCCTTGACGTAGTCGATGACGCGGTCGCGGTTGCCCTGGCAGAAGTCGATGTCGAAGTCGGGCATCGAGACCCGCTCGGGGTTCAGGAAGCGCTCGAACAGCAGGTTGTACTTGAGCGGGTCCAGGTCGGTGATCAGCAGTGCATAGGCCACCAGCGAGCCCGCACCCGAGCCCCGGCCCGGGCCGACCGGGCAGCCGTTGGCCTTGGCCCAGCGGATGAAGTCCGACACGATGAGGAAGTAGCCCGGGAAGCCCATCTTGATGATGGTGTTCAGCTCGAATTCCAGCCGCTCCACATAGCGCGGCCGCTCCTTGTCGCGCTCCGCCTCGTTGGGGAAGAGATGCTTGAGCCGCCCCACCAGCCCCTCGTGGCTCAGCTCGCGGAAATACTGCTCCATCGGCATCGGCGTGCCGTCGTCCAGCAGCGGCGTCGGGAAATTGGGCAGCTGTGGCTTGCCCAGCACCAGCGTCAACGAGCAGCGGCGCGCGATCTCGGTGGTGTTCTGGATGGCGCTCGGGATGTCCTTGAACAGCTGGCGCATCTGCGCCTGCGTCTTGAAATACTGGCTGGGCAGGAAGCGCTTGATGCGCTTGGGGTTGGCGAGAGTCTCTCCTTCGGCCACGCAGACGCGCGCCTCATGGGCCTCGAAGTCGTCCTCGCCGAGAAACTGGATCGGGTGCGTCGCCACCACCGGCAGGCCCAGCTCCGCCGCCAGCGGCACGCTGGCCTGCACCAGCGCCTCCTGGCCGGGCAGGCCGGCACGCTGCAGCTCGATGTAGAAGCGCCCCGGGAAGACCTCGGACAGCCGCTGCGCCCATTCCCTGGCGCGCACCTTGTCGCCCTGCATCAGCGCCTGGCCGAGGCCGCCATGCTGGGCCCCGGACAGGCAGATCAGCCCGCCACCCAGCTCCGTCAGCCATTCCCATTTCAGGCAGGCCTGGTTGCGCTGCACGTTATCGATCCACGCGCGTGACAGCAGCTCGCTGAGGTTCAGATAACCCTGGCTGTTCTGCACCAGCAGCAGCAGGCGCGTCGGCGGCTTGTCGGTGGCGTCGGTCTCCAGCCAGCAGTCGGCGCCGAGGATGGGCTGCACGCCCTTCTTGCGCATCGCGCTGTAGAACTTGATGCCGCCAAACAGGTTGGCCAAGTCGGTGATGGCCGCCGCCACCTGCCCGTCAGCCGCGGCCGCGTCGGCGGCGTCATCGGTGCGCAGGGTGCCATCCACCACCGAATACTCGGTGTGCATGCGCAGGTGGACATAGGGCAGGTCTTGCAGGTCTTGAACAGCGGTCTCGGGCATCGCCGCATTGTAGGAAGCCCCTCCGCCGTTAAGCTGCGCGCCCATGAAACACATCGCTCTCGCGCTGGCCACTGCCGGCCTGCTGTCCACCGCCCTTGCCGCACCCCTCAAGGCTGCCAAGCCCCCGGTCAAGGCGGCCGCGAAGAAGACCGCCCAGCAGATCCTCGCCGGCTCGCCGGCCAGCGACTGGCGCGGGCTCGATCCCGAGAACACGCTGCTGATGGAGTTGGCGTCGGGTCAGGTCATCATCGAACTGGCGCCGCGCTTTGCGCCAGCCCATGCCGCCAACATCCGCGCCCTGGCCCGCGGTGGCTACTGGGATGGCCTGGCCATCCTGCGCGTTCAGGACAACTTCGTCACCCAGTGGGGCGACCCCGATGGCGAGGACGCCGCCGAGGCCAAGCCGCTGCCGGCCGGCGCCTCAGCCAAGCTGCCCGCCGAGTTCTCCGTGCCGTTGGACAAGGTCGGCAAGGAAGCCGCCTTCACCAGGCTGCCCGACGTGGAAGGCTGGGCGCCACGCACCGGCTTTGCCGAAGGCTTCCCGGTCGCTGCCGATCCCAAGGCCGGCAGGGCCTGGCTGGCCCACTGCTACGGCATGGTCGGCGCCGGGCGCAGCGACGCGATCGATTCCAGCAACGGCACCGAGCTCTATGTCGTCATCGGCCAGGCGCCGCGCGGGTTGGATCTCAACATCACCGTGGTGGGTCGCGTGCTCAAGGGCATGGAGCTGCTGTCCGGCCTGCCCCGCGGCGGCGCGGCCATGGGCTTCTACGACAAGCCCGAGCAGCGCACCGGCATCCAGCGCATCCGCCTGCTGGCCGAGGTGCCGACCGCCGAGCGGCCCGCACTGCAGGTGCTGCGGACCGAGTCCACCACCTGGACGCAGCTGCTCGATGCCAGGCGCTTTCGCGGCGGCTGGTTCGTGCACAGCCCCGGCTATATCGACATCTGCAGCGCGTCGGTGCCGACGCGGCCCACTCCCTGAAGCCCCTCGTCCGGTCTCGCCCCGCTGAACGCAGGCGCGCCCAGCCGGTCCCCCGAGGGGACGGCGATGCTTGCGGCATTGAGCCACAAGCACACGCCCAAGCGGGCCGGCTCGGGAGCGGCCCAGCGCTCGGCCCAGAATACGCTGACGTCAAGCGCCCAAGTAAAGCGCGACGCGGTAGGTGACGAAGGAGGCCAGATAGGCCAGTCCGAACAGATAGCCCGTCATGATCAACGGCATCTTGTAGCCACCGGTCTCGCGCTTCACCGCCGCCAGCGTGGCGATGCATTGCGGCGCGAACACATACCAGGCCAGCAGCGACAGGGCCGTTGCCAGGCTCCAGCTCTGCTGGATCAGCGGCGCCAGCGCCTGAGCGGCATCGTCGCCGGTGGCCGACAGCGCGTAGACCGTGCCCAGCGCACTGATGGCCACCTCGCGCGCCGCCAGGCCCGGCACCAGGGCCAGGCTGATCTGCCAGTTGAAGCCGATSGGCGCGAAGATCTTGGCCAGGCCCGCGCCTAGATAACCCGCGACGCTGTACTGGATGGGCGCCCCGGTCGCGCCCTCCGGCGGGCCGGGGAAGCTGGACAGCAGCCACAGCGCGATGGTCAGCACGAGGATGATGCCGCCGACACGCTTGATGAAGATCATGGCGCGCTGCCACAGGCCAATGGCGATGGAGCGCGGATGCGGCCAGTGGTAGCTGGGCAGCTCCATCATCAGCGGCCGCACGAGGCGGCCGGTGCTCGTGAAGCGCTTGAGCACCCAGGCCACGGCCAACGCGCCGAGGATGCCGGCGAAGTAGAGGCCAAACAGCACCAGCCCCTGCAGCTCGAAGCCCGCCACCTCGCGGTGCGGCACGAAGGCGCCGATCAGGAGGGCATAGACCGGCAGCCGCGCCGAGCAGGTCATCAGCGGCGCGATCATGATGGTGACGAGGCGGTCGCGCGGATTGGAGATGGAGCGCGTGGCCATGATGCCGGGGATGGCGCAGGCAAAGCTGGACAGCAGCGGGATGAAGCTGCGCCCCGACAGGCCGACGCTGCCCATCAGCCGGTCCAGCAGCAGGGCCGCGCGCGGCAGATAGCCCGACTCCTCCAGCAGCAGGATGAAGAAGAACAGGATCAGGATCTGCGGCAGGAAGGCCAGCACGCCGCCGCAGCCGGCGATGACGCCGTCGACGATGAGGCTGCGCAGCCAGCCCTCGGGCAGCCACAGGCCGACCTGGTTGCCGAGCCAGGCCATGCCGCTCTCGATGGCGTCCTTGGGCGGCTCGGCCCAGGAGAAGACGGCCTGGAAGAGCAGGAAGAGCAGGACGGCCAGGATGACGGAGCCGGCCACCGGATGCAGCAGCACGCGGTCGACGCGGTCGCTGGGCAGGGTGGGCAGCTCATGGTCGAGCTGGAGCTCGCGCAGCAGCGTGCGCACGGTGACATGGTCGTCGACCTGTTGCTCGCCCGCGATGGCAAGGGGCGCAGCCTCCCAGACCTCAGGCTTGTCGAGCAGCGCACGCAACTCGTCCAGGCCTTCGCGGTGGATGGCGACGGTGCGCACGACGGGCACGCCAAGCTGGGCGGCCAGGGCAACCGGGTCGATCTTGAGGCCACGCCGGGCGGCCAGGTCGGCCATGTTCAGCGCTACGACGACGGGCAGGCCCATGCGGCGCACGGCCAGCAGCAGGCGCAGGTTGCGGCGCAGATTGGTGGCATCCAGCACGCAGACGACCAGGTCGGGCCGCTTCTCGCCCTTGGCGCGGCCGGCCAGCACATCGCAGGTGACGCGCTCGTCGGGTGAGCGCGGGTGCAGGCTGTAGGTGCCGGGCAGGTCCAGCAGGCGCAAGGCCTTGCCGGCCACGGTGACGAGGCGGCCTTCCTTGCGCTCGACGGTCACGCCAGCGTAGTTGGCGACCTTTTGATGGCTGCCGGTCAGGCCATTGAACAGGGCCGTCTTGCCGCAGTTGGGGTTGCCAACGAGGGCCACCAGCTTGCCGCCGCGGTGGACATGGACAACAGACTCAGTCATGGCCGCGCGGCGTCACGGCGATGCATTCGGCCTCGGCATGGCGCAGCGCAAACGTCGATTGCCCGATGCGCACGACCAGGTTGCCGGTGCGCTGGGCGCCGCGGCGCAGCACGCGCACGGCTTCACCCGGCAGAAAGCCCAGATCGGCCAGCCACGCCGCCCATTCCGGCGAATGCCCGGGTGCACTGACCTGCTGGACGGTCAGCGCCTGCCCGGCAGGGGCGGCGGCGAGGCTGGAGAACAGCGGCTCGGACATGGGCGGGCTCGGCGGACGAGTCGGTTTGATGAGAATGATTCTCATTGTACGCAAGCCCATGGCGCCCGCGCCCCGGGAATGGGTTTTGCCCTTTCGGCGGCTCGGCCGGCGCTCAGCGGGGATTGAGGCGGTCCAGCAACTGGTCGCAGGCCTTCARGGCCTTGCYGAARTCCAGCTTCGCCACCGCCGTGGAAAGCTGGGCRAGCTCGGTGCCGAAGGCGTCGGCGTGCTGCGTGGACAGCTCTTCGCAGACTGCGACCGAGCGCATATTGCGTTCGACCAGCAACTGGCGCAGCCGGCGCAGTGCTTCCAGAGGCTCGCTCACGATGGCGGGRGCAGTGGGCGGCGGCGGGCCGGGCACGACAGCGGCGGACAGCATGGCGAGGCTGGCGTCGAGCAGCCCCTGCAAGCCGACCAGATCGACCGCGCTGGCGCTGCCACCCTCGCGCAATGCCAACTCCTGGCGGCCGGCCGATACGGCCAGCGCGGTGGCGCCGACGGCGCCAGCCAAGCCGCGCAGGGTATGCAGCACGCGCGTCGCGTCGGCCAGGGCTTGTTGTTGCAGATGGCACCTGAGCGTGTCCATCTCCGCGGGCGCGTCCTGGGCGAAGGACTTGGCGAGTCGCTCGTACAAGGCGGCCCGACCGCCCAGGCGCTGCAGCGCTGCCTCGCGCTCCAGCAGCGGTGCCGACACCGGCGGCGGGGGCGGCGCCGGCCGCATGGGGATGGGGCCGACGTGGCGGCGCAGGCTGGCGACGAGCTGCTCCAGGTCCACGGGCTTGGCGACATGGTCGCGCATGCCGGCGGCCAGGCAGGCCTGGCGGTCCGATTCCATGGCATTGGCCGTCATGGCGATGATGAGGCTGTCGGCCCGGTGCGCGAGGATGCGCCGCGTGGCCTCGAAGCCGTCGATGTCGGGCATCTGCAGGTCCATCAGGATGGCGTCGAAAACGGGCTCGGCCACCTTGGCCAGATGGGCCCCCTCGACGCCGCCGCCGGCCACTGTCACGACGGCGCCCTCGCCTTCCAGCAGCTCCTGGGCCACCTGCTGGTTGACGCTGTTGTCCTCCACCAGCAGCAGGCGCATGCCCTGCAGCCGGGGTTCGGCGGTGGCCCGCGGCAGCGGCGCCGGCTGCCCACGCGTGGCTTCAGCAACGGCGTCGTGCAGCATGGACGCCGTCACCGGCTTGACGAGATAGCCGCCCAGGCCCTGGATGTCCTGCTCGCTGCGCTCGGCCAGCAGCTCGCGGCCATGGGCCGTGACCATGATGATGACGGGCGCATCGGACTCGTGGCTGGCGCGGATGCGCCGCGATGTCTCCCAGCCGTCCAGCCCCGGCATGCGCCAGTCCATCAGGATCAGTTCGTAATGCGGCTCGCCGCGCTCGGCGGCCTCGTGCACCACGTCCAGCGCCTGCTCGCCACTGGCTGCCAGGTCGCAGTCCCAGCCCAGGCTGGCGCCGATGCCCTGCAGCACCTCGCGGGCCATCGGGTTGTCGTCGACGATCAGCACCTTGAGGCCGCGCTGCGCCGTGTCGGGCTCACCGCGCTCGGCCGGTGCAGTCGCCATCAGCAGATCGAAATGGAAGCGGCTGCCCTCGCCGACGCGGCTGTCCACGCGCAGCTCGCCACCCATCAGCGCGACCAGCCGCCGGCTGATGGCCAGGCCCAGGCCCGTGCCGCCGTAGCGGCGCGACGTCGACTGCTCGGCCTGGCTGAAGCCGGCAAAGATGTGATCGAGCTTGTCCGCCGCGATGCCGATGCCGGTGTCGCGAACCTCGAAGCGCAGCCGCGCCTGCCCACCCGTCTCGCCCAGCAACGACAGCCCCAGCACCACCTCGCCGCGCTCGGTGAACTTCAGCGCATTGCCGGCCAGGTTGAGCAGCACCTGGCGCAGCCGGGTGGCATCGCCGACGAGGGCGCTGGGCAGGCGCGGGTCGAGGCGGAACAGCACCTCGATGTCCTTGGCACCAACGTTGGCCGACAGGATGACGGCCAGCTCGCGCATGAAGTCGCTGAGCTCGAAGCGGTGCGGGTCCAGCTCCATCTTGCCGGCCTCGACCTTGGAGAAATCCAGCACATCGTTGATGACGGCCAGCAGCGCCTGGGCCGCCGTGCGGGCCTTCGCCGCATAGTCGAGTTGGCGCGGCGACAGCTCGGTGCGCAGCAGCAGGTTGAGCATGCCCAGGGCCCCGCTCATCGGCGTGCGGATCTCGTGGCTCATGTTGGCCAGGAAATCGCTCTTGGCCTGGCTGGCCGCCTCGGCCGCGACCCGGGCACGTACCAAATCAACTTCGGCGCGGTGTCTCTCGGTCACGTCGACCAGCATCTGCACGACGTTGACGAGGCGGCCACGGCGATCGCGGATGGCGCTGGCGCTGCCGTCGACGAACAGCTCGCCGCCGCCGGGCAGCGCGAAACCACGTTCGAAGCGGACATGGTCCAACCGCCCGGCCGCCAGGCGCGCCAGCTCGCCACCGGGCAGGCGGCCGGGCCGGAAGTCCGGCAGATCGGCCAGCTTGGCGCCGCGCAGCGCCCCGGCCTCGCGGCAGAGCATGGCCGTCAGCGCCTGATTGACGTCGAGGATGACACCCTGGGCGTCGCACAGCGCAATGCCGACCTGGGCGCGCTCGAAGACGCCGCGAAAGCGCTGCTCGCTCTCATTGAGCGCCCGCGTGCGTTGCTCGACGCGCGCCTCCAGCAGTTGGCGCTCGACGACGAGCTGTTCCGTCATTTGGTTGAAGCTGCGCGCCAGCTCGCGGAACTCGGCAAAGCCGCAGACCGGCGCTCGCTCATCCAGCTTGCCCCCGGCGATGCGGGCCACCGCACCGCTCAGCATCTGGACGGGCTCGACCAGGCGACGCCCCAGCAGCAGACCCAGGCCCAGGGCCAGCAGCAGGGACAGGCCGAGGGCGAGAGCCAAGCGGTCGCGCAGCGCACGCGCCGGCGCAAACGCCTCGGCCGCGTCGATGTTGACGGAGATGCCCCAGTCCAGCGCGGGCAGGTGGCGCCAGGACGCGACGATCTCGATACCGGCGTAGTCGCGCGTCAGGCCGCTGCCGCTTTCGCCGCGCAGGGCGCGCACGGCCGGCGGCGGCTCGGGCGAGGCCAGGTCCAGCGAGCCGGTCAGCGTCTGCAACGGCGGCCGCTTGAGGTCGTTGATGAAGACGGCCCGGTCGCCCTGGCGCTGCACCAGCACCGTCTCGCCCGTCAGCGCCAGCCCCGAGCGCTCGGTCGCGACCCGCAGCAGGCGGTCCAGGTCGAGCTGCAACACGACACTGCCGAGCACGCGATCGCCATCGACCACCGGATGGACCAGGAAAAGCGTCGCCGGGCCCTCGCCGCGCAGGCGCTGGGCCGGCGTCAGCTGCGGGTCCAGCTGGCCGATGGCGCGGCGGTGCGCGGCCAGCAGCTCGCTGCCTTCGTAGGCGCCGCCGTCCAGCCGCGCCAGCTCGGGTGTCGAGCCGGCCGGTGCCTTCATCGCGAAGCTGATGCGGCCGTCGGGCTGCACCAGCAGCAGGTTGAGGTATTTGCCGCTGTCGTAGAGGCGCTCGAAAAAGGCCCGGCTGCCGGCACTCACGCGGGTAGCCACCGCGTCGCCGCGCTGCACCAGCAGCTCGCGCGCGTCGCTGGCCTGGGCCACGAGGCGGCCATCGACCTCGACCTCGTTGAGGTATTCGTTGATCTCGTGGACCTTCTTGCGCGAGATCGCCACCAGGCCTTCGGTCACCGTCTCATGCAGGCTGTTCTCAAAGCTGGAGAGCTGCCACAGCCCGACCAGCCCCAGGGGCAGCATCGACAGCAGCATCAGGCCCAGCAGCAGGGCCGGGCCGACGCGCCAGGCGCGGCGCGTCGACTCCACGACCGGCACGGCGGCGATCACGGCGCGCCCTCGGTGCGCGGCAGCACCGCCATCCAGTGCTCTGCCGAACGGAAGACCGGCCACGGTGCCGGCTTGATGTAGCGCGGCAGCGCGAACACCTCGGCGAGCTGACCGCCCGGCTTGACCTGGGCGATGCGCAGCTGGCGCCACAGATGCCGGCTCTGGCTGTCCACCGCCCCGAAGCCCTGGGGGGCTGAGATGCTCTGCTGCAGCACATTGGCATTGACCGCGTCCGTCTGCGCGCTGCCGACCTCGCGCACCGCGGCGGCCCAGAGCTGCACGCCGATGTAAGCCGACACCGCCGGATCACTGGCCTGGATGCCCTCGCCCTGGCTGCGCCGCAGCCGCGCCAGGAAGGCCTCATTGGCCGGCCCGGGCTGCGACTGCAGATAGCTCCAGGCCGTGAAATGGCGGTCGAGCCGGCCGCCGTCGTAGGCGGTCATCTCGGGTTCGGCGGCGCGCAGGGACATCAGCGGCAGGTCGGTCAGGCCGGCCGCCACCAGGGCATCGAAGAAGGCGCGATTGCTGCTGCCACCAATGGTGCTGATGACGACATCGGGCTGGACGCGCTGCAGGTCGGCCAGCACGCCGCCCATGTCGGTGCCTGCCAGCGGCACATAGCGCTCGGCCAGCACCTGGCCGCCACTCAGCAGGATGAAGTCGCGCAGCATCGCGTTGACACGCCGCGGGTAGAGGCCATCGGTGCCGATGAGGTAGACCCGCCGGCCGAAGCCATGCATGGCCCAGTCGGTGGCGGGCAGCGCGTGCTGGTTGGGCGTGGGGCCGGTGTAGATGATGTTCGGCGACTGCTCCATGCCCTCGTAAGCCAGCGGGTAGAACAGCAGATGGCGATGAGTCTCGACGACAGGCCTGACGGCCTGGCGGCAGTTGGACGACCAGCAGCCGAACAGGGCCACCGCATGTTCGGTGCTGATGAGGCGCTCGGCGGCGGCGGCAGCAACGCGCGGCTCGGAGCGCGTGTCCTCGATCTTGAGTTCGACGCGTCGGCCCAGCAGACCGCCGCCGGCATTGATTTCCTCCACCGCCAGCTTGACGGTGGCCACCAGCGGCGCCTCACTGGCCGCCATCGGGCCGCTCAAGGCATGTAGCAGCCCGATGACGATGGGGCCCTGCGCGGCCTGCGCCGACGGCCTTTGCAGCAGATAGAGCCCCAGCCCCAGTGCCAGCACCAGCAGCAGGCCGCCCAGCAACGCCAGTCGGGCGCGAATGCCTGCCAGCATCAACCCGCCGCGCGCCGCGCCTCGGGCGATATCAGCGGCAGCGTCAACCGCACCGTCGTGCCCACGCCGGGCGTGGACTCGACCTGGATCTGCCCGCCCAGTGCAAAGGTGACGAGATTGCGCACGATGTACAGGCCAGGCTCGCTGCGGTTGGGGCCGAAACGCGTCGAGAAGAAGGGGTCGAAGACGCGCCCGAGCATGCCGGGCGGGATGCCGACGCCATGGTCCTGCACGGTGACTGTGAGCTGGTCCGTGCCCAGCGGCCGCACGCGCAGGTGGACCTCGCCACCGGCCTCGCGGTAGGCATGCTTGACGGCGTTCTGGATCAGCGTGGACAACACCTTGGCCAGGGCGCCGCGAAAGCTCAGCAGGTGCAGATCGTCGCCGGCGTCCAGCTCGCAGCGCACCTGGTGAGTCTGGAGTGCCGGTGCCAGGCCGGCCACCACCTCGTGCACCAGTTCCAGCAGCGAGAAGCTGCGGCGCTGGTCGCCGAAGTTGTCGGCCGTGGACTGCAGGAAGGAGTCGACGATGGACAACGTGCGTTGCAGGTTGGACAGCACCAGGCCGACGCTCTCCTCGCTGACGCGCAGGTGCTTGTCGAGGTCGCTGCGCTTGATGTTGCTGGTGCCGGACAAGCCGCGCAGATGGGTCAGGTCGTCCTGCAACGTGCAGGCCGAGATCAGCGCGTTGCCCAGCGGTGAGCTCAGCTCCTGGGCGATGCCCGAGATGGTGCGGCCGACCGAGGCCAGCTTGTCGCGCTGGAAGAGCTCGATCTGCGAACGCGCAAAGCTCTCGGACGCCAGCTTGAGCGCCAGCTGGGTGCGCACCCGCGCCTTGACGACGACGTCGACAAAGGGCTTGGGGATGTAGTCGACCGCGCCATGGGCAAAGCCCTGGGCCTCGTCGTCGGCGCTGCCCTGCACGGTGACGAAGATGACGGGCACGCCGCGCGTGCGCGGATCGGCCTTCAGGCGGTCGCAGACCTCATAGCCGCTCATTTCGGGCATCAGCACGTCGAGCAGGATCAGGTCGGGCAGCTGCTGGGCACAGAAGGCCAGCGCCTCGGCGCCGCTGGTGGCCATGGAGACCTCACATTCGTCCACCAGCAGCTGGTAGAGCGCATGGATGTTGCTCGGCTGGTCGTCGACTACGAGGATGAGCGGCATGGCGGGTCAGAATAACCGCTGCACCTCCCCGACAACCACAGGCATGCCCGGGGCTTTCCCCAGGGCGTGGCTACGGATTCCGTCGCACATTCGGGTCATCCGCGACAACCATAATCGGCAAGTTCACACGCGATCGCCCATGCCCCAGCGCACGTTCACGCTCGGCCTACTCTGGCTTGCCATGGCGGCGCTGCTGGCGCTTCTGGCCCTGCTTTGGAGCCTGCGCGACGCAGGCGGCGCGGCCGTCGACGCTGCCCTGGTCATCAATACCTTGTTGCTGCCCCTGCCCGCGCTGTGCATGCTGGTGCTGCGGCGCGGCGTCGATGCGGCCGAGTCACACCGGTCGGCCACCGAAGCCAGGACACGCTTCCTGACCCAGCTCAGCCACGAGATCCGCACGCCCATGAATGCCGTCATGGGCATGACGCAACTGGCGCTGCAGACCCAGCTCACGCCCGAACAGCGTGACCTGCTGACCAAGGCCGATGCCGCCTCGCGCATGCTGCTCAGCCTCGTCAACGACGTGCTGGACGTCGCCAAGATCGAGGCCGGCCACATGGCGATCGAGTCGCTGCCGCTGCGGCTGGAGGACGTCGTCGGCCAGGCCATGGAGCTGGTCAGGCCGGTGCATGCCAACCCCGCTGTCGCGCTCATCTGCGACTGGGCCGACGCCAGCCTGCTCGGCTCGCGCGGCCAGCTCCGCGGCGACGCGCTGCGGTTGCAGCAGGTGCTGGTCAACCTGCTGGCCAACGCCCTCAAGTTCACGCCGGCGGGCCAGGTGCAGCTGCGCCTGGCGGCCGCACCCACCGACGATCAGGGCCGCGTGCCGCTCTGCATCACCGTGCAGGACAGTGGCATCGGCATGAGCACGGAGCAGCTCGACGGCCTGTTCCGCGAATTCCGGCAGGGCGACGCGCCCATGCAGCGGCGCCATGGCGGCACCGGCCTGGGCCTGGCCATCACGCGCCGCCTCGTCGAGCTGATGGGTGGCGTGCTCGGCGTGCACAGCACGCCCGGCCAGGGCAGCAACTTCGAGATCCGCCTGCCGCTGCCGCTGGACGCGGACGCCGCGACGCCCGCGCCGCTCAAGCCGCAGCGTCTGCTGCTGGCCAAGGCCCGCCCCGAGGGTCGCGAGGCGACGCTGGCCCTGCTGCGCCATCTCGGCTTCGGCGCTGGCCTGGCCGCCAGCACCGATGCCGCCAGCACGCGGGCCGCGCTGGTCGAGGCCCACCAGGCCGGCAAGCCCTTCGAGTGGCTGCTGCTCGACTGGCAGTTGCCCGGCCCGGACGCAACCGGTGCCGAACTGCTGGCCCAGTTGCGCCGCGACCACCCGGCCTTGCGCATCGCCGTGCTCTGCCCGCCAGGCGTCGACGACGGCCCGGCCCAGGCGCGCAGCTTCGGCGCCCGCGCGCTCTGCCCCAAGCCGCTGCTGCCCGGGGAGTTGCGCCGCTTGCTCGGCGACGCCCCGGCCGACCGGCCCGCCGGCCTGGATGCCCAATCCCTGGCCGGACTGCGCGTGCTGCTGGTCGAGGACCATCCCGTCAACCAGGAGATCGCGCTGCGCCTGCTGAGCAGCCGCGGCGCCCAGGTCGACGTCGCGGCCAACGGACAGGAAGGCCTGGACCGCCTGCTGGCGCGCGGGCCAGCCGCCTACGACCTCGTGCTGATGGACCTGCAGATGCCCGTGCTCGATGGCCTGAGCGCGACGCGCAAACTGCGCGAGCTGCCCGAGTTCGACGCCCTGCCCGTGCTGGCCATGACGGCCCATGCGCTGGCCGAGGAGCGCGCCCAATGCACGGCTGCCGGCATGCAGGGCCATATCGCCAAGCCGCTGGACGTGGCCCGCCTGGTGCGCGAGCTGCAGCGCTACCGTCCTGCTGCCAAGCCCCCGGCGCCGCTGCCGCCGCGCCCGGCGCTGGACCTGCAGACCGGGCTGCGCCAATTCGATGGCCAAACGGCGCTTTACCGTCGCACGCTGCAGGGTTTTGCCGACCAGTACACCGCCGGGCTGGCCGGCTGGTCCGACTGGCTGGCTGCTGGCAACTGGGCTGAACTGCGCCGCGCCGCCCACACGCTGCAGGGCCTGGCCGCGACGCTGGGCGCTCAGCCCCTGCACCAGGCCGCCCTCGCACTGGAACGCAGTGCCGCCGCGGCCGACGCCGACAGCGCCAGCCGGCATCTCGGGCGCGTCGAACCTGCCCTGGCGCTGCTGCTGACCGAGATCCAGGCCGCCCTGGCACGCAGCTGGGATGACGTGACGGCTCCGCGCCCGAGCGGCCCGGGTGACGTGGCCGAGCTGCATCGGCTCCTGACTCACAGCGACAGCCGTGCGCTGGACTGGTGGCAGGCCCATGGCGCCCACAGCGGCCTGGCACCCGATGTGCGCCAGCGCCTGGAGCAGGCCCTGGCCGCACTCGACTTTGATGCCGCGGCCCTCGTGCTGAAGGGCATGGCTTGAGGGCCCCGGTCATCGTCGTCCTCGGCCCGGTCGGCACGCGCTGGCTCTTCAAGGTCATCGTCGCCTCCGCGCTGTTCGCCTGGGCGAGTGAGGCGGCCATGGGTGTCATCGAACCCAGCGACCGCATCGCCTATCCGCTGATCGCGACCGCCTTCTCAGCCCTGGCCCTGCTCGTCTGGCGGCGGCCGCAGCGGCTGCGCCTGTGGCAGCGCATCGGCGTCACGCTGCTGGCCCTGTACTTCTCCTTGACCATGCTGGTGTTCACGCTGCGGCCCGACCCGGGACCGAGCCTCTACACCCTGGGCAGCTTTGCGCCTTGGGCCATGGGTGGCAGCCTGCTGCTGTTCACGACCTGGCGCGCCCGCGAGGCGCTGTGGATCTCTCTGAGCCTGCTCGCCATCATGCTGGCGCCGCCCACGCTGCTGCGCTTCTCCGGCACGCCACCGCAATGGCTGATGCAAGGCTGGCCGCTGATCGCCAACCTTGGGCTGTGCCAGACCATGTTCTGCGTCGCGCTGTGGGGCCTGTCGCGCCAGCTCGGGCGCCTGACCCAACTCGCGCCCGCTGCCAGGGGCCTGGGCACGGCCGAAGACCTCATCGAAGCCCGTCTCATCGAACTGGAGCGTTCGCGCGCCGCAGCCGAAGCGGCCTCGCGGGCCAAATCCGACTTCCTGGCCAATATCGGCCACGAGATCCGCACGCCCATGAACACCGTGCTCGGCCTGACAAGGCTGATGCTGGCCGGGCGGCTGCCCGGTGAGCAACGCGGCCGGCTGCAGCAGGTGGCGAGCGCCGGCGAGTCCCTCGTCAAGCTCATCGATGGCCTGCTGGATTACGCCGACCTCGACACCGGCCGCATGCAGCTCGCCGCCGAGCCCCTGCACCTCGAGCAGCTGCTGGCCAGTGCTTTCGACGCCGTGCGGCCGGCGGCACAGGCCAAGCAGCTGGAACTGGTCTGCGACATCGCCTCGCCGGAGCTGCTGGGCGCGGCGGGCGCGCGCCGCGGCGACGTGGTGCGACTCACCCAGCTCATCACCGAGCTGCTCGTCAACGCCGTCAAGTTCACGTCAACCGGACAGGTCAAGCTCAGCGCCGAGCTGGATGCGGCCGGCGGCTGGATCCTGCGCGTGCGTGACACCGGTCTGGGCATGGCGCCGGACCAACTGGCGCGCCTGTTCACGCCCTTCGCCCAGGCCGAGGCCGGCGCGACACGACGCTTTGGCGGCACGGGCCTGGGCCTGGCGATCTGCCGCGCGCTGGCCGAGCGCATGGGCGGAACCCTCTCGGCAAGCAGCGCTCCGGGCCGCGGCAGCGAGTTCGAGCTCAGCCTGCCGCCGGCTCCCTGCCCTGAGCTGGCGCCACCGCCCGCCCCGCCACCGCAGCGCGTGCTGCTGGTGCAGGCGGCCCACAGCGGTGGCCACGAAACGTTGATTGCGCTGCTGAAGGCGCTGACACCGACCAGCCGCATCGACCTGCTGGCCCAGGGCCGCCAGGCCCTGTCCCGCCTGGTCACCGTGCCGGCCAGCCAGCCCTATGACCTGTTGATCGTCGACTGGGTGCTGCCCGACATGGAGGGCAGCGAGCTGCTGGCCTGCCTGCGCGACAGCGGCCCGTCGCGCGCCCGCCGCACCGTGCTGCTGAGCGCCTTCGACACGCCAGTGCTGCGCGAGCGCGCACTGCGCCTGGGCGCCGAGGCCCTGTGCAGCAAGCCCCTGCTGCCGCACATGCTGCGCCGCCTGCTGGACCTGGACCGCCCTCTGCCGGTCGACCTGCTCCTGCCCCTGCCCAAAGTCCTGAACCGGACAACGCCCGGCGCCGACCCGACCACGCTGATCAATGAGCTCGACACCCTGCTGGGCGAGGCCGACAGCAATGCGCTGACGTTGTGGGAGCAGCATGAATCCGCCTTCATCGAGATGTTGCCGGCACCGCGGGCCAAAGCCCTGGCGGGTGCCATGCAACGCTTCGATTTCGACGAGGCCCAGGCCGCGTTGCGCGGTGAGACCAAGGACGCAAGCCCGCCATGACGATGATGCTGCCCGAGTTCACCGGTACGTCACAGGCCACGGTGCTGGTCGTCGACGACACGCCGGCCAACCTGACGCTGCTGGCCCAGGTGCTCAAGCCCGATTACCGCGTGCAGCTGGCCGTCAGCGGCGCGAAGGCGCTGGAAATATGCCGCCGCCAACCGCCCGACCTGATCGTGCTCGACGTGATGATGCCGGAGCTGGATGGCTACGAGGTCTGCCGCCGGCTCAAGGCCGACCCGGCCACACGCCGCGTGCCCGTCATCTTCCTGACCGCGTTGACCCGGCCCGAGGACGAGAGCGCCGGCTTCCAGGTCGGCGGCGCCGACTTCATCCACAAGCCCTTCAACCCCGCCACCGTGCTGGCCCGCGTGCGCACCCATCTTCAGCTCAAGCTGGCCGAGGACCACCTGCTGCGCCACAACGCGCTGCTGAGCGGCGAGCTGGGCGCGCGCCGGCGTGAGGTCGAGCGGCTGCGCGACACCACCCTCTTCGTCATGGTCGGCCTGGCGGAGTTCCGCGACGCCGATACCGGCAACCACATCCAGCGCACCCAGGAATATGTGCGTACGCTGGCGCAGTGGATCGCCGCCCAGCCCGACGGGCCGCTGGACCTCACGCCCGAAGCCATCGACGAGCTCGCCAAGGCCGCGCCGCTGCACGACATCGGCAAGGTTGCCATCCCTGACGCCATCCTTCTCAAGCCCGGCAAGCTGTCGCCGGACGAATGGCAGGTCATGAAGACCCATGCCGAACACGGCGCCGACCTGCTGCAGCGCGCCATCGACCGCCTTGGCGACGACGCCGGTCCGATGCTGACCTTCGGCAAGCAGATTGCCCGGCACCATCACGAGAAATGGGACGGCAGCGGCTATCCGGACGGCCTGGCCGGCGAGGCCATTCCGTTGTCGGCCCGGCTGATGGCCGTTGCCGACGTCTATGACGCCTTGATCAGCGTGCGGCCCTACAAGCAGGCCATGAGCCACGACGAGGCGCTGGCCTTCATCCGCAACGGCGCCGGCAGCCATTTCGACCCGCGCATCGTCGAGGCGCTCAATGCCTGCCTGGATGAGGTGCGCGGCATTGCTTCGCGCTGGGCTGACTGAGCCGCCCCGATAATCCGCGGCCTCATGCAGTCCGGCCCCATCCTCAACATCTCCTGCTATCTCTTCGTCTCGCTGGCCGACACGGCGGCGCTGCGCGATCGGCTCCATGCCCGCGCCGAAGCCCTGGGCCTCAAGGGCACGGTGCTGATCGCCGAGGAGGGCATCAATCTCTTCCTGGCCGGCCCGGCCGAAGCCGTGAACACCTGGGTGGCCGAGCTGCGCGCCGACCCACGCTTCGCGACACTGACACCCAAGGAGAGCTGGAGCGAGGTGCAGCCCTTCCAGCGCCTGAAGGTCAAGGTCAAGCCCGAGATCATCCGCATGAACCACCCGACCATCCGCCCCGACCAGGCGCCGCGCGCACCGGCCTTGGCGCCGGCCGTGCTGGCCCGCTGGCTGGACCAGGGCCATGATGACGCCGGCCG
Organism: Roseateles sp. P5_E1; assembly: GCF_054049335.1. Taxonomy (NCBI): domain Bacteria; kingdom Pseudomonadati; phylum Pseudomonadota; class Betaproteobacteria; order Burkholderiales; family Sphaerotilaceae; genus Roseateles; species Roseateles sp. P5_E1. Next base: position 50,190 of record NZ_JBFUMN010000009.1, read on the forward strand.
CGAGATCGTGCTGCTGGACACGCGCAACGGCTTCGAGGTCGACCAGGGTGCCTTCGACGGCGCCATCGACTGGCGCCTCGACAAGTTCAGCGACTTCCCCCAGGCCCTGGCCTCGCACAAGCAGGAACTGGTCGGCAAGACCGTGGTGAGCTACTGCACCGGTGGCATCCGCTGCGAGAAGGCGGCCATGGTGTTGGAGGAGCAAGGCCTGACGGCCTGGCAGCTTGACGGCGGCATCCTGAAGTACTTCGAGGACACCGGTGGCAAGCATTACCACGGCAACTGCTTCGTGTTTGACGATCGCAGGGGCGTCAACGCCGACCTGAGCCCAACGTGATGAAAGGGCGATTTGGCGACTTCGCGCTGAAGGCCATCGGCATCCTGCTGATGCTGGCGGCCCTCGGCTTTGCCGTCAGCAAGGCGCCGGACCGCTCGCTGGAAAGCCTGGTGCCACGCTGGGCGCCGCCGCCGTCGGACTTCGTCGACCTCGATGGCCTGCTCGTGCACTACCGCGACCAGGGCCCGAGCAGCGACCCGCTGCCCATCGTCCTCATCCATGGCACCGGCGCCAGCCTGCACACCTGGGAAGGCTGGGCGGCCGAGTTGAAGTCCACCCGGCGCGTCATCAGCTTCGACCTGCCGGGCTTCGGCCTGACCGGGCCGAACGCCGACAACGACTACAGCGATGCCCGCTACGTCGCCTTCGTGCGCCAGTTGCTGGCGCGCCTGGGCGTGGGTCGGGTCATTCTGGGTGGCAACTCCCTGGGCGGCGAAATCACCTGGCAGGTGGCCCTGGCCGACCCCGCCAGCGTCGCCGGCCTCGTCCTGGTCGACGCCGCCGGCTTCGATTTCGAGCCGGAATCCATGCCGCTGGGCTTTCGCATCGCCCGCATCCCGGTGCTGCGCGAGCCCATGCGCTGGCTGCTGCCACGCCGCGCCATCGAGGAAAGCGTGCTCGACGTCTACGGCGACAAGAGCCGCGTGACCGCCGCCCTGGTGGACCGTTACTACGAACTGACGTTGCGCGAAGGCAACCGTGTCGCCTTGATGCGGCGCATGGATCAGCTAGCTCCTGGCCCCTTCCAACGCCTGCCCGAGATCAAGGTCCCTACCCTCATCCTCTGGGGCGAGCGCGACCGGCTGATCCCGCTGCGCTGGGGCCGCGAGTTCGCAAAGGCCATCCCGAACAACAAATTGGTGGTTTTCCCGAAGCTGGGCCATGTGCCTCAGGAGGAAGACCCGGCTGCTACCCTTGCGGCCTTGCGCGACTGGTTGCCGACGGTCCCCTCGTCCAAGGACTACCTTGGCCGGTCCCCCGAGGGGACGGCGATGCTGTGGCCGGCGACCGGCAATCACATCGCCCCAGGCGGGCCGGCTAGGGAGCGGCCCGTCGCTCGGCCCGCAAGTCGCTGAATAAATGGAAGGTCTGACATGAAGAAGATTGCCCTGTTCACCTTGGCCTTGGCCGCATCGCTGGCCCAGGCCCAGGCGCCCGAATGGAAGAAGCTGCGCATCGGCGTCGAAGGCGCTTACCCGCCCTTCTCCGAGATCGGCCCGGACGGCAAGCTCAAAGGCTTCGAGATCGAGCTCGTGCAGGCCTATTGCGCCGAAATGAAGGCCCAGTGCACCCTGGTGCAGCAGGACTTCGACGGCCTCATCCCCGCCCTGCAATCGCGCAAGGTGGACGCCATCTTCGCCAGCGTCTCCATCACCGAGGAGCGCCAGAAGGTTGTCGCCTTCTCCAAGCCTTACTACAACACCCCGGCCCGCCTCATCGCCAAGGCGGGCGTGAAGCTCGACCCCACGGCCGCCGGACTGAAGGGCAAGAAGATCGGCGTGCAGCGCGGCACGACGCATGAGACCTACGCCGCCGCGACCTTCAAGCAGAGCGAGATCGTGCGCTACGGCAGCCAGGATCAGGTCTTCCTGGACCTCAAGTCCGGCCGCATCGACGCCACGCTGATGGATTCGCCCGCCGGCGACTTCGGATTCCTGAAGAAGCCAGAGGGCAAGGGCTTTGCCTTCTCGGGCCCCGCCATCATCGACGACAAGGTCTTCGGCGTCGGCACCGGTGTGGGCATGCGCAAGGCCGACGAGGCCACGCTGGGCAAGAAGTTCAATGCCGCCATCGATGCCGTGCAGGCCAACGGCACCTTCAAGAAGCTCGCCGACAAATACTTCGACTACGACATCGCGCCGCGCACCAAGCAGTGATGCGTCGCCGCTCCGCCCTGGCCCTGCCCGTTGCCCTGGCCCTCGCCAGTACGGCCGGGGCCCAGGCGCCGCAGCGCCTGCGCATCGGTTTCGCCGTGGGCTACGCCCCTTTCAGCGAGATCGGCACCGACGGCCAGCTCAAGGGCTTCGAGATCGACGTGGCCCAGGCCCTGTGCGCGCGTCTGGGCCAGCAGTGCGCCCCGGTCATCCTGGAGTTCGACGGCCTGATCCCGGCGCTGCAATCGCGCAAGATCGACGCCATCATGGCCTCGATGTCGATCACGCCAGAGCGCCAGCAGGTCGTTGCCTTCTCGTCGCCCTACTACTACTCGCCGGCCCGCCTGGTCATGCGCGGCGACCCACGCGCCGACGTCAGCCCAGCCGGCCTGAAGGGCAAGCGCATCGGCGTGGAGCGCGGCACCATCCATGAACGCTTCCTGGCCGAACAATTCAAGGGCATCCAGCTGATGCGCTACGCCACCCAGGACCAGGCTTTCCTGGATCTGAAGTCTGGCCGCCTGGACGCCACGCTGGTGGACGCGGTCATCGCGCAGTTCGGCTTCCTCAACCATGCCGACGGCCGCGGCTTCGGCTTTGTCGGGCCCGACTTCGCCAAGGACCAGCGCTACTACGGCAAGGGCATCGGCGTGGGCCTGCGCAAGGCCGATGCGGCGACGCTGGGCCAGCGCATCGACGAGGCACTGGCCGCGTTGCGTGGCAACGGTACTCTGAAGACTTTCAACGACCGCTATTTCAGCTTCGACCTCATCACCCCTCCCCGCTGAGCGCGGCCTTCTTTCTCATGTTGCACGGATTCCTCCCCAGCCTGCTCGAAGGCTCCGCCGTCACGCTGGCGGTGGCGCTGTCTTCGCTGGCCATTGCCTCCCTGCTGGGCCTGGTTGGCGCGCTGGCCAAGCTGTCGCGCTCACGCGTCGCGCGAGGCGTGGCAGCCACCTACACCACGCTGATCCGCGGCGTGCCCGACCTGGTGCTGATGCTGCTCGTCTTCTACGGTGGCCAGCTCGCCGTCAATACCATTGCGCCCAAGCTTGGCCATGATGACTTCATCGATATCGACCCCTTCATCGCCGGCGTGCTGACCATCGGCTTCATCTTTGGCGCCTACCTGACCGAAGCCTTCCGCGGCGCCTTCCTGGCCGTACCGCCGGGCCAGCGCGAGGCGGGCCTGGCCTATGGCATGAGCCCGCGCCTGGTGCTTTGGCGCATCACACTGCCGCAGATGCTGCGACATGCCCTGCCCGGCATCTCCAACAACTGGCTGGTGCTGATCAAGAGCACGGCCATCGTGTCCATCATCGGCCTGTCCGACCTGATGACGCGCGGCAAGCAGGCCGCCGGCACGACGCGTGAGCCCTTCACCTTCTTCCTGGCCGTGGCCCTCATCTATCTCGTGTTCACCAGCGTGTCGGAACTCGTCTTCGCCTGGGCACAGCGGCGCCTGGCCATCGGCACCAAGGCGGGCAAGTTATGAACTTCGATGCCGTCGGCGAGAACTTCCCGCTCTACCTCACCGGGCTCGTCACCTCGCTGCAGCTGCTGGCACTGTCTTTGGCAGGCGGCCTGGTGCTGGCCGTGCCGCTGGCCATCGTGCGGACCGTGTTCCTGGGCTGGCCATCGCGGCTTGTCTGGCTCTACACCTATGTTTTCCGCGGCACGCCGATGCTGGTGCAGCTCTTCCTCATCTACTACGGCGCGGCCCAGTTCGAGATCGTGCGCGACAGCTGGGCCTGGCCCTGGCTGTCGTCGGCCACCTTCTGCGCCTGGCTGACCTTCACGCTGAACACGGCCGCCTACACGACCGAGATCATTGCGGGCAGCATCCGCGCTTTGCCGGCCGGCGAGATCGAGGCCGCCAAGGCGCTGGGCATGGGCCGCGGGCTGATGCTGCGCCGCATCGTTCTGCCTGCCGCGCTTCGCCGTGCCCTGCCGGCCTATGGCAACGAGGCCATCTTCATGCTGCATGGCACCTCGCTGGCCAGCACGGTGACACTGCTGGACGTGACCGGCGCGGCCCAACAGGTCTATGCCAAGTACTACCTTCCCTTCGAGGCCTTCATCACGGCCGGCGCCTTCTATTTCGTGCTGACGCTGTGCCTGGTCGGTCTGTTCCGCTGGGCCGAGAACCGCTGGCTCAAGCCGATGATGTCCCGCTAGCCATGAATATCCAACGCCATCCCTTGCTCTCCCCTGCCCCGGGCACGCAGCGCGAGCTGGTCTCGCTGCATTACGGCCAGCCCGGCGGACAAAAGACCTACATCCAGGCTTCGCTGCACGGCGACGAGCTGCCTGGCATGCTGGTCGCCCACCACCTGCGCCTGCAGCTTGACGCGCTGGAGGCTGCCGGCCAGATCAGCGGCGAGATCGTCCTCGTCCCCATGGCCAACCCCATCGGCCTGAGCCAGTTCATGCTGCATGCCCATCTGGGCCGCTTCGAGCTGACGACGGGTGAGAACTTCAACCGCCATTACCCGGACCAGATCGATGCCGTCGCCCAGGCGGTAGCAACCCAGCTGGGCAGCGACGCCGCGGCCAATGTCGCCCTGCTGCGCCGCGCGCTGAAGGCGGCGGTGCTGGCCAGCCCGGTCGATACCGAGCTGCAGTCGCAGCGCCGCAAGCTGCTGAGCCTGTCCTGCGACGCCGACATCGTGTTGGACCTGCATTGCGACGCCCAGGCGCTGATGCACCTCTACACCGAGACGCCCTGCTGGCCCGACTGCGACCCGCTGGCGCGCTTCCTGCGTTCGCGCCTGACGCTGCTGGCCCAGGACTCGGGTGACAACCCCTTCGACGAGGCCTGCTCCCAGGTCTGGTGGAAGTGGGACAAGCATTTCGGCGGCAAGTTCCCGATTCCGCAGGCCTGCCTGTCGGTCACCGTCGAGCTGCGCGGCGCGGCCGACGTGACGCATGAGCTGGCCGCCGCCGATGCGAAGAACATCGTCGACTTCCTGCGCTGGCGCGGCCTGATTGCCGGCGACAAGCCCGAAGTGCCGGAGGCCATCGGCGACGCCCGCCCGCTGGCCGGCAGCATGCCGATCAAGTCGCCGGTGGCCGGCGTGCTGACCTTCGTCAAGGAGGTGGGTGTGGAGGTGACGGCCGGCGAAGTGCTGGCCCATGTCATCGACCCCATCACGGCCGAGGTCACTGAATTGAAGAGCCCGGTCGACGGCCTGTTCTTCGCGCGCGACTTCCTGCGCTTTGCGAACGCCGGCATGCGCGTCGCCAAGGTCGCGGGCCGCGAGGCGCTGCGCACCGGCAAGCTGCTCGGTGCTTGACATGAAGCCCCTCGCCCAGCCCAGCCGCGCTGAACGCGGGCAGGTCCGGTCGGTCTTGCAGACCGCGCTGCGGCATGTGCCGCAGCCCTTCGGCAGGCACATGCCGCCCGCAGGGCGCCATGTGTCCGGCCTCAGCCCCCTGGGGGACGGCGATGCTCGCGGCATCGAGCCGCGAGCACATCGCCAGCGCGGGCCGGCTTGGGAGCGGCCCTGCGTTCGGCCCGCAAAGAGAAACTGAAATGACGATCCAACTCCAGGCCACCAACATCCACAAGCGCTTCGGTGATCGCGAGGTGCTCAAGGGCATTTCCTTCGCGGCGCGTCGCGGCGATGTCGTCACATTGATCGGGTCCTCGGGCTCGGGCAAGAGCACCTTCCTGCGCTGCCTGAACCTGCTGGAACAGCCCAACGAAGGCGAACTGAGCCTGTGCGGCGAAGCGCTGAAGCTGACCCGCGACCGCGACGGCACGCTGAAGGCCGCCTCGCCTCAGCAGCTGCAGCTGTGGCGCGCCAAGCTGGCCATGGTGTTCCAGAACTTCAACCTCTGGGCTCACATGACAGTGCTGGAGAACGTCATCGAGGCACCCATCCACGTGCTGGGCAAGCCCAAGGCCGAGGCCATCGAGCGCGCGCAGGCGCTGCTGGCGCGCGTCGGCGTCTCGCATCGCGCGAACGTCTACCCGGCCCAGCTGTCGGGCGGCGAGCAGCAGCGCGTGGCCATTGCCCGGGCGCTGGCGGTCGACCCCGAGGTCATGCTGTTCGACGAGCCCACGTCGGCGCTGGACCCGGAACTGGTCGGCGAGGTCCTCAAGGTCATGCGCGACCTGGCGGCGGAAGGCCGCACGATGATCGTCGTGACCCATGAAATGGGCTTTGCGCGCGAGGTCTCCAACCACTGCCTGTTCCTGCACCAAGGCAAGGTCGAAGAGGAAGGCAACCCCAAGGAAATGCTGCTGCGCCCGCAGTGCGAGCGGCTGCAGCAGTTCCTCAGCGGCGGGTTGAAGTAGGGCGGCATGCACCGCGCGCTGGCCCGACTGCTGTGGCGCGCGCTGGCGGTGCTGGGCCTCGTGCTGGCCATGATCGGCGTCGTGCTGCCGGTCCTGCCGACGGTGCCCTTCCTGCTGCTGGCCGCCTGGGCGGCCGGCAAGGGTTGGCCGGCGCTGGAGAACTGGCTGCTCAACCACGCGCACTTCGGCCCCGGCATCCGCCGTTGGCGCGAGCGCGGCGCCGTGCCGCGTCGCGCCAAGTGGCTGGCGGTCGTGATGATGGCCTGCAGTGCCGTCATGCTGGTGCTGACGCCGGCGCCGCTGGCCGTGAAGATCGCCGTGCCCGCCATGATGGCCGCCGTGGCGATCTGGCTGTGGCGCCGCCCGGAAGCCTAGGCCACCGGCCGCCAGTCGTGGGCCACCAGTGAATCGATGACGGCCTGCTGCGCCGTGCTCAGCGGCCGCTCCGACTGCACCAGCAGCTTGACCTCTCGGACGATCGGGCAGTCGGCCGTGCGCACATGCATCAGCCCGGCCGCGTCGGCGATGGACCGGGGCATGAAGGCGACACCGAAGTTGGAGCGCACGAAGGCCTGGATCCAGTCCTCGCGGTGGGACTGCTGCACCACCTCCAGGCGCACGCCGCGCTCGTCCAGCAGGCGCTCGATGTAGCTTGAGAACTCGCAGTAGATGCGCTCGCAGTAGCGCTCCCGGTCCAGTTCGGCCATGGCGATGGCGTCGCGGCCGCTGAAGCGGTGATCCTCGCCGATGGCGACGACATAGTCCTCGCGAAACAGCAGCCGCGCGTCAAAGCGCCGCGGCGTTTCGTAGGGCGAGCACATGATGCCGATGTCRACGTCGCCGCGGTCCAGCTCGTCGGTCAGCGCCTCCAGGTTGCCCTCGCGGAAATGCAGTTCGATGGCATGCCGGTCCTGGCTGTCGACAAAGCCCGGCAGCACCTGATGGAAGTCGATGGTGCACATGACGCCCACGCGCACCACCTCGCGCTTCTCGCGCTTGAAGCGCCGCGCCTGTTCGCGGGTGGCCTGGGCGGTGTCGAAGATCTGTCGGAAGTTGGGCAGCATGGCCTGGCCCAGCTCGCTGAGCTGCACGGAGTTCTTGGTGCGGTCAAACAGCCGCCCGCCGATGGTCTCTTCCAGGCGCTGGATGGCCTTGGTCAGCGCGGGCTGGGACACGAAGGAACGCTCCGACGCACGCGTGAAGTTCAGCGTCTCGGCCACGGCCAGGAAGTAGCGGATCTGGTAGAGCTCCATGCGCGGCGGTCGCACGGGCCGGTGGTTTCCTTACACAAACCGCGATAACCGACACGCATCGGGTCATGAATTGATGAGATTTCACGGCTGACGCGKCGATCCAGACACTGCGGCCCTCGCATCCTCCAGCCGCCATGTCCACCACAGCACCTAACCCGCCAGTCCGCACGCTCGCCATCATCGGCGGCGGCTTTGCCGGCACCACGCTGGCCAAGTCCCTGCATGGCCGCCTGCCCGCGGGCTGGCAGCTGCTGCTGATCAGCGAGGAGAGCTACACCACCTTCAACCCCATGCTGCCCGAGGTGGTCGGCGCGGGTGTCTTTCCGGAGCATGTGGTGGCACCCATCCGCGAGATGCTGCCCGGCGTGCGCTTTGTGATGGGCGCCGTCAGCCGCATCGACAAGGCCGCGCAGCGCCTGACCTGCGACACCCTGCACGGCCCATTGACATTCGGCTACGACCACCTCGTGCTGGCCCTGGGCCAGCGCGCCCGGCTGGACCTGCTGCCCGGCATGGCCGAGCACGCGCTGCCGCTGAAGCTGGTGGGCGACGCCATGCACATCCGCAACCGCGTGCTGCAGGCGCTGGCTCGCGTGGAGCTCTGCGATGACGCGACGCAGCGGCGGGCCCTCGCCCACTTCRTCGTCATCGGCGGCGGCTTCTCSGGCGTCGAGGTGGCCGGCGCGCTGGCCGACTTCGTCAAGAGCGCCAGCCGCCACTACCCACGTACCCGCGCCGCCGGCTTCGGCATCACGCTGCTGCATGACGGTGACCGGCTGCTGCCCGAGCTGCCGCCGGCCCTGGGCGACGCCGCCGAACGCTCGCTGTCGCGCCGCGGCGTGCACGTGCGCTGCGGCACCCGGGCCGCGCGCATCCATGCCGACGCGGTCGAACTGTCCGACGGCCAGAAGCTGCCGAGCGCAACGGTTGTCTGCACCGTCGGCACTCGGCCCAACCCGCTCGTGGAAGCGCTGGCCCTGCCGCTGCAGCGCGGCCGCATCGCCACCGAGGCCGACGGTCGCGTGCAGGACGAGCCCGCCCTGTGGGCCCTCGGCGACTGCGCCGCCCAACCCAATGCCCGCGACGGCCTGATCTGCCCACCGACGGCGCAGTTCGCCGTCGCCCAGGCCAAGGCGCTCGCCAACAACCTGCTGCTCAAACTGCGCGGCCAGCCCACCAAGCCCTTTGCCTACGCCGCCCGCGGAATGATGGCCACGACCGGCCACCTCAAGGGCGTGGCGCTGCTGTTCGGCCTGCGCCTGTCGGGCCTTCCCGCCTGGCTGTTGTGGCGCGGCTACTACCTGCTGCGCATGCCCACGCTGGGCCGCAAGACGCGCATCTGGGTCGAGTGGACCTGGGGCCTGTTCTTTCCCCTCGACATCACGCACCTGCGCTTCACCCGCACGACCGAGGTCGACCGCGGCACCTCCAACTCATCCGTTCCCAAGTAAGGAGAACCCACCATGTTCATTGGCAAGACCGCCCTCGTCACGGGCTCCACATCCGGCATCGGCCTGGGCATCGCCCGCTCGCTGGCCGCCCAGGGCGCCAACGTCGTGCTCAACGGTTTTGGCGACGCGCCGGCCATCGAGAAGCTGCGACTCGAACTCATGGAACAACACGACGTGCAGGTGCGCTACGACCCGGCCGACATGAGCCAGCCCGACCAGATCGACCGCATGATGGGCAAGGCGATTGCCGAGTTCGGCGCCGTCGACCTGCTCGTCAACAACGCCGGCATCCAGCATGTGGCGCCGGTCGAAGAGTTCCCGGTCGACAAGTGGTACGCCATCCTGGCGATCAACCTCAGTGCGGGCTTCCACACCACCCGCCTGGCCGTGCCGGCCATGAAGAAGAAGGGCTGGGGCCGCATCGTCAACGTGGCCTCGGCCCATGCGCTGGTGGCCAGCAAATACAAATCGGCCTACGTGGCGGCCAAGCATGGCGTGGCTGGCTTCACCAAGACCGTGGCGCTGGAGTTGGCCGAGGCCGGCATCACGGTCAACGCGGTCTGCCCGGGCTATGTGCTGACACCGCTGGTCGAGCAGCAGATCCCCGACACCGCCCGCGCCCGCGGCATCAGCGAGCAGGCCGTCATCCGCGACGTGCTGCTGGCCGCCCAGCCCACCAAGCAATTCGTCACCGTCGAACAGGTCGCGGCGCTGACGTCCTTCCTCTGTTCCGACGACGCCGCCTCCATCACCGGCGCCGTGCTGCCCATCGAGGGTGGCTGGACGGCGCAGTGATTTTTCTCCCCCCCTTCCCCCCAACGCTCCAGGAGCACCCCATGAAGACCATCCGCACCCGCACTTCCCGCTTCAGCCACCTCGTGGCCGCCGTCGCCGCCCTCGTCGCCAGCCTGGCAGGCGGCAGCTCGCACGCCGGTGAATGCCCGGCCGACAAGGTCATGGCCAATGCGCTGGCCGACGCCGCCACGGCCCCCGTCGGCGTGACTGACACCGAGCTGGCGTCCATCGACCTGGTCAAGGAGAACGTGCACCTGGCCCAGCGCCGCCTGCGCATGCGCCACATGACCATTGCGCCCGGCGGCGTCGTGCCCTTCCACAGCCACGAGGACCGGCCCGCGCTSATCATGGTCAACAGCGGCGAGATCTACGAGAACTCCAGCAAATGCGCCGTGCCCATCCTGCACAAGGCCGGCGACATCTCGCGCGAGTTCCTCGGCACCAAGCACTGGTGGAAGAACAGCACCAACGCACCGGTCGAGCTGACCATCGCCGACATCGTCAACGACGGCAAGCCCGCCACGATGAAGGAACACATGTAAGCCCGCGACCCCGCCCGCCGACCCACGCCCACCTACCCAGCCGAGACCCACCATGGCCACCAAGAATGCTTCCCCCACATCGCGTCCGCAGGTCGTCCTGGTGCTCCAGGGCGGCGGTGCGCTGGGCGCCTACCAGGTCGGCGTCTACCAGGCGCTGCACGAAGCCGGCATCGAGCCGGACTGGGTCATCGGCACGTCCATCGGCGCCATCAACGCCGCGCTGATCGCCGGCAACCCACCGGAGCGGCGCATGGAGAGGCTCAACGACTTCTGGCGCCACGTCGAGCAGCAGAACCGCCTGGCCGGGCCGCTGGACTGGCTGGGTATGGGCAACCTGATGGCCAACATGACGACGGTGATGCGTGGCATCCCGGCCTTCTTCGAGCCCAACCTGGCGGCCCTGCGCGGCAGCCAGGCGCAGCTGGGCGTGGACAAGGCGTCCTACTACAGCACCGAGCCGCTGCGCGAGACACTGCGCGGCCTGGTCGACTTCGAGCAACTGCAACGCGGTGGCATGCGCCTCACTGTCGGCGCGGTGAATGTGCGCAGCGGCCAGATGCGCTACTTCGACTCGCGCGAGGAACCCGTCGGCCTGGAGCACGTCATGGCCTCAGGCGCATTGCCGCCGGCCTTCCCGGCCGTCGTCATCGACGGCGAGGCCTACTGGGATGGCGGCCTCTACTCCAACACGCCCATCGAGGCCGTGCTGGACGACAACCCGCGCCGCGACGCGCTGATCTTTGCCGTCAACGTCTGGCACCAGACGGCGCCGCAGCCTGAGTCGATCTGGCAGGTGATGGGCCGTCAGAAGGACATCCAGTACGCCAGCCGGGCCGACAGCCACATCACCCGCCAGAAGCAGATCCACCGGCTGCGCCACATCATTCGCGAGCTCGGCGGCCTGCTGTCGCCCGCGCAGCAGCGCGGCGCCAAGGAGCTCACCGCCTGGGGCTGCGGCACCACCATGCACGTGGCTCACCTGCTGGCGCCGCGCATTGAGGGCGAAGACCACACCAAGGACATCGACTTCACGCCCGCCGGCGTCAAGGCGCGCCGCTCCGCAGGCCTGGTGGACGCCCGCCGCATGATCGAGCGCGCGCCCTGGCAGGCGCCAGTGGACCCGATCGAGGGCGTCATCGAGCACGTGTTGGAAGAGGCGGCATGAACCCTTTGGCGTTCATCGGCGCCGCGGTCTGCGCGCTGCTGATGGGCGCGGCCATCCAGCGCGGCGCCACCTGTACGGTCGCCGCCGTGGGCGAACTCGTTGACCAGCGCAAGGCCAGCCGCCTGCGCAGCCTGCTGGAAGCCTCGCTGTGGGTGGCCGGCGGACTGCTGTTGTTGCGCTTGCTACCTCTTCCCCACCCAATCCTGCCCGCGCCCTTTGCACTGACCGTTTGGACGCTGCTGGGCGCCGCTCTGCTGGGCCTGGGCGCCTTCGTCAACCAGGCCTGCGTCTTCGGCGCCATCGCGCGGCTGGGCAATGGCGAGTGGGCCTATCTGGCAACGCCGCTGGGCTTCTATGTCGGCTGCGCCAGCGTGGATGGCCTGTTCGCCGCGGCCCGGCCGCAACCGCAGCCGGCCGGCTCCGCGCTGTGGGTGGCACCCGCCGCGCTGGGGCTGGTGTTTGCCGCCTTTGCGTTGTGGCGCGCCTTCGTGCGCAGGCGCCAGCCGTGGTGGACGCCGCACACGGCCACCGTCTCCATCGGCCTGAGCTTTTTGGCACTGCTGCTGCTCGAAGGCGCCTGGGCCTACACCGACGCGCTGGCCGAGCTGGCCCATGGCATGACCATGCGCAGCGCCGCGCGACTCACCCTCTTCGCCTGCCTGCTGGCCGGCGCCATCTTCGGCGGCTGGCACGCCGGGCTGTTGAAGGCCCGCCCGCCGAGCGCGGCCGGCCTGGTGCGTTGCCTGATCGGCGGCCTGCTGATGGGCTGGGGCAGCCTGCTGATCCCCGGTGGCAATGACGGCCTGATCCTGCTCGGCCTGCCTCTGCTGTGGCCCTACGCCTGGATGGCCTTCGCGACGATGTGCGCCGTCATCGCGCTGGCCCAATGGGCTAGCCGGTCCAGACGAGGCTGAGCTGCAGGCGGCGCAGCGCCGTGTGCGGCTGGCGGGCCGATTGCAGCGGTACGCCCTGCAGCGTGATGGGGCGCTCATCGCCGGCGTCCAGCGTCAGGCGTTCGGCCGTCAAGGTCCAGCGCCATCCCGGCACGAGGGAGTCGCCCACGCTGGCCCGCCAGGCACGGGCACTGCCCAGAGGCAGCTCGGCTGGGTCGCGCCCCGGCAGTTGCACGCGGTTGTGGCCATGGGGGCCACCACCGGCTTCGATGCCCACCTGCCAGCCCGATTCGCTGGTGGCCTGCAGGCCCAGCAGCAGCAGACCCTGGCGATAGCGCTCGGGATAGCCGCCGACGCTGCCGGCGTCGCGCAGGCGCCGGCGCCACTGCCAGAATTCGGCGGCGGCCAGGGCTTGCCCCTGCCAGCCGCCGATCAGCGGCTGTGGCGCCAGGCCCCCCTCGATGCGAATGAAGTCATGGGCGACATCGCTGCGCGTCTGCACCTCATTGCCCTGGTTGCTGAAGCCTCGGTAGTCGCGCGCTCCGCGCAACACGCCAACCCGCAAGGCCGCCGTGGCCGAGGCCGGCGGCGCCCAGCGCCAGGTGGCGGCCAGGCCGCTCAGCCGACCGTCTTCGGTCAGCAGGCGGCGGCCGTCGCTGGCGGTTTCACGCCATTGCTGCCATTCCTGCTGGCCCGCCAGCTCGGCCTGCCAGGGCGAATCGGCCCGGGCGGCCGGCGCCAGCAGGCCCGCGAGCAAGGCCAGTGTGACGGCCCCTTTCACTCCAGCTCGGTCCAGGTCTTCAGCACCTGCGTCTCGTAGTTGCCGTCGCCCTCGGCATCCAGTTCCAGCCGAGCCTGGCTGCCATTCACGGCGGAGATGCGCAATGTCGAACTCGCATGGCCCTTGACCATCAGCTGGCCGCTGCTCGGGTAGGCGCTGTCGCCGACGATGATGAGGGGCTGGGGTGTCGTGATCAGCACCTGCTTGTTGTCCAAATTGCTGCTGGCCAGGCTGCTGTTGTAGCTGATGCTCGTGCGCAGGCTGCCGTTGATGGTCTCGATGCGCAGCGCCAGCTTGGTGTCCGTCAGCGTCATCGTGAAATTCTGGCCGCCAGCGCGGCCACTCAGCACGAGGCGGCTGGTGGCCAGCGTCACCTCGCCCACGCCGGCAGGGGTCTGGCTGACCGTCAATGTGATCGTGCCGTCGCCCTGGGCCATGTCGCTGCCTGTCGTGACGCCGAAGGCTGTCAGCGTCATCGCCAGCGTCGCGCTGTAATTGTTGCTGTCGTAGACGCCGGCGAGGGCCTGCACGCTCAGCGCGATGCGGCCCTGCATGACGTCGCCGCCCTCCTTGCAGGATTGCGCGTCGATGGTGAGGCTGTCGCCGAGGTCGAAGTTGCCGTTGTTGTTGCTGTCGTTGACGCTCACCAACAAGCTGCCGCCCTGGCTGCAGGACACGGTCTCGCGCACCTCGGCGCCTGCCAGCAGAGCCTGGCGCCCGCTGGCCACCCGCATGGCGCGACGCGCCGTGTCGACGGCATGGCGCAGCAGGCGCGGGTCGCCACCCGTCTCAGCGCCGGTGAACACGCCGCCGGTGTCATTGAGGAAAAAGGCGCTGGACACGGTGGACTGGCCCACCACCTGGTAGTTGCTCGCGCTGATGCCGAGCATGGTGGACTCGGTCGGCGTGGGGCCGCTTGGCGCGCCGCCAGAGCCACCACCGCCGCAGGCAGCGAGGCCGAACAGGCAGGCGAGGACGGTGGCCGACAGGCCGATGTGATGTTTGGACATTTTTGGACTCCCTGGTAACGCCCGGATCGCACGCAGGGCGACCGTGACAACCGAGGTTTTACCTCAGGCCGGCAGCAGGCCTCTGTCCTTGAGCATCGGTTCGACAACCGGATCGCGACCGCGGAAGGCGCGGAAGGCCTCGCCCGGTTCTCGGCTGTTGCCGGTCGAATAGATGCACTCGCGCAGCCGTGCGGCCACCGCCGCGTCGAACACATTGCCGGCCTCGACGAAGGCGTCGAAGGCGTCGCAGTCCAGCACCTCCGCCCACAGGTAGACGTAGTAGCCCGCCGCATAGCCAGCGCTGCTGAACAAGTGCTGGAAATGGGTCAATCGGTGGTTGACGCCGACCTCGCTGGGCAGCTGCCACTTTTCAAGCGTTTCGCGCTCGAATGCAACCACGTCATCAGGTGCGGCGGGCAGCGCGTGAACCGCCATGTCGACGAGGGCGCTGGCCGTGTAGCGCAAAGTCTCGTAGCCCTGGCCGAACTGGCGCGCGGCCTGCAGCTTGGCCAGCAGCGCATCGGGCAGCGGCTCGTCGGTCTGCCAGTGACGGGCGAAGGTCTTCAGCACCTGGGGCTCGGCCATCCAGTGCTCGTAGAGCTGGGAGGGCAGCTCGACGAAGTCGCGCAGCACCTGAGTGCCCGCCAGGCGCTCATGCTCGACGCTGGACAGCAGGCCGTGCAGGCCGTGGCCAAATTCGTGGAAGAGCGTGCGCACATCGTCGAAGCTCAGCAGCGTGGGCTCGCCAGCGGCGCCGCGGRCGAAGTTGTTGTTGTTCAGGATGACCGGCGTCGCACCCAGCGCGCGGCTCTGGTTGCGCATCGCGTTCATCCAGGCGCCGCTGCGCTTGGTCGGGCGGGCGAAGTTGTCCTGCAGGAAAAGGCCGCGCAGACTGCCGTCGGCGTTGAAGACCTCATAGGCGCGCACGTCGGCGTGGTAGCCGGCGAGGTCGGGCCGGGCCTTGAATTGCAGGCCGAAGAGCCGGCTGGCGCAGTCGAACATCGCCGCCACCATGCGCTCCAGCGAGAAGTAGGGCTTGACCTCGGCCTCGTCCAGCTCGAAGCGGGCGCGCCTGGCCTGCTCGGCGTAGAAGCGCCAATCCCAGGGCTCAAGTTCATGTGTGGCACCGGCCGCGGCCATGGCACCGAGTACCGCCTCGCGCTCGCGGGCCTGAGCGGCCAGCGCCGGGTGCCAGACGCGCTCCAGCAGGCCCATGACGGCGCCCTGGCTGCGTGCCATGGTGTCTTCCAGCGCATAGTCGGCGTAGCAGGCATGGCCGTGCAGCTTCGCCTGCTCGGCGCGCAGCTCAAGGATCTCGCGGCAGATCTCTCGGTTGTCCGTGTCACCGGTGTCATCGCCGCGGCCGACCCAGGCACGCCAGGCCTGCTCGCGCAGGTCGCGCCGCGCGCTGAAGGACAGGAAGGGCACGATCAACGAGCGCGACAGCGTGATGACGTGGACACCCTCTTGAAGGCCACGGTCGACGGCAGCCTGGCGGGCGGCGGCACGCACGAAGCCGGGCAGGCCGGCGAGCTCCTCCTCGGTCGTCAACCGCAGTTGGTAGCCGCTCTCTGCGGCCAGCACGTTCTGCGCAAAGCGCGTGTTCAGCTCAGCCAGGCGGGCCATCACTGCGGCGTAGCGGGTACGCGCCTCGGGCGCCAGGCGGGCTCCGGCACGCAGGAAGTCCAGATGCACGCGCTCCAGCAGCCGGCGCTGCTCGGGCGTCAGCCCCAGGCGCTCGTGCTGTTCGAACAAGGCGTCGACCCGGGCAAACAAGCCCTGATGCATGTAGATGGCGCTGCCATGTTCGGCCAGCGGCGCGGCCAGGGCGCGCTGCACGGCCTGCAGCTCGGGCGAGGTGGCCGAGGCAGCCAGGGTGTAGAAGAGGTGTTCGAGCCGGGTGAGCTGGCGGCCGCCGGCGTCGAAGGCGGCCACGGTGTTGGCAAAGTCCGGCGCCGCGGCCTGCGCCGCGATGGCGTCGATCTCGGCGCGGTGGGCAGCCAGCGCGGCGTCGAAGGCAGGTTGGAAATGCGCCGGGGTGATGTCGGCGAAGGGCGGCAGGCCGTGTGGGCCGGCCCAGTCGTGCAGCAGCGGGTTGCTCATGCAAAGTCCTCGGGAAACAAAAAGGGCCGCTTCCTGCCGGAGGCGGCCCGCTTGCAAGGGTCAGTGAACGGCGCGGATCACTTGCCCGCGGCCGCCTTTTCCTTGCGGATGGCCTTCTCGTCGTTCTCGTCGTAGGCCTTGTTCTGGCACTCGGCCTTCCACTTGTCGTTGCCGTCGAAGTGCTTCTCGGTGCGCTCTTCGAGCGCCTTGAACTGGGCATCCAACGCGTCCACCTTGTCAGAGAAGCCCTTGCGCTTGATGCCTTGCTCGGCATCCGCGGCCTTGACGGCCTCGACCGCCGTGCCGAAAGCCGTGGTGCGCGCCGTATAGGCGTCGTTGCGAGCCTTCAGTTCGGCCTTCTCGAGCTTGGGGGCCTCGGCCGTCAGCGCCTCGTGCGCCTTCAGGATGGCTTCCTTCTCGGCCTTCACGTCGGCGATCTGCTTGCCCAGCACGGCCTCGGCGGCTTCAAGGGTGGCCTTCTCCGACTTGAGCTTGTCGGCATTGGCCTTGTAGGAAGCCTGCTCGGCCTTGATGGCCTCGGCTTCCTTGCTGTTGTTGTCCTGCTGGGTGATGCAGGCGCGCAATTCGTCGCGCGACATCAGTTTGGCCTTGGGCTTCTCGACAACCGGGTTGCTGACCTTGTTGTTCTTCGGGTCGACCTTGGCCTTGGAATTGGTGGTGACTTGTGCCTGGGCGGAGACAGCGAGACCCAAGGCCAACGTAAGAAGAATGCGTTTCATGAAGAGGGCGCAACCGGGTTGCGAAGGTTCAAAGCGGGAGGCGGAATGATGCCACGAGGCTTCGCCGCGATAATCCTCGGCTGCTCTTCGTTACAGGGGCCCCGGCCCCTTCCCCATGGCGCTCAAAGCCACCATCCACAAAGCCCAGCTGCAGATCGCCGACATGGACCGCCATGTCTACGGCGACCACGCCCTCACGATCGCCCGCCACCCGAGCGAGACCGACGAGCGCATGATGATCCGCGTGCTGGCCTATGCACTGAATGTGCCGGCCGACGATCTCAACGGCCGGCTCGAATTCACCAAGGGCCTGTCCGACGTGGACGAACCCGATCTCTGGCAACCCGACCTGACGGGCGAGCTGCAGCACTGGATCGACCTCGGCCAGCCCGACGAACGCCGTCTGATGAAGGCCCATGGCCGCGCCCGCCGCGTCAGCGTCTACAGCTTCGCATCCAGCACGCCGGTGTGGTGGAGCGGCATCGAAAACAAGCTGACGCGCGCGCCACGCCTGGCCGTATGGCAGATTCCCGCCGAGCAGTCCCAGGCCCTGGCAGCCCTGGCCGAACGCAGCATGCAGCTGCAGATCAGCATCCAGGACGGCAGCGTCTACGTGTCGACCGCCAGCGCATCGGTGGAGGTCCACCCGGTTGCCCTGAAGGCACCCACCGAATGACACCCCGGCACGAACCCGGCCACCAGCGCTTCACGCTGCCGACCACGCCCCTCAGCGTGCTCGACTACGAGCTGAGCGCTGGCCGCGTCGTGTTCACCCACACCGGCGTGCCGCCGGCCTATCGTGGCCAAGGTCTCGCCGCCAAGTTGGTTGAGGCCGGCCTGCAATGGGCCCGCGCAGAAGGCCTCAAGGTCGTGCCCGCCTGCAGCTACGTCCAGCTCTACATCCAGCGCCACCCCGAGTGGCAGAACCTCGTCTAAGAGACCCTCACCATGTCCACGATCCTGCAATCCGTTCCCGTTGGCCAGAAGGTCGGCATCGCTTTCTCCGGTGGCCTCGACACCTCCGCAGCCCTGCATTGGATGAAGCTCAAGGGCGCCCTGCCCTACGCTTACACGGCCAACCTCGGCCAGCCCGACGAGCCGGACTACGACGAAATCCCCCGCAAGGCCATGCTGTACGGCGCCGAGAAGGCCGTTCTTGTCGACTGCCGCGCCCAGTTGGTCGCCGAAGGCATTGCCGCGCTGCAGGCCGGTGCCTTTCACATCAGCACCGCCGGCGTGACCTACTTCAACACGACGCCCATCGGCCGCGCCGTGACCGGCACCATGCTGGTGGCGGCCATGCAGGCCGACGGCGTCAACATCTGGGGTGACGGCTCGACCTACAAGGGCAACGACATCGAGCGCTTCTACCGCTACGGCCTGCTGACCAACCCGGCGCTGAAGATCTACAAGCCCTGGCTGGACCAGACCTTCATCGATGAACTGGGCGGCCGCGCCGAGATGTCGGCCTTCATGACCGAGAAGGGCTTCGCCTACAAGATGAGCGCGGAGAAGGCCTATTCGACCGACTCCAACATGCTGGGCGCCACGCACGAGGCCAAGGACCTGGAGCATCTGAACAGCGGCATCAAGATCGTCAATCCCATCATGGGCGTGGCGTTCTGGCGCGATGACGTCGTCGTCAAGGCCGAAGCCGTGTCGGTACGCTTCGAGGAAGGCGTGCCCGTGGCGCTGAACGGCGTCGAGTACCGCGATCCGGTGGCCCTGCTGGCCGAGGCCAACGTCATCGGCGGCCGCCATGGCCTGGGCATGAGCGACCAGATCGAGAACCGCATCATCGAGGCCAAGAGCCGCGGCATCTACGAGGCTCCGGGCCTGGCGCTGCTGCACATCGCCTACGAGCGTCTCGTCACCGGCATCCACAACGAAGACACCATCGAGCAGTACCGCGACAACGGCCGCAAGCTCGGCCGCCTGCTCTATCAGGGCCGCTGGTTCGACCCGCAGGCCATCATGCTGCGCGAGGCCGCCCAGCGCTGGATCGCCCGCGCCGTCACCGGCGAGGTGGCCATTGAGCTGCGCCGCGGCAACGACTATTCGCTGCTGGACACCCAGAGCCCCAACCTGACCTATGCGCCCGAGCGCCTGAGCATGGAAAAGGTCGAAGGCGCCTTCAGCCCCGCCGACCGCATCGGCCAGCTGACGATGCGCAATCTCGACATCAGCGACACGCGCGGCAAGCTGGGCATCTATACCGGTGTCGGCCTGCTGGCCGGCGGTGGCCTGCCCAAGCTCGAGTGATTTCCCGCTGAGGGCTGGCGAGGCCCTGGTGAATACTGTATAAATCAACAGTATTCGCTTTTGAGGAGCCCGCCATGCACAGCCAGTACCGCCAGAACTACGTCCCCGGCCGCCCGCTGCCTCTGTGGTTGCAGAAGCTGCTGAGCTGGCTTTGACAAGCCTTCAGAACGCCTCGGCCACCCGCAGGAAGCTCGCAAAGCGCGGCTTGCCACTCGGCGTCAGGTCGCGATAGCGATAGGTGACAGTCGAGCCGATGGGCGGCGGGTCGCGGCGTTGGGCGTCGCTGAAGCCGGTGCCCAGCTTGAAGCGCTGGCCCTCGGGTGTCTGCAACTCCAGTGCTCCCAGCTGACCCGCCAGCCGTCCCTTGCCCGGCTCATGGCCGACAACAACGGCTTCAGCATCCGCCAGTGGCTTGAGCTTGAGCAGCAGATCGCTGCGGCCCGAGGCCAGCGGCGCGTTGGCCCGGTGCAGCATCAGGCCCTCGCCACCGGCGTCGACCACCTGCTTGAGCCTGGCCCGAAGTTCGGCGTTGGAGTTGAGGCGCTGCTGCTGCACCGGCATGACGACGCCG
The DNA here is from genome assembly GCF_054049335.1 of Roseateles sp. P5_E1. Lineage (NCBI taxonomy): Bacteria > Pseudomonadati > Pseudomonadota > Betaproteobacteria > Burkholderiales > Sphaerotilaceae > Roseateles > Roseateles sp. P5_E1. Next base: position 70,270 of record NZ_JBFUMN010000009.1, read on the forward strand.
CCGGCCATCGTCGCGAGCTTGGCCGCGCGCCGTTCGAAATCTCCGTCGCCCGCTGGCAGCTCGAAGACGCGATAGCTGACGAGCCGCCATTCGGCGTCCACCGGCTCGGTGCGCCGTACGGCCGCCGATAGCGCATCAAAGCTGCGCCGCCCCATCCACAGTTCACCGTCGAGCGGCTGCCTGGGAAGTTCGGCCAGGAACCAGGCCGGCGCAGCGACGGTGCGACCGCTGCGGAACTTCAAAGCCTGCCCATCCCACAACGCCCGCACGCCATCGAACTTCTCGCTGACGAGATAGGGCCGCGGGTCGATGCCGGCCGGCGCATTGCGCGCTAGCAGCGGCTCCAGCGCCCAAGCTGGAAGCCCGGCAGCCCCCAGCAGGCCCAAGAGTGCACGCCGGGTTAGCCTCATAGGACGACCGGCTCCGGCTCCAGCCGGATGCCAAAGCGCCCGTAGACGCTCTCCTGGATGGCCCGTGCCAGCGTCACGACTTCCGCGCCGCGCGCGTCCGCCTTGTTGACCAGCACCAAGGCTTGTTTTTCGTAAACCGCCGCTCCGCCCACTGTCTTCCCCTTCCAGCCGCAGGCGTCGATCATCCACCCGGCGGCCAGCTTCACGCTTCCGTCGGGCATGGGATAGTGAACGATGCCGGGGTCGCGGCCAATGATGTCGCGGCACTGCTCGGCCGTGACGACCGGGTTCTTGAAGAAGCTGCCGGCATTGCCGATGACGGCAGGGTCGGGCAGCTTGGCGCGGCGCACGGCGCAGATCCAGTCGTAGATCTGGCGCGCATCCGGCGCGGTGATGCCGGTCTCGGCCATCTTGCGTTCAATTTCGAGGTAACCGAGCACCGGCTGCCAGGGCCGGGGCAGGCGAAAGCGCACACGGGTGATGACGCTCTTGCCCGCCAGACCGCCGAAGTCGCTGTGCTTGAACACGCTGTCGCGGTAGCCGAAGCGGCAGACCTCCGCCGGCAGCAGGGCCGGCCGCCCGGTGATGAGATCCATGACCTCGACGGCCTCCAGCCGGTCCTTGACCTCGATACCGTAGGCGCCGATGTTCTGCACCGGTGCGGCCCCCACCGTGCCGGGGATCAGCGCCATGTTCTCCAGGCCTGGGTAGCCGTGGTCCAGCGTCCAGGTGACCAGCTCATGCCAGACGACGCCGGCACCTGCCTCGACGATCCAGGCGTCGTCGCGCGCTTCCAACAGCCGGATGCCGGTAATTTCCACCTTCAGCACGACGGCATCGACATCCTTGGTCAAGACGAGGTTGCTGCCGCCGCCCAGCACGAACTTGGGCGCACGGCCCAGTTCGGGGTGATCGACGACGCGGCGGACGTCGGCCGCCTCGCGGATGCGCACCAGGCGCTTCGCCACGGCCGGCAGGCCGAAGGTGTTGTAGGGCTTGAGATTGACGTCCGCCTCGATATGGAGGGGGAGCGGCACTCCGTTCGAGGGGGTCTGTAACTGCGTGGACATGGGACAATTTTTGGATGGTTTGCGCGGCGCGCAAACAGCAAAATTTTCGCCGATTCATCTACCGACCTCCCAAATGCCCAGCTTCGACACTGTTCTCGAGCCCGATCACGTCAAGATCCGCAATGGCGTGGACAACGCCATCAAGGAAATCGGCACCCGTTTTGACTTCAAGGGCACGGGCGCCAAGGTCGAGCTCAAGGACAAGGAAATCCACGCCACGGGCGACAGCGAGTTCCAGCTGGAGCAGATCGAGGCTGTGTTGTACGGCAAGCTGACCAAGCAGGACGTGGTGATCAGCTTCCTCGACAAGGCCGAGAAGATCGAAAAGCTCGGTGGCGACAAGGTGCGCCAGGTCTACAAGATCAAGGAAGGCATCGAGGCAGCGCTGGCCAAGAAGATCGTGAACTCGCTGAAGGAAAGCAAGCTCAAGGTCCAGGCCAGCATCCAGGGTGATGCCGTGCGCGTGACCGGCAAGAACCGCGACGACCTGCAGACCGGCATCGCCCACCTGAAGAAGAACTTCAGCGACACGCCGCTCACCTACAACAATTTCCGCGATTGAGCATGCGCCGCTTTACGGGGCTCATTGCGCCCCTTCTCCTGTTGCTGGCCACGAGCCGCGCCCCGGCGCAGCCGCTGCCACCCCCGCCATCGCAGGTCCAGCTCAATGGCATGCTGGGATCACGCGCGGCCCTGTTGGTCATCGACGGTGAGCCGCGCACTGTCGAGGTCGGCGCCATGGTCAAGGGCGTCCGGTTGATCTCACTGGAGGATGGTCGCGCCGTCGTGGAATACGGCGGTCGGCGCCAGGCTCTCGCCCTCGGCGCCGCACCGGGCCGAGTGCTTGCGCAGAATGCCGCGCCGCCGCGCCAGATCGTGCTGCCCGTAGGCCCCGGCGGACATTTCACGACGCTGGGCATGATYAACGGCCAGGTCACGAGCTTCCTCGTCGACACCGGGGCGACCAGCATCTCCATCGGCCAGATCGAGGCCGAAAAGCTGGGCCTGCGCTATATGTACGGCAGGCGCATCGTCACCCAGACGGCCAATGGCGTCGTGCCGGCCTATCAGCTCCAGTTGGCGAGCGTGCGCATCGGCAGCGTCGAGGTTCGCGACGTCGAGGCCATCGTCATCCCCGGCCTGATGAGCCATGTGCTGCTTGGCAACAGCTTTCTGAACCGCTTCCAGATGCGGCGCGAGAACGACGTCATGACTTTGGAGCTGCAGCACTGATAGCAGCGGGCGGCTTCTGCAAGAATCCGGCGCCCCTCCCTAGCCGGTCCGCCTCGATGCCCCTTCAACCCGCCTTGCTGTCTGGCCTGCTGGCCGCCCTGTTGATTGCCGGCGCCCCCGCCGCGCTCGCCCAGGACGCCGCCAAGGCCTCGCGCTTCTACGAAGACGCTCTGCAGCGGTATGAAAAGCGGGACATTCCCGGCGCCATCGTGCAGCTGAAGAACGCGCTGCAGGCCGACAAGAGCCAGCTCTCGGTCCACGTGCTGCTGGGCAAGGCCTTGCTGGCCGACAGCCAGCCGGCGGCGGCCGAATTCGAGCTGGGCGAGGCCATCCGCATGGGCGTCAACCGCGCCGAGGTTGCCGTCGCCCTGGTCATGGCGCTGAATGCCCAGGGCAAGCAGTCCCAGGCGCTGGAGGACCCACGCATTCAGCCCGCCGGCCTGCCATCCGGCATCCAACAGCAGCTCATGCTGGAGCGCGCTCTGGCTCAGTCCGATATGGGCGATACCAAGGCCGCACTGGCAAGCGTGCTGGATGCACGTGCGCTGAACACCAGCGACGTGAACAGCTGGATCGCCGAAGTCCCGCTGCGGGTGCGCGGGCGCCAGTTCAACGAGGCCCATGCCGCGGCCGACCAGGCACTCAAGCTCTCACCCGACAACGCCGAGGCTCTCTATCAAAAGGCATCCGTCTTCCATGCCAACGGCCAGGTCGCCCCGGCGCTGGCCGGCTATGAGCGTGCCCTCAAGGCCCAGCCCAAGCATGCCGAATCCCACCTGGGCCGCGCCGGCCTGCTGATCGACCTGAACCGCGACGCCGAGGCGCTGGCCGAGGTCAACGAGCTCCAGACCATCAAGCCCAACGATCCGCGCGGCGCCTATCTGCGTGCTGTGCTGGCCGAGCGCGCCAACGACGCGCCCACTTCACGGGCCGCGTTGAAACGGATCACCGACCTGCTGGACCCCGTCCCCATCGAGTACATCCGCTACCGCACCCAGTTGCTGATGCTCAACGGCCTGGCGCACTACAGCCTGGGCGAGCTGGAAAAGTCCAAGCCCTTCCTGGAACTGGCCTCCCGCCAGCAACCCGGCAGCCCTCTCGTCAAGCTGCTGGCCCAGGTCGCATTGAAGGAACCCAACGTCAACCGCGCCGTCGAATTGCTGGACGCCTACGTGAAGGCCCGGCCGGGCGACGGCCAGGCATTGCTGATGCTGGCTTCCGCCCACATGAGCCAGGGGCGGCACTCGCGCGCCGTCGCGCTGATGCAGGACGCGATCAAGGCCAAGGATTCGCCGGAGTACCGCACGGCTTTGGGCCTGTCCCTGCTGCAAAGCGGGAAGGCGACACCCGCAGCCGACGAACTTGCCAAGGCCTACAAGAGCGACCCCAAGCAGACCTATGCCGGGCTGGCGCTGGTCACCCTGTATCTGCGCGAAGGCCAGGCCCCCAAGGCCCTGGCCGTGGCCGATACCCTGGCGCGCGCCAACCCGAACAATGCAACCGTCCTCATGGTCCAGGCCTATGCCAAGACCCAGGCGGGCGACTATCCCGGCGGACGCTCCGGCTATGAGAAGGCGCTCAAGCTCGATCCGCAGCTGATGGAGGCCCGCCTGGGCCTGGTTCGCATCGACACCGTGACTGGCAATTTCGAAGCCGCCAACAAGCGGCTGCGGGAAGTTCTGAAAAATGACGAGCGCAATACCAATGTGCTGTTCGAACTGGCCCTGCTGAACGAACTGTGGGGCAAGGACGACGAGGCACTCAAATGGCTGGAAAGTGCCGCAGAGGCCAGCAGCGCCCGCGAAACGCGCGCCAATTTCGCCCTCGTCGCCTGGCACCTGCGCAAAGGCCAGCCGGCCCGCGCGGTCGACGCGGCCAAGTTCTTGCTGGCCAAGCTGCCCGAGGATGTCGAAGCCCTGCAGGCCTATGCCAGCGCCCAGGCTGCCAACGGCGACGCGGCCGGGGCCAAGACCACATTGACCAATGCCGCCCGCCGCGCCGCCTTCGATGCACCGCGCCTGCTGGAAGTCGCGCGCCAGCAAGTCGGCATCAAGGACTACGCCGGCGCTGCCTACAGCCTTGACAAGGCTCTGAGCGGCAACCCCGACTATCTGCCGGCCCAGGCCATGCTCGCCAGCATCGAGCTGACGCAGGGCGATGCGGCGAAGTCGGAGCAGCGCGCCAAACAGGTCATCCAGGCAGCGCCCAAGTCGGCGCTCGGCTACAACCTGCTTGCCGAAGTCGCCACCTACCGGGGCCAGGCCACGGCCGCCATCGACGCGCTGCGCAAGGCCCATGACATCGAGAAATCCCAGGCCAGCCTGGTGCGTTTGATGCGCGCCGTCGGCAACCAGAGTGGTCCCAAGGCCGCCGTCGAGCTGGGAGACGCCTGGCTCAAGCGCAGCCCCAGCGACCTCGCGGTGCGCAACGCCGTCGCTGTGCAGCACTTGCACGCGCGCGACTTCGCCGCTGCGCGCAAGCAGTACGAAGCCATCCTGAAGCAGCGTCCCAACCATGCCGAAACGCTGAACAACCTCGCCAACGTGCTGATGGAGTCGAAAGACCCCGGCGCCTTGGAGATGGCCGAGCGCGCCTACAAGGTCGACATCCGCAACCCCATGTTGATGGACACCGCCGGTTGGGCCAACCACCTCGCCGGGAAACCCGATCGCGCGTTGCAATTGCTGCGCGACGCCCGCCTGCGCGCGCCCGACAACCCCGACATTCGCTACCACCTTGCCGCGGTGCTCGCCAAGGCGGGGCGCAGCGGTGAAGCGCGCGAGGAACTCCGCGCCGCTTTGCGCACCGTGAGTTTTGCCTCGGCCGAGGACGCCAAGAAATTGCTGGCCACCCTCAACTGAGGGGGCGAAAGGCCTTATTTGGCTGTCGGTTGTTCTTACAATTTCCAACAGTCACCACCCTGATCAAATTGGCAAGACATTGAAAGTCAAGGAGTTTTCTGGTTTGGCATCAAGCTTGCTAGAAACCTCTCGAATGCGAATAAAAGCTGGTGACAGCCCAAAAGGAAAACCGATGAAAGCCCAAAAGTCCCGCTGGATTGCCCTGAGCGCCCTCGTCGCCGGCTTGAGCCTGGCTTCGAGCGCCCAAGCCTACTGGGGCCTGGACACCACGCCCACCACCACGGTCGGCGATAGCGGCAACGCCGCCTACACGGTTCAGATGTCGGGCTTCTACGCCTCCAACGACGTCAACAACAAGGTCAATGGCAACTGGACCAGCAGCGCGCTGACCCAGTTCGCGGGCAACGGCCAGGGCATGTACACCGGCACCGACAACGGCTCGCCCTACCACGCACTGGACAATAACCAGAATACCGAGGCGGTGCTGTTGAGCTTCAGCGCTTCGACCGTGCTGAGCAGCGTCGGCCTTGGCTTCACGTCCAACGTCGAGATCAGCTGCAAGAACACCACCACGCAGGCGATGACGTACCAGAACGGCGGCACCTGCGGTGCAGGTACCACGCAAGTCGGCACCGGCCTGGTTGATGTGTCCGTGTTCCGCTGGACCGGTGCCGCAGCGCCCACGCTGACTGGCGCTGCAGCCGGCACGATGGCTGGCTGGGAACTGGTTGGCAACTATGGCGACATGGTTCAGGACACCAGCAATCCCTACAACTCGGTCAACGGCGCCGGCAAGACGTCCAGCTGGTGGCTGATTAGCGCCTACAACTCCGGTTTTGCTCAGACGGCCGGTGGCGCCAACAGCATCGCGACCGAAAACCGCGCCACGCTGACCAATGGCGACGATTTCTTCAAGCTCTACGCCGTGGCCGGCACCAAGTGCACGCAAGCCGTCGATTCCAAGGGCGTCTGCGGTGGCACCAACCTCAAGCTGCCCGAGCCCGCCTCGCTGGCCCTGACCAGCGTCGCTCTGGTCGGTGTCGCCGGCCTGCGTCGCCGCAAGGCAAAGCTCGCCGCCTGATCCGAGTCATCTCGACTGAAAGCCGCCTCCGGGCGGCTTTCTGCTTTCTGGAAACCAGCTCGCTGTTCTGTCCCAGGCCGGACAGCCAGGATGCGAACGACCGTGCTAAAAGCCGGGTATTCCCATCACGACAATACGGCGAGACATGGACCTCAACTTCACCGATGCGGAGCTGGCCTTCCGCGCCGAGGTGCGCGACTGGGTGCGCGCCAACCTGCCGGCCGATATCGCCCACAAGGTACGCAACGCGCTGCGCTTGAACAAGGACGATCTGCAGCGCTGGGCCAAGATCCTCGGCGCCAAGGGCTGGCATGGCTGGGCCTGGCCCAAGCAGTTCGGCGGCCCAGGATGGAACGCCGTGCAGCGCCATCTGTTCGAAGAGGAATGTGCGCTGGCCTGCGCGCCGCGCATCGTGCCCTTCGGCCCGGTCATGGTCGCGCCGGTCATCATGGCCTTTGGCACGCCGGAGCAGCAGCAGCGCTTCCTGCCCGGCATCATGAGCGGCGAGGTCTGGTGGAGCCAGGGCTATAGCGAACCCGGTTCGGGCTCTGACTTGGCTTCGTTGAAGTGCCGCGCCGAGCGCCAGGGCGACAAGTTCATCGTCAACGGCCAAAAGACCTGGACGACGCTGGGCCAGTACGGCGACTGGATCTTCTGCCTGGTGCGCACATCGACCGAAGGCAAGCCGCAGACCGGCATCTCATTCCTGTTGATCGACATGAAGACGCCCGGCGTCAGCGTCAAGCCCATCATCATGCTCGACGGCGAGCACGAGGTGAACGAGGTCTGGTTCGACAACGTCGAGGTGCCCGCCGAGAACCTGATCGGCGAGGAAAACAAGGGCTGGACCTATGCCAAGCACCTGCTCTCCCACGAGCGCACCAACATCGCCGACGTGAACCGCGCCAAGCGCGAACTCGAGCGGCTCAAGCGCATCGCCAAGGCCGAAGGCCTCATGGACGACCAGCGCTTCCGCGACCAGATCGCGCTGTGCGAAGTCGACGTCGTCGCGTTGGAGATGATGGTGCTGCGCGTGCTTTCGGGCGAGCGCACCGGCAAGCAGCCGCTGGACGTCGCGGGCCTGCTCAAGATCCGCGGCAGCGAACTGCAGCAGCGCTACACCGAGCTGATGATGCTGGCCGGTGGCCCGCTGGCCCTGCCCTATGTGCACGAGGCCATGGAGGCCGGCTGGCAAGGTGACCAGTGGCTGGGCGGTGCCTGGATCGGCGGCGCCACGCACGCCATCCCGCTGACCGGCAACTACCTGAACGTCCGCAAGACGACGATCTACGGCGGCTCGAACGAAGTGCAACGCAACATCGTCGCGCAGACGGTGCTTGGCTGAGCGGGAGACAGGACAAATGGATTTCGATTTCAGTGAAGACCAGGAAGCCCTGCGCGACGCGGTGCGCCGCTTTGTCGACAAGGACTACGCCTTCGAGCGCCGAACAAAGATCGAGCGCGCTGGCGGTTTCGACCGCGCCGCCTGGGACGGCCTGGCGGGCCTGGGCCTGACCGCGCTGGCAGTGCCTGAGGCACACGGCGGCATGGGCTTCGGCGCCGTCGAGGCGATGGTGGTCATGGAAGAGCTCGGTCGCGGCCTCGTCATGGAGCCGGTGGCGCAGGGCGCGCTGATCGCACCGGCGCTGCTCGGACGCGCGCCCGATGAACTGCAGGCCGCCTGGCTGCCACGCATCGCCGGTGGCGAGGCCCTCGTCGTGCTCGCGCACCAGGAAGCCAAATCGCGCTACCGCCTGAATCAGGTAGCCACGCGCGCCGTCGATGGCAAGCTGACCGGCGTGAAGAGCCTGGTGCCGGCTGGCGACGTCGCCGACGCCTTCATCGTGCCGGCCCGCGTGTCCGGCACCGACGACGCCCCGCACGGTGTTGCCCTCTACCTCGTTGAGCGCTCGGCGGCTGGCGTGCACACGCGGCCCTATTCGCTCTATGACGGCTCGCGCGCGGCCGAGGTCCACTTCGACAACACGCCCGCCCAGCTCATCGCCGGTCCCGACCAAGGCCTGGCCCTGCTGGAACTGGCCGCCGACATCGGCATTGCCGCGCAGGCTGCCGAGGCCATCGGCGTCATGGAAAAGTACCTCGCGCTGACCGTCGAGTACATGAACACGCGCAAGCAGTTCGGCGTCGTGATCTCCAGCTTCCAGGCGCTCAAGCACCGCATCGCCGACGTGAAGATGCAGCTCGAACTGGCCCGCTCGATGAGCTACTACGCCACACTGCGCCTGGGCGACACGCCCGCCGTGCGCCGCCGCGCGCTGTCGCAGGCCAAGGTGCAGCTTGGCAACTCGATGCGCTTCGTTGGCCAGCAGTGCACCCAGCTGCACGGCGGCATCGGCGTCACCGACGAATACGCCGGCAGCCACTACTTCAAGCGCCTGACCGTCATGGAGATGCAATGGGGCGACACCATGCATCACCTGGGTCAGGTCAGCCAGAGCATGTTGGATACTGCGGGCGTGTTTGCCTGAGCGTGAAGGAGCCAAGGTCTCACCACGCTTTCATTCGGGAGACCTTGCCATGATCGCTGCTCGCTGTATTGCCCTTTCCCTGGTCGCGCTGGCGACTTCCGCCTCGGCCCAGATGATGAAGCCGGGCCTGTGGGAGATGAAACAAACCACCCAGGTCGACCCCGAGCGCAAGGCGCAGATGGAAAAGGCCCAGAAGGCCATGGAGAGCATGCCCCCGGCTCAGAAGCAGATGATGCAGGAGATGATGGCCAAGCGCGGCGTCAGCATGGATTTCGCGGGTGGTGCGGTCACTGTCAAGAGCTGCCTCACCGAGGAGCAGGTCAAGCGCGACCTCACGCCCTCTCATCCGGCCGGCAACTGCACCCACGATGTCCGCCGCAGCGGCAATGTCATCCACAGCCATTTCGTCTGCACCGACCCGGCCACCGAGGGTGAGGGCACGACCACCTTGCAAGGCAACACCGCCTTCACCAGCGACGTCAAGCTGACCCGCCAGCGCGACGGCAAGACCGTGACCACGGCCGTCAGCGGCGAAGGCCATTGGATCAGCGCCGACTGCGGCAACATCCAGCCCATTCAGGCTCGGCCCAAAGCCACGCCGTGAAACAGCGGCTCTCACAGATCCTCTTCAGCCAGGGCTTCGGAACGCGGCGCCTGTGCGCAGGGCTGGTATGGAACGGCGAGGTGTCGGTCAACGGCGAAGTTGTCGACGACCCGGAGGCCGAGTTCGAGACTCAAGGCTTGCGCTTCACGATCAGCGGCCTGGAATGGCCGGTCTTCGACAAGGCACTCATCCTGCTGAACAAGCCGGCTGGCTTCGAGTGCTCGCAAAAGCCCAAGCACCACCCCAGCGTGCTGAGCCTGCTGCCCGCACCGCTGCGCGAGCGCGGCGTGCAACCCATAGGCCGGCTGGATGAAGACACGACCGGCCTGCTGCTGCTGACCGACGACGGCACCTTGATCCACAAGCTGACCTCGCCCAAGCACCATGTGCCCAAGGTCTACGAAGCGCGCTGCAAGCATCCGCTGACGGCGACCATGGTCGAGCAGTTGCTGGCCGGCGTCGAGCTGAAGGAGCCAGAGAGCAAGCTTCCGGCCAAGTTCCAGCGACCGCCCGAGATCAGCAAGGCCGAAGGCGCCGAGATCGCCGACGACACGCTGCTGCGGCTGACCCTCATCGAAGGCAAATACCACCAGGTCAAGCGCATGGTCGCGGCCGTCGGCAACCGCGTCGAGGCCCTGCACCGACCGCAGTTCGGCGCGCTGACGCTGCCGGCCGACCTGGCGCCCGGCCAATGGCGCTGGGTGGCGAGCCCTGCGGAGGTCTGGGGCCAATGACGCAGCGGGGACAATGAGCCCATGCGAGTTTTCAGAGGCTTCCACCACCCCGGCATCGCACCTGCCTGCGCACTGACCATCGGCAACTTCGACGGCGTGCACCGCGGGCACCAGGCCATGCTGGCGCTGCTGCAGTCAGAGGCCCGCCACCGCGGGCTGCCGACCTGCGTGCTGAGCTTCGAGCCGCATCCGCGCGACTTCTTCGCCGCCAAGGCCCACAAGCCCGAACTCGCGCCCGCCCGCATCGCCAATCTGCGCGACAAGCTCGTCGAGCTGGAGCGCTGCGGTGTCGACCAGGTCGTCATCCTGCGCTTCGACGAGGCCCTGGCCTCACTGCCGGCGCCGGACTTCATCCGCCAGGTGCTTGTCGACGGCCTGGGCGCTCGCTATGTGCTGGTCGGTGACGACTTCCGCTTTGGTGCCAAGCGCCAGGGCGACTATGCGACGCTGGATGCCGCCGGCCAGGCGCGCGGCTTCGACGTGGCCCGCATGATGAGCTACGAGGTGCACGGCCTGCGCGTCAGCAGCTCGGCCGTGCGCGAGGCGCTGGCCGCTGGCGACATGGCGGCCGCCGCGGCGCTGCTGGGTCGGCCCTACGCCATCTCGGGCCACATCACGCACGGGCGCAAGTTGGGCCGCCAGCTGGGCGAGAGCGCCCCCGGCGCGGCCGACGGCTTTCGCACCTTGAACCTGCGCTTCGACCATGACAAGCCGGCCGCCCAGGGCATCTTCGCGGTGCTGGTGCATGGCCTGACGCCCGAGCCGCTGCCGGGCGTAGCCAGCCTGGGCCGGCGGCCCACCGTCGAAGATGCCGGCCGCGTGCTGCTGGAGGTGCATTGCCTGCGGTGGCCCCTCGGCCCCGAGGGGGGCTACGGTAAACTCGCCCGCGTGGAACTGCTGCACAAACTTCGCGACGAAGCCAAGTACGACGGGCTTGAAGCGCTCACGGCTGCCATCGCAGCCGACACGGCGGCGGCGCGCGCCTTCCTGGCCACCCACGCCGCCCAGCGACGCCAGACCACGCGCGACCGAATTTGAAGCGGCTCCCCGCCGCTCTTCGCTCCGCCCTCCCCGCTTCTTGATCGCCAGGCACGCCGCCTGGCCGCATGCCATGACCACCCCGGACTACCGCTCCACGCTCAACCTGCCCGACACGCCCTTCCCGATGCGCGGCGACCTGCCCAAGCGCGAACCGGGCTGGGTCAAGGCCTGGGACGAGCAAGGCCTGTACAAGCGCCTGCGCGACGCCCGCGCTAGCGCGCCGAAGTTCGTGCTGCACGACGGCCCGCCTTATGCCAATGRCCAGATCCACATCGGCCAYGCGGYCAACAAGATCCTCAAGGACATSATCGTCAAGKCGCGCYASCTGGCSGGCTTCGACGCGGCTTACATCCCAGGCTGGGACTGCCACGGCCTGCCGATCGAGAACCAGATCGAGAAGACCTTCGGTCGCGGCTTGCCGCGCGACGAGGTGCAGGCCAAGAGCCGCGCCTACGCCACCGAGCAGATCGACGGCCAGCGCACGGACTTCAAGCGCCTGGGCGTGCTGGGCGAATGGGACAACCCGTACAAGACGATGAACTACGCCAACGAGGCCGGCGAGATCCGCGTGCTGAAGCGGATGTTCGAGCGCGGTTTCGTCTACCGCGGCTTGAAGCCTGTGTACTGGTGCTTCGACTGCGGCTCGTCCCTGGCCGAGTTCGAGATCGAGTACGCGGACAAGCAGTCGCCGGCCGTCGATGTGGCCTTCCTGTCGGCCGAGCCCGAGAAGCTGGCCGCCGCGTTTGGCGTGGCGCCGCTGACGAAGGACGCCTTCACCGTCATCTGGACGACCACGCCCTGGACCATCCCCGCCAACCAGGCGCTCAACCTGAACCCCGAGCTGCCCTACGCGCTGGTCGACACGGCCAAGGGCTACTTCGTCGTCGCAGAGGCGCTGGTGGAGAAGTGCCTGGCGCGCTGGCAGCTCGAAGGCAGCGTCGTCGCCGTGGTGCCAGGCCGCAAGCTGGAGCTGCAGAAGTTCAAGCATCCGCTGGCCCACGTCGACCCCGGCTATGACCGCGAAAGCCCGGTCTACCTGGCCGACTACGCGACTGCCGAAGACGGCACCGGCGTCGTCCACTCCGCACCCGCCTATGGCCTGGACGACTTCCAGTCCTGCGTCGCCCACGGACTGGCCTTCGACGACATCCTCAACCCCGTGCAGGGCAACGGCGCCTACGCCGCCGACCTGCCGCTGTTCGGCGGCCAGCACATCTGGAAGGCCAATCCGGTCATCGCCCAGGCGCTGCAGGACGCCGGCCGCCTGATGGCGCAATCCAAGCTCACTCACAGCTACCCGCACTGCTGGCGACACAAGTCGCCGGTCATCTACCGCGCCGCGGCGCAGTGGTTCGTGCGCATGGACGACGGCGACGGCCTGTTCACCCAGGACAAAGCGCCCAAGAGCCTGCGTGAGACGGCGCTGGCCGCCATCGAAGCCACCAGCTTCTACCCCGAGAACGGCCGCGCCCGCCTGCACGACATGATCGCCGGCCGGCCCGACTGGTGCATCTCGCGCCAGCGCAGCTGGGGCGTGCCCCTGCCCATCTTCCTGCACAAGGACACGGGCGAGGCGCATCCGAAGACCCTCGAATTCATCGAACGCGCCGCGCAATTGGTGGAGCAGAACGGCATCGAGGCCTGGTCCAAACTCGACGCCGCCGAATGGCTGGGCGAGGAAGCCGCCCAGTACACCAAGGGCAACGACATCCTCGACGTCTGGTTCGACTCCGGCTCCACCTTCGAGCATGTGCTCAAGGGCAGCCACCAGGGAGCGGGCCACGACAGCGGCCCCGAGGCCGACCTTTATCTCGAAGGCCACGACCAGCACCGCGGCTGGTTCCATTCGTCGCTGCTGATCGCCTGCGCCCTCTATGGCCGCGCGCCCTACCGGGGGCTGCTGACGCACGGCTTCGTCGTTGACGGCCAGGGCCGCAAGATGAGCAAGTCCATGGGCAACGTCGTCGCGCCGCAAGCCGTGTCGGACAAGTTCGGCGCCGAGATCCTGCGCCTGTGGACGGCCGCAACCGACTACTCGGGCGACCTCGGCCTGGACGAGAAGATCCTGGCCCGCGTCGTCGACAGCTACCGCCGCATCCGCAACACGCTGCGCTTTCTGCTCGCCAACGTCAGCGACTTCGACCCGGCAACGGACACGGTCGCACCCGGCGATCTGCTGGAAGTCGACCGCTACGCGCTGGCTCGTGCCGCCGAATTGCAGGCCGACATCCTGGCCCACTTCCAGCGCTACGAGTTCCACCCGGTGGTGTCGAAACTCCAGGTCTACTGCTCCGAGGACCTCGGCGCCTTCTACCTGGACGTGCTGAAGGACCGCCTCTACACGACCGCGCCCAAGAGCCTGGCCCGCCGATCCGCACAGACGGCGCTGTGGCAGATCACGCACGCCATGCTGCGCTGGATGGCGCCCTTCCTCAGCTTCACGGCCGAGGAGGCGTGGGCGATCTTCGGCAAGGGCGAGAGCATCTTCACGGAGACCTATTGGGACTTTGGCAAAACCGACGCCTCGCTGCTGGCCAAGTGGAATCGCATCCACGAGATCCGTGACGAGGTCAACAAGGCCATCGAGGCGGTGCGCACGACGGGCGCTGTCGGCGCCTCGCTGCAGGCCGAACTGGTGCTCAAGGTAAACGAGCAGGACCAGATGCTGTTGGCCAGCCTGGGTGACGACCTGCGCTTCGTCTTCATCACGTCGGCCGTGCGCCTGGCATCAGCAGGCGAACTGGGCGTCGTCGTCACGCCCAGCGCCCATGCCAAGTGTGAGCGCTGCTGGCACTACCGCGCCGACGTCGGCAGCATTGCGGCTCACCCGACGCTCTGCGGGCGCTGCGACAGCAACCTCTACGGCGCGGGCGAGACCCGCACCGTCGCGTAAGCACGCGCTGGTTTTTGACGCGGACCGACGCCGGGCCGTCCCAAGTCGGCCCGCAGGCGATGTGCATGCGGCTCAATGCCGCATGCATCGCCGTCCCCTCGGGGGCTGAGGCCGGACACGGCAAGTCCTGAGGACTTGTCGTGCCTGCCGAAGAGCAGCCGCTCTGCCGGCTGCGCGGTCTGCAAGACCGGCTGGCCTCACCGGCGTTCAGCCGGAGTGAGGCCGGACGAGGGGCTCACGGAAACGCAGGCACGTTCGGCTCCATCCCCTCGAAGTGCGCTTCGGGGTGGGTGCGAGCCAGCAGTTCCTCGATCTCGGTGATGCGCGAGCGAGGCACGTCGACGATGAGCAGGTATTGGCCTTGCTCGATGGCCGCCTCGAAGCGTTTCAAGCGCCGGCTCGGCGTGGAGCTGCCGATCATGCTGGACGACCAGGTGCCCAGCATGGCGCCTACGGCCGCCAGGCCGATGACGACCGCCGCCGGAGAGGCCGCGCTGATCGCCAGGGCCGCCGCAACGCCGCCCGCGGCGCCGAGGCCGGAGCCGATCAGCGCGCCGTTCTGGGCCGCCTCGACCAGGTCCGAGGTCTGCAGCACATTGGCCGCGTGAAGACCGTCCATCGCGGCACCTTCGGCGGCGACGAAATGGATGTGGTGTTCGGTGATGCGGGCGAGCAACAGCTCGTCCATCGTGCGCCGCGCGCTGCTCAGGTGGGGCAGCAACCAGTAGATGCGCTTTCGCATGGGATCCTCCAGCGAGCAGGGAGAGTTCCGCTTCTACGCCGCTTCTCCTGCGCCTACAAGCCCCGGCTCGGCGGCAAGTTACATTGGCGGCCCTCGCCTCGCGACCCCATTCCATGCCTTCTCGCTCGTCGTCCTCGTCCTCCGGCCTGACTTCCTGGCTGCTGATTGCCGCCCTCATCATCCTGGCCGACCAGCTCACCAAGGTGCTCATCCTGCGCACCTTCCAGCTCGGTGACGTGCACCCAGTCACCAGCTTCTTCGACGTCGTGCGCGCCCACAACTTCGGCGCCGCTTTCAGCTTCCTGCATGGCGCCTCCGGCTGGCAACGCTGGTTCTTCCTCGGCCTGGGCCTGGCCGCGGCCGGCTTCATCATCTGGATGCTGCGCCGCCACGGCCACCAGAAGCTGTTCGCTTGGGCGTTGACGCTGATTCTGGGTGGCGCGCTAGGCAATGTCATCGACCGCGCCATCCACGGCTACGTCGTCGACTTCATCCAGGTTCACGCTCGAAGCTGGTATTTCCCCGCTTTCAACGTCGCCGACAGCGCCATCACCGTCGGCGCCGTCCTGCTGATCCTGGACGAATTGCGCCGCGTGCGCCGCGGTTGAACCTGCGCGGCGCGGCCGCGCAGTAGTTCACGGGCGACAGATGTGACGAGCGGTGACAATCGCGCGCCTCTCAACGCGTCCGCATGCTCCTCGACTTCGCCAGCCTGAGCCACTACGACTGGCTCGACGTTCCTCTGTGGGTCTTCGACCCCGAACAACAGCGCAACCTCTGGGCCAATGCCGCAGCCCTGCGCTTCTGGCATGCCGACAGCGCCGAGGAATTCCTGTCGCGCGACTTTTCCGAGCATGGCGATGCCGTGCGCGAGCGCCTAGCCGTCACGGCGGCCGACCATGCGCAGGGCAAGATCGTCCGCGAGCAGTGGACTCTCTATCCCAAGGGCGAGCCGACGACGGTCATGCTGGTGTCGCGCGGCATGCGCACGCCGGAACGCCGTCAGGTCATGCTGTTCGCGGCCGATTCGCTGGGCGGTGGTGCCGATCTCGCCATGCTGCGCGGCGTTGAGGCTGTGCAACACACCTCGGTGCGCATCGCCGTTTTCGGCCTCGGCCAGGGCGAACTGCTGATGCGCAACCCGGCTGCGGCCCTGACGTTCGGTGACACGCCGCCCGGCCCCGACCAGACCGAGTTCACCCGCCTGTTTGCTCACATTGGCGATGCCGCCAGCATCCTGGGCCGCGTGCAGCGCGGCCAGACCTGCCACCAGGACGTCGAGTTGCAGACGCTGGCCGGCCTGCGTTGGCATGCACTGGACGCGCGGCCCATGCGCGACCCGGTCACCGGCGACACGGTCATGCTCTTCAATGCCCACGACATCGCCGATCTCAAGGCCAGCCAGGCGGCCCTGGTCGCCGCGCGCGA
This sequence comes from Roseateles sp. P5_E1, assembly GCF_054049335.1. Classification (NCBI taxonomy): domain Bacteria; kingdom Pseudomonadati; phylum Pseudomonadota; class Betaproteobacteria; order Burkholderiales; family Sphaerotilaceae; genus Roseateles; species Roseateles sp. P5_E1. Next base: position 86,856 of record NZ_JBFUMN010000009.1, read on the forward strand.
GGCCGCCGAGACCGCCAGTCAGGCCAAAAGCAGCTTCCTGGCCAATATGAGCCACGAGATCCGCACGCCGATGAATGGCGTGCTCGGCCTGACCGAACTGGTGCTGCAGACCGAACTCAATGAGCGCCAGCGCCGCTTCATCGGCATGGCCCACCAGTCGGCCAAGGGGCTGATGACCATCATCAACGACCTGCTGGACGTGGCCAAGATCGAGGCCGGCCGCATCGTCATCGACGAGCAGCCCTTCAGCCTGCACGACTGCCTCGGCGAGTCCCTGCAACCCCTGCTGCTACAGGCGCATGACAAGGGCATCCAGCTGCACGCCCGCGTACAGCCGGGCGTGCCGTCCTGGCTGGTCGGCGACGCCCTGCGGCTGCGCCAGGTGCTGATCAACCTGATTGGCAATGCACTGAAGTTCACCGAGCGCGGCGAGGTGCGCGTGGAGATCGCCCTGGCCGACGCGCGCGACGATGACGGCCCCGACCGCCTGCGCCTTCGCATGGCCGTCACCGACACCGGCATCGGCATGACGCGCGACCAGATCGGTCAGATCTTCGATCCCTTCACCCAGGCCGATGGCAGCATCACGCGCCGCTACGGCGGCACGGGCCTGGGCCTGACCATCGTGCAACGCCTCGTCAGCCTGATGAGCGGCGAGATCACCGTCGAGAGCGAGCCCGGCGTCGGCTCTTCCTTCAGCTTCGAGCTGCAACTCGGCCAAGTGCCGGCTTGAAGGTTCTCAGGGCAGCAGCACGGCGCTGCCCAGCAGTTGGCGGGCTTCCAGATCGCGGTGAGACTGGGCCGCGTCGGCCAGTGCATAGCGCTTGTCGATGCGGATGCTGACCTGGCCGCTGGCCACCATTTCGAATAACTCGTCGCCCATGGCCTGCGTGGCTTCGCGCGTAGCGATGTGCGTGAACAGCGTCGGCCGGGTCACATAAATGGAACCCTTGGCCGCCAGCGTGCTCACACTGAAGGGCGGCACGGGGCCCGAGGCACCGCCGAAGCTGGCCAGTAGGCCAAAAGGCGCCAGGCTGTTCAACGAGCCCTCCCAGGTGTCGGCACCGACCGAGTCGTAAACGACCTTCACGCCGCGCCCGCCGGTGATCTCGCGCACCTTGGCGGCGAAGTCCGTATCACGGCGGTAGTTGATGGCATGCGTCGCGCCGTTGTCCAACGCCAGTTGGCACTTTTCGTCGCTGCCGGCGGTGCCGATGAGCTGCAGGCCCAGTGCACGCGCCCATTGGCAGGCGATCAGCCCGACACCGCCGGCCGCCGCGTGAAAGAGCACAAAGTCGCCCGGCTGCAGACCACCCTGGGGCAGGGTCTTGCGCAGCAGGTATTGCACCGTCAGGCCCTTGAGCATCATGGCCGCGGCGGTCTCGAAATCAATGGCGTCGGGCAGCTTGAGCACGCATTTGGCGGGCATCACTCGGGCCGTCGCGTAGGCGCCCGGCGGGTTGCTGGCGTAGGCGGCGCGGTCGCCCGCCTTCAGGTGCGTGACGCCCTCGCCCACCGCCTCGACAATGCCTGCGCCTTCCATGCCCAGCCGCGCCGGCAGCGGCAAGGCGTAGGTGCCGTTGCGGTGGTAGACATCGATGTAGTTCAGCCCGCAGGCCTCGTGGCGGATGCGGATCTCACCCGGACCGGGGGCGCCGACCTCCACGTCCATCAGCTTCAGTTGCTCGGCCCCGCCCGGGGCTTCGATGACAACGGCTTTTTCACTCATGCGGCGTCTCCTGTTCGCGGGTCCGGTATCGTGCCAGCCCTTTGGCCCACGCGGCGCCACCGATGAAACTGACCCCACGCCTTGCTCTGCTGTTGACGCTGCCGCCACTGCTGTGGGCCGGCAACGCCGTCATCGGCCGCATGGTGCGCAACGACATCCCGCCGATGGCGCTGAACGCGTTGCGCTGGCTGCTCGCCTTCGTACTGCTGGCTCCGCTGGCCCGCCACCTGCTGGCCGACCCGCGGGAGGCCTTGAAGCGTTGGCGCGGTCTGGCCTGGCTGGGCTTTCTTGGCATGGGTTGCTACAACTCGCTGCAATACCTGGCGCTGCACACCTCGTCGCCACTGAACGTCACGCTGATCACCGCCAGCATGCCGGTCTGGATGCTCGGCGTGGGCGCCGTCTTCTACGGCGTGAAGCCGGCTCGCCGCCAGTTGGCCGGCGCAGCCCTGTCGCTGCTCGGCGTGGCCGTCGTCATCGCACGCGGCGACCCCGCTGCCCTGCTGGCCGTGCAATTCGTGCCTGGCGACCTGTTGATGCTGCTGGCCCTCTTCACCTGGGCCATCTACTCCTGGATGCTGGCTCGGCCGGCGCGCGGGCTGCGCCGAGGTGAGCGGCCGGACTGGAACTGGGCCGAGATGCTGATGGCCCAGCTGATGTTCGGTGTTGTCTTCTCGGGCGTGGCTGCCGGTGCCGAGCAGGTCGTTGCACCGGCCGCCATCCACTGGAGCCCGACGCTGGTCGCCGTGCTCGCCTATGTCGCCATCGGTCCGTCGCTGATTGCCTACCGCTGCTGGGGCCTGGGCGTGGCCGAGGCCGGGCCGGCGTTGGCCGGTTTCTTCGTCAACCTGACGCCGGTGTTCGCCGCCGTCATCTCGGCGGCGCTGCTGGGCGTCGCGCCGGCCTGGTATCACGGAGTCGCCTTCGCGCTGATCGCAGCAGGCATCCTCGTCTCGTCACGTTGATGCGGGTGCTGCACGCCGACGACCGCCTGGTCGTCATCGACAAGCCCGCTGGCCTGCTCAGCGTGCCGGGCCGCCGCGAGCCCGATTGCGCCAGCGCACGCGTGCAAATGCTCTACCCCGACGCGTTGGTCGTGCATCGCCTCGACCAGGCCACTTCGGGCCTGCTGCTGTTCGCCCGCGGCCTCGACGCCCAACGCGATCTCAGCGCCGACTTCGCCGGGCGCCGCATCGACAAGCTCTACGTCGCCGTCGTCGCCGGCCATCTCGAGGGCGAAGGCCTCATCGACCTGCCGGTCGGCGCCGACTGGCCCAACCGGCCGCGCCAGCAGGTCAACTTCGAACACGGCAAGCCCTCGCAGACGCGTTGGCGCGTGCTCGGCCATGAAGGCGATCACACGCGCGTGGCCCTCGAGCCCCTGACCGGTCGCACCCATCAATTGCGCGTGCATCTCGCCGCCATCGGGCATGCCATGCTGGGCGACACGCTCTATGCCGCGCCCGACATCGCTGCCGCCAGCCCACGCCTGCTGCTGCATGCCAGCGAACTGCGAATCGGCGACCATCACTTCATCTGCCCACCGGAGTTCTGAGCATGCATCTCTACATCGTCACCGGCAGTTCACGCGGCCTGGGCGCGGCACTGGTTCAACAGCTCACGCAAGCCGATAACACGGTGATCGGCATCGCTCGCAAGACCAACCCGGCGCTGCAAGCGGAGCAATGGGCGCTTGATCTGGCGGACCCGATTGCTGCTGCGGAACACCTGCAGGCCTGGTTGCGCGCCAACAAGCGCTGGGAAAGTGCAACGCTGGTCAACAACGCCGCCCTGCTCAGCGAGCCCGGCCCGCTGGCGTCCTCCGACCTCACCAGCCTGTCGGCCGCGCTACGCGTCGGCCTGGAAGCGCCAACGCTGCTGAGCCGTGTCTTCCTGGCCGAAACGGTGGGCGTGCCGACGCGACGCATCCTGAGCATCTCATCGGGCCTGGGCCGTCGCGCCATGGCCGGCAGCGCAGCCTATTGCGCCATCAAGGCCGGGCTGGACCATCTCAGCCGCGCCCTGGCCCTGGAAGAGCCTGGCGTCGGCGTCGTCTCACTGGCGCCAGGCGTCATCGACACCGACATGCAGGTGCAATTGCGCGGCGCCGACCCCACCCGGTTCCCCGAGCAAACCCGCTTCCAGGGCCTGAAGGATGGCGGCCAGTTGCAGACAGCGGACGCCACGGCCGCGGCGATTGTTCGCTTTCTCATGCGGCCAGACTTCGGGAAAACCGTGGTTTCCGATATCAGAGACGCTTGAAAATCCTGATCCGAACCTGCATCTGCCGGTTCGTTTCCAAGCTTCTGGAGAACTCGCTTGAACCGCATCTTTGCTGTGACCCTCGCCACCCTGCTGGCCGTCACGCTGCCCGCCCATGACGCCGAGGCCAAACGCCTCTCCAGTGGTGGCCTGAAGCGCAGCGTGCCTACCCAGACCGCGCCACAAACGCCGCCGGCCCAGCAGCCTGCGCCCCAGCAAGCCGCTCCCGGCAAACAGGCTGCTGCAACACCCGCGGCCGCTCCCGCTGCGGCGCCCAAACGCTCCTGGCTTGGCCCCATTGCCGGCCTGGCCGCAGGCCTGGGCCTGGCCGCGTTGGCCAGCCACTTCGGTTTTGGCGGCGAACTGGCCAGCATCATGACGATGGTGCTGCTCGGCCTGGTGGCGGTCTTCGTGATTCGCTTTCTGGTGCGCCGCTTCGCCGCGCCGAAGCCGCAGCTCGCCGGCGCCAACGGCGCCAACTTCCGGGCAGCCGAGCCGGCGTGGAATTCGGCAGCGGCCACGGTTTCCGGCGCTGCCGCAGCCCCCGCGGACTTCGACGCCGCGGGCTTCGAGAAGCTCGCCAAGCAGGTCTTCATCCGCCTGCAGGCCGCCAACGACGCCGGCGACCAGGCCGACCTGCGCCGCTTCACGACGCCACAGATGTACGCCAACATCCAGCACGATCTGCTGGAGCGCGGCGCACAGGCTCAGCGCACCGAGGTGCTGCAGCTCGAAGCCAACGTCGTCGATGTCGCGACGGAGACCGGAGAACAGATTGTCTCCGTGCGCTTCTCGGGCCTGGTGCGCGAGAAGAGCGAACAGGCCGCGGAGGACTTCGACGAGGTCTGGCATCTGGTCAAGGCCGGTGACGGCTGGCTGATTGCCGGCATCCAGCAGACCGCATGACCCAAGGCATAGCGGGTTAGACCCGAGTCCGGGCCAGTCGAGAATGGGCGCTTCGAGCGCCCATTTCCTTTTGAGGCCCCACATGATTCGTTTGCGTCTTTCTCTTTGCGCACTCGGCACAGCATTGCTGGCCGCCTGCGCCTCTTCTCCTGCGCCGGCACCGGTCTCCACGGCCGTGGTTGCGCCCAATGCGAACCTGGTCATCCAGGGCATCCCGCCCGTGCCCCAGAGCCTGGCTGACGCCATCGGCCGCTACAACGACTTCCGCGGCCATGCCTTCGCCGACTGGCACCCGACCCAGCGCGAGATGCTGGTCAGCCACCGCAAGGCCGGTGCCAACACGGCGCAGATCTTTCGCATGACGACACCGCTGACCGATGGCGAGCAGCTCACCGACGGCATCGACCCGGTCGTGCGCGCGACCTACGAACCGCGCAACGGTCAGTACATCGTCTTCGAGCGCGCCACCGGTKGCAACGAAGTCGCGCAGCTCTATCGCCTGCCGCTGAACCAGGCCGGTGCCCAGCCGGTGCTGCTGACCAACCCCGACGAGCGCCACTCAATCAACACCTGGCTGCGCAGGAGCGGCCAGCTCGTCTACTCATCGGTGCCCATCGACCGCACCGCCCAGGGCGGCACGCGCACCAAGATCACCACCACGCTGTGGTTGATGGACCCCGAAAAGCCCGAGGCGCGGCGCAAGCTGGCCGAGCTGGACGGCGGCGGCTGGTTCGCGGGCAGCCCCTCGCCCGACGAGCGTCTGGTGTCCTTGACGCGCTATCTGTCGGCCAATGAATCGCAGATCTGGATGCTGGACCTCGCCAGCGGCGTTGCCAAGCAGGTCGCACCGGCCGTTGGCAGCCAGGAGGCCAAGGCCACCTACTCGCCCGCCGGCTGGGCGCCCGATGGCCGCTCGCTGTGGATTGCCAGCGACCGCGCCGGCGAGTTCCGCGAGCTGATGAAGCTGGATCTCGCCAGCGGCCGCATTGACCGTGTCAGCAGCCACATCCCTTGGGACGTCAGCGGTGTCACGCTGACCGAGGACGGTGCCAGGCTGGCGGCCCAGTTCAATGTGGATGGCCGCGACGAGCTGCATTTCTTCGATGCGGCGACTGCCAAGGAAGTACCGGCCGCCGCCCTGCCGAAACTGCCCGAGGGCAATGTCGGCGCCGCTTCCTACCACCACGGTCGCGGTGAGCTCGCTTTCTCAATCAGCAATGCCCAGGGCCCGAGCCAGATCTATTCGCTGGGCACGGACGGCAAGGTCCAGCAATGGACGCGCGCCACAGCCGCGCCTGGTGTCGACACTGCCGCTTTCAGCGAGCAGAAGATCGTGCGCTGGAAGAGCTTTGACGGCACGACGATCTCGGGCCTGCTCACCGCCCCACCGAAGAAGTTCTCCGGCAAGCGCCCGGTGCTGATCTCCATCCACGGCGGCCCCGAGTCGCAGGCCAGCTTCGGCTTCCTGGGCCGCAACGCTTACTACGTGCAGGAGCTGGGCATGGCCCTGATCCAGCCCAATGTGCGCGGCTCCAGCGGCTACGGCAAGAGCTTCCTGGCGATGGACAACGGCTTCAAGCGCGAGGACTCGGTCAAGGACGTCGGCGCTCTGCTCGACTGGATTGCCACCCAACCCGACCTCGACGCCTCGCGCGTGCTCGTCACCGGCGGCAGCTACGGCGGTTACATGACGCTGGCCGTGTCGACGAACTACGCCGACCGCATCGCCGGCTCCATCGATGTCGTCGGCATCTCGCACTTCGTGACCTTCCTGAACAACACCGAGAGCTACCGCCGCGACCTGCGCCGGGTTGAATACGGCGATGAGCGCGCCCCGGCGATGAAAGCCCATCTGGAAAAGATCTCGCCGTTGACCAACGCCGCCAAGATCAAGAAACCCCTCTTCGTCATCCAGGGCAAGAACGACCCGCGCGTGCCCTACACCGAGGCCGAGCAGATCGTCGCGACAGTGCGCCAGGGTGGCACGCCGGTCTGGTATCTGCGCGCGGAAAACGAAGGTCACGGTTTCCAGAAGAAGGACAACCAGGACTTCCAGTTCTACGCCACCGTGCTGTTCATGCAGCAGACGGTGCTGAAGTAGGCCGGCCATAGGGGGGCGGCCTGGGCCAGCTCGATGGCATTGGAGGCGCGCCCTGCCAGTGCCGAGCGGTGATCCAGCCGCCATGCCCCACCCCCAAGGCGCAGGGCGGCTGCCATGCTGCCGCCCGCGCCAGCAGCGCATTGAGCGACTCGCCACCGTCGAACTCGAAGCCGCTGAAGTCGCGCGTCCAGCGCTCGAATTCCGCCGCGGAGATGGCGCTCCAGGGCTGGCCGTCCCAGCGGCCGAAGTCCATCTCCGCCAAGGCTGGGTCGACGCACCACAGGAAGCCCCATCGCTTCAGYCAACGCCCCACCGACGCGGCGCGCGCAAGCGGCGACGTGACGACCTCGCGCGGCAGCCCCTGCAGGCGTGCATGCGTGCGAATGCGATGGGCCAGGCGCTTGGCTTTGCGCGGGTCGACGGGAAGGTCGGTGCGGCCACCGATGCAGCGACCCGCAGCACCGATGGGCTTGGGGTGGCGCCAGATCGTGAACACAGGCTTCAGAACGAGGCCGTGAAGGCCAGCAGCACGGCGATCTCGGCCAGTTGCTCGGTCGCGCCCAGCCCATCGCCGGTGTAGCCGCCGAGGCGGCGCTTCAGCCATTGGTGCATCAGTACTGCGGCAACCGCTGCTGCGCCTGCGGCGGCCAGCAAGCGCGGCAGATCAACGCCTCCGGCGGCGAGCGCCAGCAACAGCAAGCCGCACCAGCCCAGCGCGATGGCGAAATTGCGGGGCGCTGCGGCCATTGCCAGTGGCTTGGCCTTGGCATGCTCCGCATCGCCGCCGTAGGGCAGGCTGACCATCACGCCCACGGCCGCCGCGCGAGCAAAGGCGTGGCTGGCCAGCAAGGCGGCCACGGCACCCAGCAGCGGCCGCGTCGCCAATACGGCCAACAGCGCGGCGCGTAGCAACAAGCTCAGGCCCAGCGCCAAAGCGCCATAGCTGCCGATGCGCGAGTCCTTCATGATCGCCAGCGCCTTGTCGCGGCTGACCACGCCGCCCAAGGCATCGAAGGTGTCGGCCAGGCCATCCTCGTGAAACCCGCCGGTCAACGCGACGGTGGCCGCCAGTGCCAGCACCGCGGCCACCCAGGCCGGCCACAAATGACCGGCCCCCGCCAGCACCACTGCGCCGACGCCGCCGACCAGCGCGCCCACCAGCGGGAAGTGCCGCACGCAATCGTTCAGCCAGGCCGGCTCGAAGCCCTCCAGCCGCACCGGCAGCCGCGTCAGGAACTGCAATGCAACAAGGAAAAGCCGCACAGGGCTACTCGCGGTTGCTGACGCCGGCGCTGTCGAAGCTGGCCATGTCGGCCAGCAGCGCACAGGCGGCCGTCAGCAGTGGCCAGGCCAGCGCCGCACCACTGCCCTCGCCCAGGCGCAGGTCCAGGTCCAGCAGCGGGCGCACACCCAGTTGTTGCAGCCAGCGCGCATGGGGCCCCTCGGCCGAGCGATGGGCGAACACGCAGGCCGCCAACAAGCCGGGGCGCAGCGCCTCGGCCAGCGCGACGGCAGCCGTCGTGATGAAGCCATCGACGACGATGACTCGGCGCTGCGCGGCGGCGGCCATGACGCTGCCGGCCATGGTGAGGATTTCGAAACCGCCGAGAGCCGCGGCGAGCTGCAACGGGGTCTCGGCGTCAGTGTTGGCCGCGAGCGCCTCTGCAAGCACGCCAAGCTTGCGGCCCAGGCCTGCGTCATCCAGACCGGTGCCGCGCCCCACACATTCGGCCAGCGGCAAACCCGTCAGGCGCTGCATCAAGAGGCTGGCCGACGAAGTGTTGCCGATCCCCATCTCACCCAGCAGCAGCGCATTGCCGGGCAAGCGCTCGACGAGGGCCATGCCATTGCGCAGCGCACGCTCGGCCTGTTCGGCCGTCATCGCCGGCCCGACGCTCGCGTCGGCCGTGCCCGCAGCAATGCGCAGGTCGACGGCCCCGTCGGCCAGCGGCGCATCGACGCCACAGTCGGCGATCGTCAGCGCCAGACCTTGTTGACGCGCCAGCACGGACACGGCCGCACCGCCGGCCAGCATGTTGGCCACCATTTGCGGGGTGACCTCACGCGGGTAGGCCGATACGCCGCGCCGGGACAGGCCATGGTCGGCCGCGTAGACGACAAGCTGCGGCTCGCGCAGCGCGGGCCGCTCCACACCCTGGATCAGCGCGAGCTGCAGGGCCAGGGCCTCGATGCGGCCGAGGGCGCCCAGAGGCTTGGTCTTGTGGTCGATGGCGTGCTGCACGCGCGCAGCAAGTCCGGGCTCGGCCAGCGCCGGCAGGTCAGGGAAGTTCATTTCAATTGCTTTGCTTGATATCGACGGGCCGAGCGCTGGGCCGCTCCCGAGCCGGCCCGCTCAGGCGATGTGCTTGCCGGTCAAACCGGCAAGCATCGCCGTCCCCTTGGGGGACCGGCCGGGCTCGCCCGCGTTCAGCGCGGCGAGACTGGACGAGGGGCACCATGACTAGCCGACGAGGTTGGCCAGGGTCAGCAGCGCGAGCAGCAGCATCCACAGCACGACGGAACGCCAGACGAGGCCGACGACGCTTTGCAGATGACCGAGCTGCGGCGGTGCGCCGGCCGTGGAGCCGGCGGCGCCGGTGAACTCGGGTTCGGTACCGGCATCGAAGGTCTTGCTGCGATCCGGCGTGACGCCAGGCGCCGCCGCGCCGCCAAGCTGCAGGCCCACAGCGCCAGCAGCGGATGCGAGGATGATGCCCTCGTTGGAATGCAGCCAGAGGCTGGCGTCGCGGCGCCAGCCATTCACGGCCTCTTCGAAGTTGCCGACGATGGCAAAGCCGGTGGCTGTCAGCCGTGCGGGCAGGTGGTCAATCCAGGTGAAAGCCTGACGCGACAAGGCCAACAGGCGGGTGTTGGTCGGTGCGTCCAGCGTGCGGCTCTTGAAGGCCCAGTAGCGGCCAGCGAATTCGGCCATGCGGTAGACCACCGCGCCTGCCGGCCCCAGGCCGATGGTCGAGCAGACGATGAACCAGAAGAACACGCCGAAGACATGGCGATGCGCGGCGAGCAGCGAATGCTCGATGACATGTCGGATTAGCTCGGTGCGCGGCAACTCGCTGGCATCCAGGTGGCGCCATTCGGCCAGCAACTGGCGCGCGGTGGCGTCGTCGCCGCGCTCGAGGGCATCACGGATGTCGGTGTAGTAGTGGCTGAACTGCCGGAAGCCCAGCGTCAGATACAGGATGAGGACGTCCAGCCCTAGGGCGAGCAGCACGCTGAAATGGCGCAGCGCCCAGTAGATCAGCGCAACGGCCAGGCCCGGCACCAGAACCGTGATGGCCCAGACGACGGCAGCATGATGCTCGTCGCCAGCGTCGAAGTTGCGGCCCGTCCAGCGCACCCAGCCGATGACCGACTGGTGCACGCGGTTGCCATGCCTCAGGGGCTTGAGTTGCTCACACAACAGGGCCAGCAGCACCGCGAAGAAATTCATGGGCCGGGATGATAGTGGCGCGCTCAGGCGCCGCTGAGAAGACGGTAGAAGTTGCGCAACATCGCGGCGGTCGCGCCCCAGATGAAGTACTCGCGTTCGGGCCCTTGCCAGGGCATGGACAGAAAGCGCCGCTCGGCGCCCGCGAACTCGAAACGGTGGTGGCGGTGGTGGGCCGGATCCATCAGGAAGGCCAGTGGCACCTCGAAGGCTTCGGCAACCTCGAAGTCGTCCAGCGTCAGCGTGAAGCCCGGCTCCACGAGGGCCACCACCGGCGTCACCTGGAAGGCCGTCACTGTCGAATAGACCGGCAACTGGCCAATGATCTCGATGTGCTGGCGCGACAGGCCGATCTCCTCCTCGGTCTCGCGCAGCGCGGTCGCGACGGGACCTTCGTCCTCGGGCTCGACACGGCCGCCGGGGAAGCTGATCTGGCCGGCGTGATCGCGCAGATGGTCGGTACGCCGGGTCAGCAGCAGGTTCAAGCCTGCCTCTCGCTGCACCAGCGGGATGAGCACGGCGGCACCAGACGGCTCGCGATTGGCGAAGAGACCCCCGTCGCCGACGAACTCAGGCGTCCAGGCCGCCACCTCCGCCAGGCGCGCCCGTATGGCCGAAGCCGTCAGCGCCAAGTCTGGCACTGCCGGGAGATGATCATCGATGCTCGTGACCGGCACGAGTTGGGGCTGGGTGATGGCGGGGCGGGTCATGCGACAGAAAAACAAAAGCCGCCGAGAGCGTACGCCCTGGCGGCTTTGGCGGTAGGAACCGGCTGATTAAGCCAGCTTCTCTTTGATTCGAGCCGACTTGCCCGAACGCTGGCGCAGGTAGTACAGCTTGGCGCGACGGACGTCACCGCGGCGCTTGACTTCGATCGTGGCGATCAGCGGGCTGTAGAGCTGGAAGGTCCGCTCGACGCCTTCGCCGCTGGAGATCTTGCGGACGATGAAGCTGCTGTTCAGGCCGCGATTGCGCTTGGCAATCACGACGCCTTCGTAGGCCTGCACGCGCTTGCGGGTGCCTTCAACGACGTTGACGCTGACGATCACCGTGTCGCCAGGGGCGAAGGGCGGGATGGTCTTGTTCAGGCGAGCAATTTCTTCTTGCTCAAGGGTTTGGATCAGGTTCATCTGTACTCCTGGAGATCTTGGCGAGACGCTATTTATCGGGATGTTTGCAGCTGGCTCCCAGTGAAGGAACCCAGCCACTCGACCCGCCAGAGGATCGGACAGCCAAATATTGTAGCCTGGACTGCGGGTTTAGCCTAGAGCTTGGCCAGGAAGGATTCATCGGCCTTGCTGAGGCGGCCGGCGGCGCGGGCGGCGGCTATCAGGTCGGGCCGGCGCGCGGCTGTCAGCGCCAGGGATTGCTCGCGGCGCCAGCGCCGGATGTCGGCATGGTGGCCCGACAGCAGCACGGGCGGCACGCCGCGACCATCGGCCAGGACTTCGGGGCGGCTGTAGTGCGGGCAGTCCAGCAGGCCATCAGAGAAGCTGTCCTGCTCGTGGGATTTGGCGTCGCCAAGGACCCCCTCCTGCAGCCGTGCGACGGCGTCCAGGAGAGCGAGCGCCGGGAGCTCGCCGCCCGAAAGCACGAAGTCGCCCAGGCTGAGTTCCAAGGTCACATGACGGTCCAGCACGCGCTGGTCGATGCCCTCGTAGCGGCCGCAAAGCAGGACGGCACCCGGGCCCGCAGCGAGATCCTGCACGCGGGCCTGATCGATTCGCGCGCCGGTCGGGGTGAAGTGGATGACGACGGGCGCCGCCTCGCCACGATCCGCCTTGACAGCGGTGAGCGCCTTTTCAAGCGGCTCGGCCAGCATGACCATGCCTGGGCCGCCGCCATAGGTACGGTCGTCGACGCGGCGGTAGTTGTCCTCGGCGAAATCGCGCAGCAGCCACAGCCGCACGTCGACCTGACGGCTCTCGAAGGCGCGCCGCGTGACGCCATGCGTCAGATGCGGCGCGAACAGCTCCGGGAAGATCGTCAGGACATCGAAGCGCATGGCTTCGGTCAGAAGTCCAGGCCCCAGTCGACGCGGATACGCCGGTCTTCCAGGCTGACGTCGTCGATGAAACGCCCGACGAAGGGGATCAAGCGCTCCTGGTCCGGCTTGGCGGGCTCTTCCACTCCTGGCGGCAGGATGCGCAGCACCGCATGCGGGCCGGTGTCGATGAGGCCGATCACTCGGCCCAAAGCCTCAGACTCGCGATTGATGACGTCCAGGCCGATCAGGTCAACCCAGTAGTACTCGCCGTCGGGTGTGCGCGGGAAGTCGCTGCGGGGAATGTAGATCTCGTGGCCCCGCAGCGCTTCGGCGGCATTGCGGTCGTCCACCCCTTCGGCGATGGCGACGATGCCCTCGCCCTGTTCGCGCACCGATTTCACGGCCAACACCAGTTGGCCGGGCTTGGGGCCGGTCGACTTCAGATACCAGCGCTTGGCGCTGAACAACGCGTCCGCGTCGGCCGAGTAGGCCTGCACCTTGAGGCCACCTTTGATGCCCCAGGCATCAAGGATGCGGCCCACCGGCAGCAGATCTTCGGGCCAGGAAGCAAAAGACGGCGCCGAGGCGCCGTCTTGCTGAGGCTTGTTGCCTGCCACGCCTGCTTAGGCGGCGACAGCAGCCGTCTTGGCATCGCCAACCAGGCGGGCCACCGTGGGCGACAGCTGGGCGCCGACACCGATCCAGTAGCTCACGCGGTCCTGCTCGACGCGAAGCTTCTCGGCGGAGCCGGAAGCGACGGGGTTGTAGAAGCCAACACGCTCGATGAAACGGCCGTCACGACGCTGGCGGCTGTTGGCGACGACGATGTTGTAGAAGGGGCGCTTCTTGGAGCCGCCGCGGGCCAGACGAATCACAACCATGATGTTTCCTAAAAATTGGGTGACCACCGCACGAGGAGACACTCAAGTAGCGACAAGTCGAATGGCAGGAACCCCTGCCGGGGTAGGCTCTGTAGATACGCCGCAGCCATCTGCGACCAGAGCCGAAAACCCAGCATTATAAACTCGATCAAGCTCCTCTTGCGCAGTCCCCAAAACCGACAAATGTCACAGCCCGCCCCCATCACCCTGCCCCTGACGATCCGCCCCAGCACTGACGCCGACTTGGCCGCCATCCAGGCCATTTACGCCCACGCCGTGCTGGAAGGCACCGGCACCTTCGAAACCGAGGTGCCCGGAGTCGACGAGATGGGCCGCCGCCGCGCCGAGGTGCTGAGCCGCAATCTGCCCTGGCTGGTGGCCGAGCGCGGCGGCGAAGTGCTGGGCTATGCCTATGCCAACTACTTCCGCCCCCGCCTGGCGTATCGTTTCTGTGTCGAAGACTCGATCTACCTGTCACCCGCCGCACAGGGCCAGGGCGTGGGCCGGCTGCTGCTGGCCGAACTGATGGCCCGCTGCGAAGCGGCCGGCGCGCGCCAGATGCTGGCCGTCATCGGCGACGCGGCCAATGCCGGCTCCGTCGGCGTGCACACGGCGCTTGGCTTCGAGCACACCGGCGTGCTGAAAAGCGCAGGCTGGAAGTTCGGCCGCTGGCTGGACGTCGTGTTGATGCAGCACACCTTGGGCCTGGGTGACAGCGCCGCCGCCGAATGAGCGGCGTCACCAAACACAAGGCCGTTGCGACCTGGCTGGCCTTGCTGGTCGGTGTCTTCGGCCTGCACCGCTTCTATCTGTATGGGCTCAAGGACCGCTGGGCTTGGCTGTTCCCCGTGCCGACGCTGCTCGGTCTGCTCGGCGTACAGCGCATGGACACCCTCGGCCAGGACGATCGCCTGGCGTGGTTGCTGATTCCGCTGCTGGGCGCCAGCCTCGTCGCCGCCCTGCTCGGCGGCATCGTCTACGGGCTGATGCCGGATGAGCGCTGGAACGCCCGCTTCAATGCTGGCCGGCCGGCCAGCACTGGCGGCTGGGCCGCCGTCATCGGCGTCGTGCTCTGCCTGCTGTTCGGCGGCACGGCGCTGATGGCGACCATCGCCTTCAGCGCCCAGCGCTATTTCGAATCGCAGGCCGGTCAGTAGAGAATGAAACTGACCCAGTAGCAGATGCCGGCCATCAGCGCCGCGGCCGGGATCGTGAAGATCCAGGCCCAGACGATGCTGCCGGCCACGCCCCAGCGCACGGCCGACGGACGCTGCACCGAGCCCACGCCGACGATGGCGCCGGTGATGGTGTGCGTCGTCGACACCGGGATGCCCAGAGCCGTCGCCAGGAACAGCGTGATGGCCCCGCCCGTCTCGGCACAGAAGCCGCCCACCGGTTTGAGCTTGGTGATGCGCTGCCCCATCGTCTGCACGATGCGCCAGCCGCCAAACATCGTGCCCATGCCGATGGCGATGTAGCAGGCGACGATGACCCAGCTGGGCGGTGCCTTGTCGCCGACGCTGACCATGCCGGCGGCGATCAGCAGCATCCAGATCAGGCCGATGGTCTTCTGCGCGTCGTTGCCACCGTGGCCCAGGCTGTACAGGCCAGCCGACACGAGCTGCAGCCGCCGGAACCAGCGGTCGATGCGTATCGGTGACTTGTGCCGGCAAACCCAGGCCACGATGACCATCATCAGTGAACCCAGTAGATAGCCCAGCAAAGGCGACACGATGATGAAGGCAACGGTCTTCCAGATGCCACCAGCGACAAGGGCCGACGGCCCCGCCTTGGCGACGACGGCGCCGGCAATGCCACCGATCAGCGCATGCGAGGAACTGGACGGGATGCCCCACCACCAGGTGATGAAGTTCCAGGCGATGGCGCCGATCAGCGCACCAAAGACGACATGGTGATCCACCACGCCCGGCTCGACGATGCCCTTGCCCACGGTGGCCGCCACCTTGAGCTGGAAGATGGCGATCGCGACGACGTTGAAGAAGGCGGCGAACAGCACGGCCTGCTGCGGCTTCAGCACGCCGGTGGAGACGACGGTGGCGATGGAGTTGGCCGCGTCGTGGAAGCCGTTCATGAAGTCGAACAGCAGGGCCAGCACGACCAGCAGGGCCACCACCCAGAAGGCGATCTCAGCGGATGCCATGTCAGCGGCGCGCGGCCGTCCGAAGGCGCTGACACGCCCCCTCGGGGGGCAACGAACGAAGTGAGTGTGGGGGTCGATTCATCTCGGCGGTCAGGAGTTCTCGAGGACGATGCCCTCGATCAGATTGGCGACGTCTTCGCAGCGGTCGGAGATGGATTCGAGCTGCTCGTAGATCGCCTTGAGCTTGATCAGCTCGCGCACGTCCTCCTGCTCGCGAAACAGACGAGACATCGCCGAGCGCATGACGCGGTCGGCGTCGGACTCCAGGCGGTCGATCTCCTCGCAGGTCTTGAGGGCTGCTTCGGTCGTGGCAGGTTTGCTGAGGTGCGGCAGCAGCGTCACGGCATGCTGCACGCGCTCGCAACAGCGCACCGACAGCGTGCACAACTGCAGAACCTGCTCGGGCACGGCGCGCACATCGTAGAGCGACAGCGTCTCGGACGAATCCTGCAGCAGGTCGACGATGTCGTCCATCGCGTTGATCAGGCCGTGGATCTGCTCGCGATCAATGGGCGTGATGAACGTGCGGTGCAACAGCCGGTTCACCTCCGCGGTGACGCGGTCGGCGGCATGCTCGGCCTTGTCGACCTCGTCGGCGTACTGCGCGCGCAGCGCTGGGTCGGCATAGTTTTCAATCATTTTCTGGAAGGCGCGCGCACCTTCCAGGATGAAGCCACCGTGCTCATTGAACAGCTCAAAAAAATTGCCCTCACGGGGCAGCAGCTTGCCAAACAGCATGGGCGTCCTTGATCTCTCGAAGGGTCGGAGTTTACCGGGCGCCGTCACCGAACCGTCATCAAGCCGACCTGAAGATGAAGTAGACAGCGCCCATCAGACACAAACCCGCCCAGAGGAAATCCAGCTTCAGCGGTTCACCCATGTAGTACAGGCTGAAGGGCACGAAGACGGCAAGCGTGATGACTTCTTGCGTGATCTTCAGCTGGGCCAGGCTGAAGCCGGCGCCATGGCCGATGCGGTTGGCCGGCACCTGAAGCAAGTACTCAAACAGCGCGATACCCCAGCTGATGAGGGCGGCTATCCACCAAGGCTTGGTCGCCAGGCCCTTGAGATGGCCATACCAGGCGAAAGTCATGAAGACGTTGGACAGCAGCAGCAAGCCGACGGTCTGCCAGCCGGCGAGGGTCGAGAACATCGTTGTTTCTCCGAGTCAGAGGGACAGTGGGCCGAGCCGCTCGATGCGCTGGGTCTGCCAGCCCTTCCCCGCCGCCAAATGCACCAGCTCCGGCGCTATCTCCAGCAGCGGGCGCAACACGAAGGCGCGTTCGCCAAGGCGCGGGTGGGGCAGCGTCAGCCGTGGCGTGTCGAGGGTCAGCTCGCCATAGAGCAACAAGTCGAGATCCAGCGTGCGCGGCGCATTGCGGTAGGGCCGCTCCCGGCCGTGCGCCAGTTCGATGGCCTGCAGCGCGTCCAATAGTTCAATGGGTAGAAGCGTCGTGTCCAGTGCCACGACGGCGTTCAGGAAGTCCGGACCGCCAGCATCCACCGGCGCGCTGCGCCAGACGCTGGACAGCGCCGCGACATGGCTGCCCGGCAGCGCCGCAAGGCGCAACGCTGCCTGCGTCAACGTGGCAGAAGGGTCGGCGCCCAGGTTGGCGCCCAGTCCGACGTAGGCGCGCGAGCTCACTCGGCGGCAGTTGCGGGCGCTGCGGCGCCCTCCCCGCCACCCGGCTTGCGGCGGCGACGGCGGCGTTTCTTGGCCGGCGCGTCATCGGCCGCCGGCTCGGTTTCTTCACCGGCCGGCGCCTCGGGACGCGGTGCACGCACGACGCGAGGCTGCTTCTGCTGGGTCGCACGGGCGTCGGCCAGCAGGGCCTGACGGTCGTCATCGCTGCCCAGCGCAAAGTCCTCCCACCAGTCGGCCAGGGCCGGGTCGATCTCGCCGACGTCGGCGCGCAGGCGCAGGAAGTCAAAGCCGGCACGGTAGCGCGGCTGCTCGATGAGGCTGAACACACCCGAGCCGGTACGGCGCTCGAAGCGGGTCTGCATCATCCAGATTTCGCGCATGTCGGCCGCCAGCTTGCCGCGGCCGGAGATGTCGCCGATGCGGGCATCGAAGACGGCGTCGATCGCCTGGGCCAGTGCCGGCACTGGCGGCTCGCCGCCGTTGCGGATCTTGGTCCAGCGGTCCAGCACTTCATGCCAGAGCATGCAGGCGAGCATGAAGCTGGGGCTGACGCCGCGGCCTTCCTGCACGCGCCGGTCGGTGTCCTCGAAGGCCTGCCGCACGAAGTTGCCGCGAATGCCCTCGTGCAGGTCACCGGTTTCGGTCAGCATGGCGTCCAGCACTGCGAACACGCCGCGGCCCAGACCCAGCTTCTTCAACTGCGCGATGCTGGCCAGGGAATGGCCGGTCTGCAACAGCTTGATCATCTCGTCGAAGAGGCGCGAGGCCGGCACATTGGCCAGCAGCGCCGACGAGGCTTTCACCGGTGCCAGTGTCTTGGGCTCGAGCGTGAAGCCCAGCTTGGCGGCGAAGCGCACGGCGCGGATGATGCGGACCGGGTCCTCGCGGTAGCGGGTTTCGGGATCGCCGATCATGCGCAGCAGCTTGGCCTTGGCGTCGGCGAGGCCACCGTGGTAGTCCACCACCAGTTGGCGCTGCGGGTCGTAATACATCGCGTTGACCGTGTAGTCGCGACGGGCAGCATCCTCGATCTGCGGGCCCCAGACGTTGTCGCGCAGCACGCGGCCGCTGGCATCCACAGCGTGATGCTTGCCATCCAGCTCGGCTTTGCCCGTCTTCTCGTTGCCGGCGATGGCTTCCGATTCCGTCGGCAGCGCGCGGAAGGTCGAGACCTCGATCACTTCGTGCTCACGACCGCGGCCGTAGACAACGTGAACGATGCGAAAGCGCCGGCCGATGATGAAAGCGCGGCGAAACAGCCCCTTGACCTGTTCGGGCGTCGCATTGGTCGCGACGTCGAAGTCCTTGGGCCGCATGTTCAGCAGCAGGTCGCGCACGGCGCCGCCGACGATATAGGCCTCGAAACCCGCGTCGGTCAGCGTCTTGACGACCTTGACCGCGCGCTCGTCGAGCAGGTCGGGGTTGATGCCGTGGACTTCGGCCGTCACCTCCACCCGTTTGCCCAGCGGGCTGGTCTTCTTGGGGGCTGCGGCGGGTTTGCCAAGCAGTTTGTCGATGAACTTTTTGATCATGCGAAGAGGTGCAACTGGGGCCAGCCCCGTTCGGCGGCGATCGCGGCGAGGGTCGGGCTGGGATTGGTCGCCACGGGGTCGCTGACGCGTTCAAGCAGGGGCAGATCGTTGGTCGAGTCGCTGAAGAAGTTCACGCGCTCGAAATCGCGCCATTGTGCCCCCAGGCCCTGCAACCAGCCCTCGACGCGCGCGATCTTGCCCTCGCGGAAGCTCGGGATGCCGCGAATGGCTCCGGTGTAGCGCTGCTCGGCGTCGCGTTCCAGCTCGACGGCGATCAGGTGCTCGATGCCAAAGGCCGCGGCAATCGGCGCGGTGACGAATTCATTGGTCGCCGTGACCAGGGCGATGAGGTCGCCCGCTGCACGGTGCTTCTCTACCAGAGCGACGGCCTCGGGCCGCAGCGCCGGGCGCATGACCTCGGCCATGAAGCGCTCCCGCATGGCCAGCGCCTCGGCCAGCGGGCGGGAGCGCCAGGCGGACGTCGCGAAGTCGATATACGCCGGCAGGTCCAACGTTCCCGCGTTGTACTGGGCAAAGAACTCGTCGTTCTTCGCACCCCAGACCACGCCGTCCACCCAGCCCACCTCCACCATGAAACCACCGAAGGCATGGTCGGAATCCATGGGGATCAGCGTCCCATCCAGGTCAAACAGCGTGAGATTCATAAATTAGGGTCAGAGTCGATTTTTTCTTCAACGGCCTCGTCGGCCAGCATGGCCTTCAGCAGCGGCAGCGTCAGCGCGCGCTTGGCTGACATCGCGAATTCATCCAGCCGCTCGAGCAAGGCCATCAGCCCCTTGAGATTGCGCTCGAAGCGGGTCAGCAGATAGGACAGCACCTCGTCGCCGAGCAGCAGGCCGCGGCGATCCGCCTCGCGGCGCAGCACGGCACGCATTTCGGCCTCGCGCAGCGGTTCAAGCGCAAAGCTCGGGCCCCAGCCCAGGCGCGTACGCAGGTCTTCGCGCACGGCCAGGTCGACGGCTGGCGCATCGGCCGTTGCAACGACGGTATAGCCCTGCCCCGCCGTCGCTACAAAAAGGGCAAATGCGGCATGCTGCTGGCCGGCGTCAAAGCGCTGGCAATCGTCCAGCAGCAACAGGCTCTCGTGGGCTGGCAGCTCCCAGGGCAAGGCCGTCTCGGCGTCGTACCACGCGACGCGCTGGCCGGCCGCCTGCCAGCGCTCGGCCAAGGCCTGCAGCAGATGGCTCTTGCCCGAGCCGGTCGGGCCCCAGAGCAGCGCGGGTGGATCGCCCGGCTGCAGGCCCAGCAGGTAGGCCAGAGCCTCGGCATTGGCGCCGGGCAGGAAGTTGTCGAAGCTGTGCGCGGGCGGCGCCAGCAGCGCAAGCGGGATCTGCCTCATTGAACGGCTAACGGAACAGCGAACTCTCGAGATAGGCGCGATGCAGGCGCTTGACCGCGACTGCCGCCACAGCCGACAGCGGCAGCGCAATCAGCACGCCGACAAAGCCGAGCAGATGACCGAAGGCCAGCAGCGCGAAGATGACCATCAGCGGGCTCATGCCGATGCGCTCGCCGACGAAGCGCGGCGTCAGCACGAAGCTTTCCAGCAGTTGGCCGATGCCAAAGACGATGGCGACGGCGAGAACGCCATAAAGATTTGCGAATTGCAGCAAGCCTGCCAGCAGCGCCAGCACCAGGCCCAGGCCAAAGCCCAGATAGGGAATGAAAACCGCCAGGCCGGTGAAGACGCCGATGGGCAAGGCCAGATCGAAGCGCGCCAGCGCCAGGCCGACGCTGTAGAAGATGGCCAGAGCCCCCATGACTAGCAATTGACCGCGCAGGTACTGGCCCAGCGTCTCATGGCATTCGTCGAGGAAGCTGCCAACCGAATCGCGCGCCGCTGGCGGCACGAGAGCGCGCATGCGCTCGACCAGGCCGGGCCAGTCGTCCAGCAGATAGAAAAGCACGACGGGCAGCAGCACCGCATTGCCGATGAAGGCGAGCAGGAAGCTGCCGCCGATGCGGGCCGAGCTCAGCGCCGTCGCCAGCCACTCTTCGAAATTGGCATCCAGGTACTTCAGCACGAAGGCCTTGATGCTGGCCGGGTCGAGCTGCATGTAGATGCCGTGCTCCGCCAGCCAGGGGGAAAGCTTGTCATTGGCCAGCTTGGCCAATGCAGGAATCTGCTCGCGCAGCGCCGGCAGCTCTTTGCTGAGGATGGGCAGCACCAGCAGCACCAAGGCCAGCAGGGCCATCGCAAACAGCAGCTCGACCATCAGCACCGCCAGCGACCGCGGCACGCGCCGGTTCACCAGGGCCTGCACGGCGGGCGCCAACGCGTACGCCAGCACCAGGGCCGCGATGAAAGGCGCCAGCACGGGTGACAGCAGCCACAGCAGAAGAAAGACGCCCAGGGCGACACCGCCCCAGGCCAGGGCGGTGCGTTGGTGCTTGCTGAGCTTCATCATGGTGGTGGGCGGGCGGGCGCGGATTGTCACTGAAGCGGCGGCCGGGCCTGGTCAAGCAGCATCGCCAGGCGGGTTCGCAATCCCGCGGCGTCGGGTGCATCGCCCCGCTCGGCAAGATAGAAGGCCAGATCGTCGGCGGCAGCGGCAAAGGCGCGCAGCGTCGCCAGCACCAGGCCGCGATCGCGGCGCTCGACCGGGTCGCCCGGCAGCAGGATGACGAGGCGCTGTTGCACGGCTAGCAGCCGCGGCCAGTCCTCGGCGGCGCGGTGAACTTCCTTCAGATTGCGCAGCATGCGTGCCAGGATCTGGCGCTTGGATGCAGCGCGCAGGAAGAACTCCAGCGGCAACTCCAGGTCGGCGGGCAGCTCGCTGCCATGGCGGTAGACGGCCAGGCGCTCGTCCAGCCGCGTGGCTGACAACGATTCGCCCGTGAAGGGGTCGATAACGACCTCGCCAAGCCCGACGCGGCATTTGACGAGGAAATGCCCCGGGAAAGCGACGCCCGCAGCGCGCAGGCCCGCCTGCTCGGCAAGCTCCAACAGCAGCACGGCCAGCGTGATGGGAATGCCACGCCGCGTCTCCAGCACGCGATGCACGAAGCTGTTCTCGGCCGCGTAGTAATTGTTCAGATTGCCGGCAAAGCCGAGTTCGCCGTGGAAGAAACGTGTCAGCTGATGCAGCCGCTCGGCCGGCACAGTCTCCGGCGTGATGCGCTCACGCAGGCGGCGCGCCAGCGCATCCACCTTGGACAGCGCAGCCTGGACATCAAGCTGGGGATATTCGTCCTGGGCCAAGCTGATGGCGGCCTCGAGCAGATTGAGGCTCTCATCCTCCGCCACCAGCGTGGCAAAGTAGTCCAGCGGAGTCGGCGCTGCGTACTTCATCAGCTTGGGCGCCCGAGCGCACGGGGCCGCATGCCAACCAGCAGCAGCACCGCGAAATAGACGATGGCGCTGCCCGCCAGGCTGGCCGCCATGACGAGGCCGCGCCGGATCTCGTGCGCGCCGAGGCCGAGCCAGTCCAGCCTGCTGGCCAACTCCCATTGCAACAGGCCCATGGCTGCACAAGCCAGCACCACACGCAGGCCGAAGGCCAGCCAGCCGGGCTCGGGGCGGTAGCTACCCAGCTTCTTCAGCCCCCAGAACAGCCAGCCCGCGTTGACCAGCGCGCCCAGGCCGATGGACAGGGCCAGGCCCGCGACACCGATCCACGGCACGAAGACAAGGTTGAATCCCTGCGTCAGCACCAGCACGGCGACGGCGATCTTGGCCGGCGTGCCGGTGTCCTGGCGAGCGAAGAAGCCGGGCGCCAGCACCTTCACCGCGATCAGGCCCAGCAGGCCAACACCCCAGCCCATGACCGACTGCGCTGTGTGGGCCACGTCGGCCGCCGTGAAGGCGCCGCGGTGGTAGAGCACGGCCGTCAACGGTTCGGCGAAGACCAGCAGGGCCACGGCGCAGGGCAAGGCAAACAGCATCACCATGCGCAGGCCCCAGTCGAGCAGGCGGCTGTAGCGCTCGCTCTCGCCCGAAGCCTGAGCAGCGGACAGCTGCGGGGTCAGCACCGCGCTGAGCGCCACGCCGAGCAGGCCGATGGGGAATTCCATCAGGCGGTCGGCATAGTTCAGCCAGGATGTCGCACCCTCGCCGAGGCGGCTGGAGATCTGCGTGTTGATCATCAGCGACAGCTGGGACACACCGACACCCAGCAGCGCCGGCCCCATGCCCAGCATGACGCGGCTGACACCCGGATTGGCACGTGCCTCCCGCAAGCCTTGCCAGCTGAACCGCATGCGCGGCGTCACGCCGATGGCCCGCAGCGCCGGCCACTGCGCCAGCAATTGCAGCACGCCGCCGAGCATGACACCGAAGGCCATCGCATAGATACCCGGATAGCCCGCGCGCTCAAGCGGCCCGACCAAGGCCCAGCCGACGGCGACGACGCTGAGGTTGAGCAGCACCGGCGTTGCCGCCGGCACGACAAAGCGTCGCCAGGTGTTCAGGATGCCCGCCGACAGGGCCACCAGCGACATGCAGCCGATATAGGGGAACATGAAGCGCGTCATGACGACGGATGCGTCGAACGCCGGCTCCGGCAGCCCGCCGCCGAGCAGCCAGACCAAGAGGGGCGCTGCGACCACACCAATCACCGAGGTCGCCATCAGCGCCCATAACAGCACGGTCGCGACGGCGTCGATGAGGCGCTTCGTTGCCGCTTCGCCCTCGGTGGCCCGCGTCGCCGCCAGCAGCGGCACGAAGGCCTGCGAAAATGCGCCCTCAGCAAACAGACGTCGCAGCAGGTTCGGGATCCGGAACGCGACGAGAAACGCATCGGTCATTCCGGTGGCGCCGAAAAGGCCCGCCACCATGGTTTCGCGGACAAGGCCGGTGATGCGCGAGGTCAGGGTCAGCAGGGAAATGGTCGACGCAGCGCGCAGCAGATTCATGGCGGCGGATTATCTGTGTCGTGAATGGCGCCTTCTTCGATACTCGTCCCAGGCACTTGGCTTTAACCCTGATTTCGGGCTATACTCGTCGTCTTTGCACCAACTGGGTATAGATACAGCATGGCTACCAGCTCCAAAGCCAAGAAGAAGACGGTTCGCCTGGCGTCGGGTCTCAAGCGCGTCCGCCAGGACGCCAAGCTCAACGCCGCGAATACTGCGCTTCGCTCCAAATACCGTACGGTCGTCAAGAACGTGCAAAAGGCTGTGACCGCGGGCGACAAGTCCAAGGCCGCTGACCTGTTCAAGGCTGCCCAAGCCGTCATCGACTCTGTCGCCGACAAGGGCATCTTCCACAAGAACAAGGCTGCTCGTCACAAGAGCCGCCTGTCCGCCAAGATCAAGGCGCTCGCCGCCTAAGAAACAATCCAGCTCTGGTGCAAGCAAAGAGGCCCGCGCAAGCGGGCCTCTTTGCATCTGCGGCCCGCACCTGCGGGCCGCTTGCATTTCAATGCCACTCGCCTGGCACGACGCCCTGGATGCTGCGGTCGCGCAGCCACTCGGCGACGGCCCGGGCCACCCACTGCGGGTCATCCAGCGGCAGATCGTGGCCGGCCTTGGTGTGCAGGCGCAGCGGCGCTCCCCAGGCACGGCTGATGGCCTGCGAGCAACGCCAGTCGACGAGCCCATCCGCTTTGCTGCACAACAGCAGCATGGGCGCAGCCGGGCGAGTGCGGCTGGCGCGATAGCGCATGCTGGCGAGCAACTGGCGGGCCGTGTTGCGAACACCGAGCGGGTGCTGGCGCTGCAACTCCACCCAGCGGTCGATGATGGCCGGAGTCGGCGTCAACCGCGTCGTCAGGCTGAGCACCCTCTCCTCCCGCATACGGGCGCTGAAGCGACTCAGGGACAGCAGCAACAGGCCAAGATAGTTCAGCGGATGCGGCTTGCGAAACAACTCGCTGAAAGGCCGCAGGCTGGGGTTGATCAGCACGCCGGCCTCAACCTCGCTGGGATAGCGGCTCGCCCATTCGCTCAGCACCGCCCCGCCCAGCGACATGCCGACCAGCGACACCGGCCCATTGACGCCGAGGCGTTGCAACTGTTCACGGCAAGCATCAACGATGGCCAACACCTGGGTAGGACTGGCCTGGCGGCGCAGCGCACCCGTACCGGGCAGATCCAGCAGCAGCAGCCGGGACGCCGGTTGCAACGCACGCAATTCGCGCAGCAGATGTTCGGGGAAAACCCCCCAATGCCCGCTGGCGCGTGACAGGCCGCGCAACAGCACCCAGACCGGCGTCAGCGTGCGCTCCGCCGCCACGGCCGGCGCGGTGGGGAGCGGATCTGCGGCGATGGTGGCGGCGCTGGCGTTTATCGGCATGTTTCCAAACATTGCCGGCGAGGATAACGGCGCCCCGCCCAGGTGCGTCCTGGGACTCTTGCTAGGAGAGACGAAATCAAGCGCCCGATTTACCGCCTGGGCCGTCGGGCAGCAGGCAGGCGTCGGCAACTTGCAGGTTGTTGTCGCGCGCGAAGTTCATGACGAAGTCCCAGGCCATGGGTTCGAGGCGCTTGAGCTCTTCGTTGACGACAACGCACTTCACGCCGTTGATGACGGTGGGGACACACAGCGGCGAATAGCCGATGTAG
This sequence comes from Roseateles sp. P5_E1, assembly GCF_054049335.1. Taxonomy (NCBI): domain Bacteria; kingdom Pseudomonadati; phylum Pseudomonadota; class Betaproteobacteria; order Burkholderiales; family Sphaerotilaceae; genus Roseateles; species Roseateles sp. P5_E1. The sequence continues at coordinate 112,033 of NZ_JBFUMN010000009.1, forward strand.
GCACCAATGCCGCCGCGCGCGCCGCCGGGTCGAAAGCAGGACATTGCGCCCGCCAGCCGCTCGGCCCAGTCGCTCGGTCGGAAGGTTTTTCCATCCTGGGTGACACCTTGGATGAAGACTTCGCGCGGCGGGGGGGCAACGGTCATGGACAGAGGGGCTTCGCGGTACAGCGGGGCGCCGCTGCCAAAGACCGGTATTGTGCCTCGACGCCAAGCCATCTGCTGCGGCGCAGCAATTGCTGCGGCATCAACCTTAGAATCAAAAGTTCCTTTTTTCTCGACTCATCAGGAGACCCGATGAACGCTGTCCCTCCCTCGTCCGAGCCCCATGTCATGCYGACCTATGGCCGCCTGCCCGTTGCGCTTTCGCACGGCCAGGGCTGCTGGGTCTGGGACACGGAAGGCCGACGACTGCTGGATGGACTGGGCGGGATCGCGGTCAACACGCTGGGCCACAACCACCCGCGCCTGGTGCCGGCGTTGCAAGATCAGCTCTCCAAGCTGATCCACACCAGCAACTACTACCGCGTGCCGCTGCAGGAGCAACTCGCCGCCAAGCTCTGCGAGGTTTCGGGCCTGGCCAATGTCTTCTTCTGCAATAGCGGACTCGAGGCCAACGAGGCGGCGTTGAAGATCGCCCGCAAGTTCGGCCATGACCGCGGCAATACCTCGCCCGAGGTGCTGGTCTTCGAGGGCGCCTTCCACGGCCGCTCGATCGCGACGCTGTCGGCCACGGCCAATCCCAAGATCCAGGCCGGCTTCGGACCGCTGGTGCCGGGCTTCGTGCGCGTGCCGCTCAACGACATTGCCGCCCTCGAGGCCGCCCTGGCCGCTCACCCCAACATCACGGCCATCTTCCTGGAGACCATCCAGGGCGAAGGCGGCATCAACCCCGCCCGCATCGAGTTCCTGCAGGCCCTGCGCCGCGTCTGCGACGAGCGCGACCTGCTGCTGATGCTGGACGAAGTGCAATGCGGCATCGGCCGCACCGGCAAGTGGTTCGCCCACCAGTGGGCCGGCATCAAGCCGGACGTGATGCCGCTGGCCAAGGGCCTGGGTTCGGGCGTGCCCATCGGTGCTGTCGTCTGCGGCCCGCGCGCCGCCGACGTGCTGAAGGCCGGCAACCACGGCACCACCTTCGGCGGCAACCCGCTGGCCATGCGCGCCGGTGTCGAGACGTTGAAGATCATGGAAGAGGACGGCCTGCTGGCCAATGCCGAAGCCGTGGGCGCCACGCTGCGCGGCGCCCTCGCCGAGGGCCTGGCTGGCGAGTCGGGCCTGGTCGAGATCCGCGGCCAGGGCCTGATGCTGGGCATCGAGTTGGATCGCCCGGCCGGCCCGCTGCTGGGTCAAGCCCTGGATGCCGGCCTGCTGATCAGCGTGACGGCCGACCGCGTGGTGCGCCTGCTGCCACCGCTGATCCTGACGCACGACGAAGCGCGCGAAATCGCTGCCCGCCTCGTGCCGCTGATCAAAGCGCTGCTTGCGCAGCCCAAGCCATGAAGCCGGGGGATGCACTGATGCGTCACTATCTGCAGTTCAAAGACCTGCGCGCCGAGGAATACGCCCACCTGTTCGACCGCGCCGGCATCATCAAGCGCCGCTTCAAGAACTACGAAAAATACCAGCCGCTGCAGGACCGCACGCTGGCCATGATCTTCGAGAAGGCCAGCACGCGCACGCGCGTCAGCTTCGAGGCGGGCATGTACCAGATGGGCGGCTCCGTTGTGCACCTGACGACGGGCGACAGCCAGCTCGGCCGAGCCGAGCCGGTGGAGGACTCGGCGCGCGTCATCAGCCGCATGGTCGACATCGTCATGATCCGCACCTTCGAGCAGAGCAAGCTCGAGGCGTTTGCGGCGCATTCGCGCGTGCCGGTCATCAACGGCCTGACCAACGAGTACCACCCCTGCCAGATCCTGGCCGACCTGTTCACCTTCATCGAGAACCGCGGCATGGACCGGCGCGGCGCCATCGACATGGACTGCCTGAAGGGCCGTGTCGTCGCCTGGGTGGGGGACGGCAACAACATGGCCAACACCTGGCTGCAGGCGGCCGAGATCCTGGGTTTCAAGGTGCATGTCAGCACACCCAGCGGCTATGGTGTGGACCCGGCAGTGGCCGGCATCAAGGACGCGAGCTGCTACCGCGTGTTCAACGACCCGCGCGAGGCCTGCGACGGCGCCGACCTGGTGACGACCGACGTCTGGACCAGCATGGGCTACGAAGCCGAGAACGAGGCCCGCAAGGCTGCGTTCGCGGATTGGTGCGTGGACACGCAGATGATGGCTCGCGCCAAGCCGGACGCCCTTTTCATGCACTGCCTGCCGGCTCATCGCGGCGAGGAAGTGGCGGCGGACGTCATCGACGGACCGCAGTCGGTCGTCTGGGATGAAGCGGAGAACAGAATGCACGTGCAGAAGGCACTCATGGAGTACCTGCTGCTTGGACGCATTGGCTGACACGCCTCATCTCGAAAGCAAAAAGCCGGCTGCGAACAGCCGGCTTTTTCTTTTGGGCGCTCGCTGATCAGGCGCGACGGCGGCGGGCCAGCACCAGGGCGCCCCCGGCGAGCAGCAGTGCGATGCTGCTCGGCTCGGGGACGGCGGAGATGTTGTCCAGCGCGGCAACGCCGTTCGTGCCAGTCAGGTCGAAGGACAGTGCCGTGCCGCTGTAGCTCAGGATCTTCTGGGACCAGGTCGAGTAGTCACCGGTCGCGGTCAGCGTGATGGTGCCCAGAAGCGAGCCTGAACCGTTCAGGCCCGAATAGGCGCTGATGGTGGCCGTGTCAGTGCCGGCGTAATAGAAGCTCAGCCCGCCGGCAACGCCAGCGGCGACATTCATGTAGGCAGCCGTATTGACGACCCCACCGAGCTGCACGAAGGCCACACCGAGCGGCGACGGTGCATTGCCGAAGTAGCTGAAGTTGGCGTCGTTGGACAGCCCCAGCACATTGGTGAAGGTCACGCCGTCGGCCGCGTAGGTGTTGGCCACCTCGTCGCCATAGGACCAGTTCTTTTCAAAGTCCACGGACAGCGGAGCGGCCGCGAAAGCCGGCGAGGCCAGGCCAAGGGCCAGGGCGAGAGTGGCGAGCTTCATTGAAAACTCCAGAGCTTGAAGGTTGAGGCGGCAAATGGAAGAACGCCGCTGCGTTTGAATCGGGCCGGAGTGTGGTGGTCAAAGACGACAGGCGCGTGACGCCCGAGAGTCATCGGCTTCGTCACAGCGCCGTCACCTGCGCCTGCGATGGTTGCCGCCCATGCCCGCCTCTCCCCTGCCCCGCCGCCGACTGCTGCTCGCCGCCAGCGCTGCCTACCTGGGCTTGGCCCGCCCGGCACGGGCCTGCGAGTTCTTCAGCAGCCATCTGCGCATCTGGCACCCCTGGACTCGCACCGCCCGCGTCGACGCCGACACGGCCGTGCTGTGCATGCGCTTCGATGAGGTGCAGCGCGCGGATCGCTTGATCGGCGTCGAAACCCCGGTGGCTGCTGGAGCACGCCTGGCCGGGCCCGGCGCACCCGCCAAGGCGCAAGACTTGTCCCTGCTGATCCAACCAGGCCAGACGCTGGAGCTGACCGAGGACGGCCTGCACATCGAGCTGCTCGATCTGCAGCAGCCGCTGCAGATCGGCCGCAGCTATCCCCTGCGGCTCATCTTCGAGTCTGCCGAGCCCGTCAACGCCACGCTCAACGTCGACTTCGCCGGCTTGCGCTGAACGCGTCTCAGCAGCGTCGCGATGCCGTCACGCCAGGGTCACGGCCGCTTCCTAGCATCCGCCCCGTTCCACGCCTCCCCTATTCCCTTTCGGAGCCGCTTCCATGCCCCACTATTTCACCAAGAGCCAGATCGCCTTGGCCGCCGTGGCTGCCCTCAGCAGCATCGTCGTCATCGCGCCGACCGTCGCCACCGCCGCAGGCAAGACGCCGGGCAAATATGTCTCCGGTGACTTCCACAACCACACCACCTGCTCGGACGGCTCGATCTCGATGCAGAAGCTGGTGAAGAAGGTCACCGACAAGTCCGAGACGCCCTGGGGCCTGGACTGGTTCGTGCAGGCCGGCCACGGCGGCAATGGCAACCGCAATTGCACATTGGTCGAGGACGCTTCGCTGTCCACGCCGGCCTTCCCCTATGTCGCCGGCCAGGGCCCGACGACGACCTGGGCCAACAGCATCGGCGCGGCCAACCTCAAGGGCAACGGCGGCGGCGTCGGCGGCACGGGCAACATGTGGCGCTGGCAGTCGCTGCAGGAGTACCAGTACCCCGTCATCGAGTACCTCGCGGCCCAGAAGAACCTGCCGCTGTTCCTCGGGCTGGAGTCTGTCGTCGCCGGCCATGAGCACAGCTCGATGTCGGTGATCACTGGCCAGATGCCGGCCTCCGTCGACTCCGTCACGCTGCCCACCGCCCCCGGCTATTCGCCGCTCGGCAACGCCAACGCGCTGGCCCAGTGGTCCTACTGCTTCGACCGCAACGACACCGACACCAGTCGCGGCAACGTGACCGGCTCGAGCACGGGCAACAACTGGACTTGCGCCAACCCGAACAGCGCCGACTCCACCTCCGCCATCCTGGGCTGGAGCGCCACCGGCCAGAAGCTCATTCCCGCCACCGGCACCGGCGTCGGCACGCGCGGCCACCTCAAGACCGTCGAAGCCATGAAGTGGATGGCGAACTTCCACGGCAATGCCAGCTACTACGTGCCCGCCCACCTGGAGCGCGCCGGCCCGTTCAACCCGAACGGCAACAACGGCTACAACATCGAGCACCTGCGCAACTTCAACAACGCCGCGCCCAACGTCGCCTTCGGCTTCGAGTCGCAGCCGGGCCACGGCGCGTCTGACAACCGCGGTGAGTACCAGGTCAAGCGCAACAATATCGGCGGCGTGCTGACCGACTCCGTCGGCGGCACCACCTACGGCGGCACCGGCGTCTATGCAGGCCAGGTCGGCGGCGTCTGGGACGCCCTGCTCGGCGAAGGCCGCGGCTTCTGGTTCTTCGCCAGCTCCGACTGGCACAACCGCGGCCAGTTCGGCCCGGATGACCGCCGCTCGTCGCAGGACTTCTACCCCGGCGAATACCAGCGCACACACGTGCTGGTCCGCAACGGTGCCGACAAGCTGCGCCCGCAGACCATCGTCGACGGACTGCGCACCGGCAACGCCTGGGCGGCCTCCGGCCAGCTGATCGACCGCCTGGCGTTCGTGGCCTGCGCTTCGTACCCGGGCATCGCCGCCCGGACGAACGCCTCCGTCGAGGCGATTGCCGTCGCCGCGGCGACCAACGCCACCGACATCGACAAGACCGGCTGCGTCACCATGGGCGAGAAGCTCGCGGTCCGCCCTGGTGCCGAGATCGTCGTGGCCGTCGTGCTGCGCGACCCGGACGGTGCGAACTTCGCCCCCTACTCGTTCCCGAACCCATCGCTGCTGCAGGTCGGCATCAACCAGCCGATCAACAAGCCGGTGCTGGACCACGTCGACGTCGTCCGTGGCCTCGTGACCGGCTACAGGACGCCCGGCTCGGCCGACTACGCCGGCGAATGGCCGCGTAACACCGACTGGCTGCGCGCCGACGGCAGCACCGCAGGCCTGTCGGCCGTGCCGGCCGCCGCCAAGAACACGTCGGCCGCCATCCTGAAGACCTTCAGCGGCAACGGCGGCTCGGCCTGGACTCAAGTGTCGTCAGGCGTGGACAACAGCGTCTTCCTGAAGATGAGCTTGCGCATCCCGGCGGTCCAGGCCTCGCAGTACGTGCGCCTGCGCGGCACCAACATGCCGGCTGCCGTGCCCTACGAGACGGACGCCAACGGCAACCCGCTGGCCGACCTGTTCACCAACGCCAACGACACGACGATGCTTCGCATCCCCTGTACGACGGTAGCCACCAACCTGCCGGCCGCTGGCGCAACCTGGACGCAGGCCAACGGCACCATCAACGGCTGCCCGGCTCACCTGGCCACGGCCACCGGCGCGGGCAACCCGATCGTGGGCCAGAAGGCGGTGTCCTACGACGTCGCGGCCTGGGCCGACCTCTGGTTCTACAGCAACCCGATCTACGTCGAAGTGGCCAATTCGGTCGCCGTCGCAGGCGTCAAGTAAAGGAGCCGGGAGCCCTGCTCCCGACAACACTTGCCAGGGCGCCGCAGCGATGCGGCGCCCTTTTTTCGTCGCGCGTGCGCGTCCCCAGCGGCCACGCTTGTCGTCAATTTGTCTTGCAGCGTCGATAGCATCCGCCGCCTGTGCCCCGCCCCCAGAGACCGATGTCCGCCCAGCTTTCCTTGACCCCCACCGCCAAGGCGCCGCCCCGCCTATCCGGCCTGCCGAACTGGACCCGCGAACCGCTGTTGCACTTCCTGCTGCTGGGCGCTGCCCTGTTCGGCGCCGACCGCCTGCTCAACCGCGACACCGCGGGGTCCAACGAGATCGTCATCAGCGCCGAAGTCGATCGCGAGGCCCGCGAGCTGTTCAAAGCCAAGCGCGGCCATGAGCCCAACGCCGAAGAGACCGCCGCGCTGCGCAAGGTCTGGCTCGACAACGAGGTGCTCTACCGCGAAGGCCTGGCGCTGCAGCTCGACAAAGGCGACACCGCGATCCGAGAACGCGTCATCTTCAAGGCGCTCAGCGTGGTCGACGGCGGCACCCAGCTGCCGCCGGTCAAGGAGCCGGTGCTGCGCGACTGGTTCGAGAAACACCGCGCCCGCTACGACGAGCCGGCACGGTTCGACTTCCAGGAGGCCGTGCTGGGCGACGAGGCGAACGAGGCGGCCGTGCGCACTTTCGTCGACCTGCTGAACAACGGCGTGCCGGGCGACACCAAGGCCGGATTGCGCGTCTTCAAGGGGAGGCCGCACAGCAACCTGTTGCAGAGCTATGGCGAGGACTTCGCGAAGGCACTGGAAGGAGCCACCGCGGGCCAATGGCTGGCGCTCCAGTCGCGCGAGGGCTGGCACGCCGTGCGGCTGGACGCCAGCAGCGGCGCCAGACCGGCCAGCTTCGAGGCGCTGCGCGGCGTGGTGCTGCAGGACTGGACGGACGCGACCCTGGCCGTCCAACGCAGCGCCGCAGTGGCAGCCCTCGCCAGGAAATACACCGTCAAGGTGGAGGCGACTGCCCCATGAAGCGCGGGTGGATGTGGTTGCGTGCCATGCTGTGGCTCGCCGTTGCGGCCGCCGCCCTGCCCGCCTCGGCACACGAAATGAGCATGGCCGAGCTGCAGTTGCGCGAAACGCAGCGCGGCGAATTCGTCTGGCAGTGGTCGGCGGGCGAAAAGCGCCCGGTGGGACAGGATCTGACGGCGGTGTGGCCACAAGGCTGTGCGGCCCAAGCCAACGCGCTGCGCTGCGGCGAGCAAGGCCTGGCCGGCACGATGTCGGTCAAGGGCGTCGGCGAACGCTACTCCGCGGCCGTCGTCAAGGTCGTCTGGATGAACGGCGACACCCGCGTCTACACGCTGACCAAGGCCCAGCCCACGGTGCAGCTCTACGGTGCCGCCAACGACCCGCGCGGCATGGGCGAGATCGCCAGCGCCTACACGCTGCTGGGCGTCGAGCACATCCTCGGCGGCATCGACCACCTGCTCTTCGTCATTGGCCTGCTGTTCCTCGTCGGCTTTCGCCGCCGCCTGGTCTGGACTATCACCGCCTTCACGGCCGCCCACAGCCTGACGCTGGCGAGCAGCGCCCTGGGGCTGCTGACGCTGCGCTCGGCACCGGTGGAGGCCAGCATCGCGCTATCCATCGTTCTGGTGGCTGGCGAGGCGCTGCACAAGCGCGACACCCTGGCGGGGCGCTGGCCAGCCCTGGTCGCCTTCCTGTTCGGCCTCGTGCACGGCCTGGGCTTTGCCGGCGCGCTGAAGGAAATCGGCCTGCCCGAGAACCATCTGCTGGTCGCGCTGCTGACCTTCAACGTCGGCGTCGAACTGGGCCAGCTGATGACTGTCGGCTTCTGCTGGTGCCTGTGGCGCCTCAGCGCCCGCTGGCCGGCCACGCAGCGGCTGCGCACGGTGCTGCTCTACATGATCGGCAGCGCCGCGGCTTACTGGTCGTGGCTGCGCATCGCGGCAGTTCTGGCATGACAGACGAAGTCATCGGCCTTTTCCCGGTGCCGCTGCTGCGCGCGCCGGGCGTGCTGCCCGTGCCCCTCGTCAATGCGCTGATCGACCACTTCAGCACTCGCGCGCTGCAGGCCAACAATAGCTCGGGAGCCCTGTCGCACACCCAGATGCTGCAGCCCGGCGACAGCCCGTTGCTTGTGCAGGCCGCGGCGCTGATCACACCCAAGATCGCCGAGTTCGGCCGCCACCTCTTTGGCGAGACCCTGGGCTGGGCCATCAAGGAGATGTGGGTCAACGTGCTGGACACCGGCGGGCGCCAGGCCATGCACAACCACGCCAACAGTTTTGCCTCCGGTGTGGTCTACCTGACCGCGACCGACGACTCGGCCCGCACCGTGTTCATGAAGTCGCCCGGCGGCCATGACTTCGCGCTGAAGAACGACCACGCCGGCGTGACCGCCGGCCCCTACAACGCCGAGAAATGGGTCGGCCCCGCGCCCAGCCCGGGCGACATGGTGCTGTTCCCCAGCTATCTGATGCACGCCGTGCCGCCCAACGCTGGCGGGCGTCGCATCAGCTTGGCCTTCAACGCGATCCCGACGCGTTTGGAGAGCTGGGGCTATACGCTGAGCTTCAACGCTTGAAGCATCTGGCTTTACTGCTGATGGCCGCGTCCGGCTTTGCCGGGCTGGGCTACCAGATCGTCTGGACGCAGCAGCTCGGCCTCGTGCTGGGCCATGAATCGGCCGCCGTGCTCGCTGTCGTCGCCGCTTTCTTTGGCGGGCTGTCGCTGGGGTCATTGCTGCTGGGCCCACGCATCGACGCGAGCCCACAACCGCAGCGCTGGTATGCCGCCTGCGAGGCGCTGATCGGCCTCTGGGGCGCGGTGCTGATGGCTGCCATGCCCATGGCCAGCAACGCGGCGCTCGCGCTGATCGGCCCCGATGCCGCGCCACTGTGGCAATGGAGCGTTGCCTTTGCAGCGAGCTTTCTCCTGCTGCTGCCGGCCACCGTCGCGATGGGCGCCACGCTGCCGGCCATGGCGCGCATCGGTACCGCCGGCGTCGCGCCGCTGTATGCCGCGAACACACTGGGCGCCGTCGCCGGCGTGCTGGCCACCGCCTTCTGGCTGATTCCGAATTGGGGGCTGACACGCAGCGCAGGGCTTTGCGTCGCCCTCAACCTGGGCTGCGCATTGCTGGCCGGCGTTTCATTGCAGTCCCGCCCCGCGCCGGCGCCTGCCTCACCGACATCGAGCCGGCCACTCGTCCTGCTGGCCCTGAGCGGGTTGCTCGGCATCGCCTACGAAGTGCTGGCCGTGCGCGTGCTCAGCCAGGTGGCCGAGGACACCGTCTACACCTTCGCGTTGCTTCTGGCCGTCTATCTCGCTGGCAGCGCACTGGGCGCCGCAGCCCATGCACGCTGGCCAGCGCTGCGCAACGCGCCGCGCCTGCTGCTGGCCCTGGCCGTGAGCATCCTCCTCGGCATGGCCGCGCTGTGGAGCGCCGACGCGATCAAGTCATGGTTGCAGCCTGAGACGCTGGCCGCAGCACTGGCCACCGAGGCTGTGCTCGCCGTCGCCGTGTTCGCGCTGCCGACGCTGCTGATGGGCGCGCTGTTCTGCCAGCTCAGCGCCGACGCGTCCGCGGCCGGCATCGCGTTCAGCCGCGCACTCGGCGTCAACACGCTGGGCGCCACGCTGGCCGCGCCGCTGTTCGGCGTGCTCATCGCGCCGGCCCTCGGCCCCAAACTCGCCTTGATCCTCGTCGCAGCGGGCTATCTGCTGCTCCTGCCGGCCTGGCGCAGCTTCGGCTGGTCGCTGCCTGCTGCCGCCACCGCCGCGATTGCCGTTCTGGCACCGCCGCTGGCCTTCGTCGACCGCCCCGAGGGCGGCCGCATCCTCAGCTACCGAGAGGGCGCAATGGCCGCCGTCAGCGTCGTCGAGGACGCCACGGGCGTGGCGCGGCTGCGCATCAACAACCGCCAGCAGGAAGGCAGCAGCGCGACGCTGCATGTCGATGGCCGCCAGGCCCTGCTGCCGCTGCTGCTGCATCCGGCGCCGCAGCGCGCCCTCTTCCTCGGCCTGGGCTCGGGCATCACGGCCGGCGTGGCCGCGCGGCTGCCTGACGTGCAGGTGGAAGCCGTCGAGCTGCTGCCCGAAGTCATCGAAGCCTCCGCGCTGTTCCGCCCCGCGCTGAGCGATGGCCCCAGCCCGCGCCTGCATGCCGCCGATGCGCGCCGCTTTGTGCGTACCACTGCGCAGCACTATGACGTCATCGTCTCCGACAACTTCCATCCCGCCCGCAGTGGCTCGGGTGCTCTCTACACGGTCGAGCATTTCCGCGCCGTGCGCGAGCGGCTTGCGCCGCAAGGCCTGTTCTGCCAATGGCTGCCGCTGCACCAGCTCGACCTGGAAACGCTGCGCAGCATCACGGCGGCCTTCCTGCAGGCCTTCCCCGATGGCGCCGCCATCCTCGCCAGCAACAGCCTGGACACGCCCACGCTGGGTCTTGTCGGGCGAATCGGAGATACCCGCTTTGCGCCGAGGGTGGTGCCGGTGCTGGCGGGGCATTTCGGCCTTGGCGACAGCTTCGCCGTGCTCGGCAGCTTCATCGCCGACGCCCCAGCGCTGCGCCGCCTCGCCGCGGACGCGCCGCTGAACACCGACGACCGCCCCTGGGTGGCCTACCGCGCACCCCGCGTCACCTATGCGCCCGACTCCGCACCGCGCGACCGCCTGCTGGCGCTGCTTGGCGAGGTGAGTGTCGACATGGGCACGCTGCTCGCCCAGCCGGATGCCGCAGCGGCCGCGCGCCTCTCGGCCTACACCCAGGCCCGCCGCGACTACCTGGACCTGGGCCGCCGCACCACACCCAGCGCAGACCCGGCCGTCATGCTGGCCCGCGTCGGCCCGCCGCTGCTGGCCGTACTGCGCCGAAGCCCCGACTTCCAGCCCGCTGCCGAACCGCTGCGCCGAATCGCGCAAGCGCTGGCCCCGCGCGACCCGGCAACCGCGCAACGCCTGCTCGCATCCCTGGCCGATATCCGCCCCGATCTCGCCTCCCCCTGACCCGGTGTTGGGCCGGCGTCAGCCCTTCGTGGCAAGCTGCGGCCCATGCGTTGGGCTTTCATCACAGACATTCATGCCAATAAACAGGCCCTGCAAGCCGTCCTGGCGGACGCGCGGGCCCAGGGCGCCACGCGCTATGCGCTGCTGGGCGACTTTGTCGGCTACGGCGCCGACCCGGCCTGGGTGGTCGATCAGGTCATGGCCCTGGTCACCGATGGCGCCATCGCCGTGCAGGGCAACCACGATGAAGCCGTGGTCCATGGCGGCACCCCGGGCATGCACCCCGATGCCCGCGCGGTCATCGACTGGACGCGCGCCCAGCTGAACGAAGACCAGTTGCGCTTTCTCGCGCGGCTGCCGTTGCAGGCTCACGGCGAGCCGGGCCATTGCCTGTTCGTGCATGCCAATGCCTTCGATCCCAATGGCTGGGAATACGTGCAAGGCCGCGCCGAGGCCGTGAAGAGCCTGCACGCCAGCGCGGCGCGCATCCAGGTCTGCGGCCATATGCACGAGCCCATGCTCTTCCACCTCTCCGGCACCGGCAAGGCGGGCGACTTCCGGCCGGTGGCCGGCGTGCCCATGCCGCTGCCGGCGCACCGCCAGTGGCTGGTCATTCCCGGCTCCTGCGGCCAGCCGCGTGACGGCAACCCGGCGGCCTGCTACGCGTTGCTCGACCCCGGCAAGTCCGATCTGGACGATGCCCGCATCACCTTCCAGCGTGTGGCCTACGACGTTGACGCGGCCGTCGCGGCCCTGCGCGCAACCGACCTGCCGCCGCTGATAGCTGAGCGTCTCGCCGGCCGCCTCACCCGCGGAGAGTGATGAGCACGACAGCCCCTGCCTCACCCGCCCCGCCAGCTCCGCTAGAAGCGGGCCAGGTGCTGGACGATTTCCGGCTGGAGGCTCGCCTGCACCAGGGCGGCATGGCCAACCTGTGGCGGGTCAGCCGCGTGGAAGGCAGTGACAGCGGCGCCGATGACGGCATCGAACTGCTGATGAAGGTGCCGCGCATCAAGGGCGGCGAGGATCCGGCCACCATCGTCGGCTTCGAGGTCGAGCAGATGCTGATGCCACAGCTCAGCGGCCCGCATGTGCCACGGTTCGTCGCCCGCGGCGACTGGACACGCCAGGCCTTCATCGTCATGGAGCACATTCCTGGCGACACGCTGCGCCCGCGGCTGGACGATGCGCCGCTGCCGCCCGAGGAAGTGGCCGACATCGGCGCCCGCGTCGCCACGGCCCTGGCCGCGCTGCACCGCCAGCATGTCGTGCACCTGGACATCAAGCCGAGCAACATCATGTTCCGCGCCGACGGCACGGCCGTGCTGGTCGACTTCGGCCTGAGCCGGCACGAGCAGCTGCCCGATCTGCTCGAAGAGGAGTTCACGCTGCCCATGGGCACGGGGCCCTATATGAGCCCGGAGCAGGTGCAGTTCGTGCGCAACGACCAGCGCAGCGACCTGTTTGCGCTGGGCGTCATGCTTTACCACCTGGCCACCGGCGAGCGCCCCTTCGGCCAGCCGGACTCGGTGCGCGGCCTGCGCCGGCGCCTCTTCGTCGAGCCCGTGCCGCCGCGCGCCATCCGCCCCGAATTGCCGCCCTGGCTGCAGGAAGTCATCCTGCATTGCCTGGAGGTCAAGCCCGAGCGCCGCTACCAGAGCGCCGCCCAGCTCGCGCTGGACCTGCGCGAACCCGCCGGCGTGGCGTTGACCGCGCGCGCTGAGAAGCTGCAAGTCAGCGGCAGCATGAGCCGGCTCAGGCGCTGGTTCCTCGCGCTGGGCGCCGAACCCGCGCCCGCGGCGCCGGCCGGCCAGCAACTGGCGCGCAGCCCCATCGTCATGGCGGCGGTGGACGTGGACAACGCCACGCCCGAGCTGCTGGCCCAGCTCTGCGAGACGGTGCGCCGCATCGTGCAGACCGAGGCCGGCGCCCGGCTGGCCTGCGTGTCCGTGATGCGCGTGAACCGCATCGGCATTGATGAGCTGACCGACCAGCATGGCCAGAGCCTGCATGTGAAGCAGCTCATCGCGCTCAAGCACTGGGCGCGGCCCATCAGCAAGGCGCTCAGCCTCGAAGACGGGCGGCTGACCTTCCACGTGCTGGAGGCGCCCGACGCAGCCGGCGCCATCATCGACTTCGCCCACCGCAACGGCGTGGACCACATCGTCATGGGCGCCCGCGGCGCGTCGGCGCTGCGGCGCTACCTGGGCAGCGTATCGGGCCAGGTCGTGGCCGAGTCGGACTGCACGGTCACCGTCGTGCGCGAGCCGGCGGGTGGATAGCGGAAAAACAAGCCTCTAGTTGACCTGAACCGGCGACTGAACTCAATGACTTGCGAGGTCATCGACGCGCCGCAGTGACGCGGCCAGACTCCTTCTCGCCAACACAAAGGAGTAATCAAGATGCCTGCCTTCGATGTCCTGCCCCTCGCCGTCGCGCTGCTGATCGGCATTCCCGCCTTCGGTTCCTGCCTGGGCATCGGCCTGGCCAGCATGAAGCTGCTGGAGGGCATCGCTCGCCAGCCCGAGATCGCGCCCGAGCTGCAGACCAAGTTCTTCCTGGCGGTCGGCGTGACCGATGGCGCCTTCATCATCGCCACCGGCATCGGCCTGTGGTTCGCGACGGCGAACCCCTTTGCCCACTGAGCCTCGGTTCAGCCGCCGAAATAAGGATCGCCCGCGGGCCGCTTCTTGCGCGCCGGAGCGATCTGCGTGGTGATCGTCACCGCGCTGCCGGTGGCGGCGACCTTCACGTCCGTCGGCGAACCTTCGACGAGCTGGTCGGGGTGCCAGATGCGCACCCGGGCCGGGCCTTCCGGCAGCCCCTGCAGCACAGCCTTGCCGTCCTCGCCGCCGAGCTTGGCCCAGGGCGTGTCGGCCACGTAGATGTGGCCGCGCATGGAGCCGTGGATGTGGCAACCCAGCAGATAGGCGCCGGGCTGGCTCAGCACCTTGCTGTCAGAGGCCGGTGGCTTGTTGCCAACGCGGCCGGCGAGTCGGAACTGGGTGTTCTGGCCCGGGTCGACGTAGACACCGCCGGCGCCCATCAGCCCGAGGATGACGTGATGGTCCCAGGTGTCCAGGTTGCTGAAGCTGACCTTGGCGCCCAGGCCGACGACGCTGACCGTGGGCACGAAGCGCAGCTTCTCCTGCACGACGGTCGCCTCCATCACCGTGGTGGGCCGCAGGCCCTGCACCGCACTGTCGACCAGCACGACGGCGTCTGCCAGCGGCTTGCCGTTGCGATCCATCACGGTGACGGTCAGATCCGCGGCCTGGGCTGCGCCGGCGGCCAGCAGCAGGAGGGTGCCAAGGAATGCGCGCATGGTGGGCTGGGATGAGGTGGGGTCGATCCAGTGTCTCACCGCTACCTACACTGGCTGGATGAGTGACAACCCCTGTTTGAGCTGCGGCGCCTGCTGCGCGAGCTTTCGGGTCGACTTCGACCGCAGCGAGCTGGAGAGCGAAGGCGGCGGCGTGCCCGATGGCCTGGCGGTGGAGCTCACCGGCCGCCTGGTGCGCATGCGCGGCACCGACCATGCCCAGCCGCGCTGCGCGGCGCTCAGCGGCAAGGTGGGCGTGAAGGCCAGCTGCGGCATCCACGAGTGGCGCCCCTCGCCCTGCCGCGAGTTCGGCGAGCGGGCGCCCATGGGCATTGGTGACGAGGYCTGTGCCCGGGCCCGAGCCCGGCACGGGCTCGCTGCGATCTGATGGCGACTAGGATCCCGCCGGCCCTCGCAGCGGTATGCGCTGCTGGCGCTGCTGCTCGCGGATCTCGTTCAGCCAGGCCAGCTTGGCGCCGTACATCTCGCGGTCCTTGACCGTCGCGCTGTTCTCCAGCGCCTTGGCGATCTCGCCGCGCGCACCCGACACATCGCCCATGCCGTAGTTGGCCAGGCCCAGCCAGAAATGGAACTCGGGCACATAGGCCGCTCGCGCCAACTCCTTGCGGAACAGCTGGCGGGCGGCCGCGTACTCGCCCGCCCGCATGGCCGCCAGGCCTTCGTCGAAGAACTTGTAGGGCGCAATGGGCTGGATCTGGGCGAGCTGGTTGGAATAGACCAGAGCCTCCTCCCGGCGACCAGTGTCGCTGAGCACGAGAACGAGGTTGGACATTGCCTGGGTGTTGAGCGGCTCGCGGTCCAGCACCAGGCGCAGCGTCGCCTCGGCGCGGTCCATCAGGCCCTTGCGGCGGTAGAGCACGGCCAGGGTGTTGTAGGCCGACAGCCAACGTGCATCGGTGCGGATGGCCTCGCGCGCCCACCAGTAGGCGTCATCGACCTTGCCCACCGTCAGCGCCTCAGCGGCACGGTTGTTCAGGAACATCGCCAGGATGGTGGACTCGTCGACGACCCGGCCGCGATGGCCGCGCACCTGGTCGGGCGGCAGGAAGTCGATGGTCAGCAGCTCCGGGTCACCGAAGACGGTTGTGCGGCCGACGGCCAGCGGCCGGGCCAGGCTGATGTTGACGTGGCCGGCGACGAAGAAGATGCCGTTGGAACGGGTCCAGCTCTCTTCCAGGAAGACGCTGTTGAAGCGCACCGGCATGTTCAGGTGGCGGGCGAAGGCCGCCGTCATCAGCACCAGCGACATGCAGTTGCCACGCTTGGCCTCGAAGGCCTCGGCCGCCGTGCGGGTGTTCTCGGCGTCGTAGTCCAGCTGCAGCCGGCCCTTGGTGTAGAGCGCGTCGATGAGGCCATCGCGCAGACCCTTGTTGCGGATCTCGCTGGCCATCTCCGTCTCGGCGAAGCGCTTCATCGCCGGGCTCAGAGCCAGCGCCTCCTGCGCATCGATGTGGACGCTAGGCGGCTTGAACGCGGAATCGACGAAAACGTCGGTGGTCGGCGGTGGCCTGGTTTCGACGGCGCAGCCACTCAGGCCGACCGCCGTGGCGATCACGGCCAGGGCGGCGCTCAAGGTACGGATCTTGTTCATGGCAGTCCCCTGCTCTCGCTGCAGTCTCCTGGTTGAAGCTTAGTCCTGCGCTGCCCGCATGTCGTGAGTCATCCTCACGATTTCCTCAGTCGTCACATCTTTCGTTTCCTTCCAGACGCAAGGCATCATGATTGAAATAAAACTACACATAGATCAAATAGATCCATGAGCCTTCTGGGCGAATCTCTCTATACATAGTGGAAATTCATGAACTTCCCCTCGGGATTTCACCAGCTTCCATATGTAGTTTTGCTTCAATAGCATCCGCGCACTTCCAAGGAGTGCACGACATGAAGGCATGGGCAGGCTGGGCGCTGCAGGCGCGACAGGCGATCACGGGCTTGGCAATCGGCGCGCTGGCGCTGCTGGGGGCCTGTGGCGGCGGGAGCGTCGAACCACAGGCCACCATGAGCAGCGTCAGCAGCGCGGCAGCCGAAGACAGCAGCGGCGTTGAGCTGCTGGCCGGCGTGCCAGTCGCCCAGCAGGCGCCACGCGCCAAGATTGCCGCCGTGGCTACGCCCGGTGCACCCGCCACCTCGCTGCGCGTGCACTACCGCCGCTCGGGCGGCGACTACGCCGGCTGGCAGATCCACACCTGGAACGCCGCCCAAAGCCCGAACTGGAACGGCGGCTGGAACGCGGCCGGCAGCGACGACTTCGGCGTCTATTACGACGTGCCCCTGGCCGCGGGCAGCGGCACCGTCGGCTTCCTGCTGCACAACGGCGACAACAAGGACAACGGCGGCGCCGACCAGAGCTATGCGCTCCAGGCCGGCGCCAACGAGATCTGGCGCTTGGCAGGCGACAGCACCAGCTACGCCAGCAACCCGCTGCTGCTGCCGGTGCCCGACATCAAGACCCTGCGCGTGCACTACAAGCGCTTCGACAGCGGCTACAGCGCCTGGGGCCTGCATCTGTGGAACGGCAGCGGCCTGAACGCTCCGGCACTGCCCTCAGGCGTCAACATCGAGAACTGGGGCCAGCCCGTCCCGCTGAACGCCATGCCCGGCTACGCGGCTGGCGACGGCGAAGTCGTGTTCGACATCCCCGTGCTGAACCCGCAGGGCGACGTGAACCGCAAGGCCCTGGAATTCATCATCCACGGCATGCCGCCCAACGAGAACGACAAGGATGGCCGCAACGACAACATCCATGTCGAGTACGCCGCGCTGAACATCCAGAACCAGGTCGGCCAGATCTGGCTGGTGGAGCGCGACGCCACCGTCTACTTCGCGCCGCCGGACCTGCGCCAGGTCTCCAGCACCGATGCCCGCGCCGTGTGGCTGAACAAGACGCTGGTGAAGTGGCCGCGCATCGCCACCAGCAGCCCGGTTCGCCTCTATTACTCGGCCACTGGCCAGATCAGCGTCGGCCTCGAAGCGCCGGTGCAAGGCGCTGACGGCTACATCACGCTGGACGCCTTCACCGGCACCGTGCCCGCCGCCGATGCGCTGCGCTTCAAGTACGTGGCCAGCGGCACCGTCTTCAACGTTCGCGCTGCCGACATCGCCCGCCTGCCCGCCCTGCACCAGCAGCAACTCGTCCTCGTGCAGGAAGACGCCAACGGCAAGGTGCAGAACGCCACCACCGCCCAGATYGCCGGTGCGCTGGACGACCTCTACGCCGCTGCCAACAACGTGCCCGACCTGGGCGCCGTCGCCAGCAACGGCAACACCAGCTTCAAGCTCTGGGCACCCACCGCGCAGAACGTGTCCCTGGTGCTGACGACGGCCCTGGGCAACTCGGGACTGACCCGCACGACCACAGAGCCCATGGCGCGCAACGCCGCCACCGGCGTCTGGAGCCTCAGCAAGCAAGGCCATCTGCAAGGCGCCACCTACCGCTACCAGGTCCAGGTCTTCGTCAAGGGCACCGGCCTGGTGAAGAACCTCGTCACCGACCCCTACTCCCTCGGCCTGACCCTGGGCAGCCAGCAGAGCGTTGTCATGGACCTGCAGGCCCAGGCCACCAAGCCCAATGGCTGGGACCAGAGCGCGCCGCCCACCACCGTGGCCGCGCCGTCGGACCTCAGCATCTACGAGCTGCACGTCCGTGATTTCTCGATCAACGACGCCACCGTGCCCGCCGCCAGGCGCGGCAAGTACCTGGCCTTCACCGAAAGCCAGTCCAATGGCATGAAGCACCTGACGGCGCTGGCCGCCGCCGGCCTGACCGACGTGCACCTGCTGCCCGTCTTCGACATCGCCAGCGTCAACGAGAAGAGCTGCGTGACACCCGCCCCCAGCGGCGCGCCCGACAGCGACTCGCAGCAAGCCACGGTGGCCGCCACCGCCGGCACCGACTGCTTCAACTGGGGCTATGACCCGCTGCAGTTCAGCACGCCCGAGGGCAGCTACTCCAGCAATGCCAACGACCCGCTGACCCGCGTCGTCGAGTTCCGCCGCATGGTGCAGGCACTGAACGCCGCCGGCCTGCGCGTGGGCATGGACGTGGTGTTCAACCACACCACCTCGTCGGGCCAGAACGCCAACTCGGTGCTCGACAAGGTCGTGCCCGGCTACTACTACCGCCTCAGCGCGACCGGCGGCATCGAGCGCTCGACCTGCTGCGAGAACACCGCGGCCGAGAACCTGATGATGGCCAAGCTGATGATCGATTCGGCCGTCACCTGGACGCGCGACTACCGCATCAGCTCGCTGCGCTTCGACATCATGGGCCACCACCCGCGCTCGGTCATCGAGGCACTGAAGGCGCGCGTCAAGGTCGCCACCGGCCGCGAGGTGCAGATCGTCGGCGAGGGCTGGAACTTCGGTGAAGTGGCCAACGGCGCGCGCTTCGTGCAGGCCGAGATGCTGTCGCTCAACGGCTCGGGCATCGGCAGCTTCAACCCGCTGATCCGCGACGCGGTGCGCGGCGGCGGCTGCTGCGATTCCGGCAACGCCCTCGTCGCCAACCAGGGCTATGTGAACGGCTTTTTCTACGACCCCAACGCCAACGCCTCCGGCCAGAGCCGCGGTGAGCTGATGTGGTTTGCCGACCGCCTGAAGGCATCGCTGGCCGGTTCCATCCGCAGCTTCCAGATGCAGACGAGCTGGGACGCCAACCTGCGCCTGGACCAGATCGACGTCGGCGGCATTCCGGCCGGCTGGGTGCTGGAGCCCGGCGAAGTCGTCAACTACGTGGAGAACCACGACAACCTGACGCTGTTCGACAACAACGCCTTCCGCCTGCCCACCGGCACCAGCAAGGAGGACCGCGCCCGCGTGCAGATCCTGGCCAATGCCATCAATGCCTTCAGCCAGGGCGTGGCCTATTTCCACGCCGGCGTGGACACGCTGCGCAGCAAGAGCCTGGACCGCAACAGCTACGACAGCGGCGACTGGTTCAACCGCCTGGACTGGAGCTATGCCGACAACAACTTCGGCGTCGGCCTGCCGCCCTCGCGCGACAACGGCGACAACTGGGGCCTGGCCCGTCCGCTGCTGGCGAATGCGCTGATCAAGCCCCATGCCAATGACATCGCGTGGACCCGCGACGCCTTCCGCGACCTGCTGCGCATCCGCAAGAGCAGCACGCTGCTGCGCCTGCGCACGGCCGACGACATCAAGTCGCGCCTGAGCTTCCTGAACACCGGCTCCAACCAGGAAGCCACCGTGCTGGTCGGCCGCCTGAATGGTGTGGGCTATGCCGGCGCCAACTTCGACGAACTCGTCTACCTGATCAACGTCGACAAGACGGCCAAGCAGCTCACGCTGCCCACGCTCGCCGGCCACGCGCTGGAACTGCACCCGGCGCACACCGCCGACCAGCACGCTCGCGCAGCCACGTTCGACCGCACCACCGGCGCCTTCAACGTGCCGGCCCGCACGGCCGTCGTCTTCGTCGCTCGCCCCGCGGCATCCAACTGAGAACCCAAGGCATGAACAAGCAACTCCAACGCCTGGCCACTGCGGCGACCCTGGCTTTCGCCGGACTCACCGCCCAGGCCGCGCCCGTCGTCGTCGACGTGAGCGGCGCGCAGAGCATCAACCTGCTGGGCGAAGCGGGCAACACTGTCTGGCTCATCGACATCGGCGCCAACGCGGTACTGAACTCGCTGGCCTGAACGCTGGACCTGAACGCTTTCGCGCCCAGCGTGTTGTCGGAGATGCAGCTCAGCTTCGGCAACTCCAGCGGTCTGGACTTGTTCACCTTCGCGCCGGGCGCCCTGGACAGCACCAGCGGCAGCGGCAGCTACGCCGGCTCGCTTGACCTGACGCTCCTGGGCGTCAGCGCTGGCGCCGACGGCCTGCTGCGCATCGAGTTCAGCGAGGGCTTCAAGGACTTCGCGCTGAACGTCGCCGAGGGCCAGTGGGTCAGCGGCAATCTCAGCTTCGACGTCAGCACCGTGCCCGAGCCGGCTACTGCGGCGCTGGTGCTCCTGGGCCTCGGCCTGATCGGCGCGCATGGGCACCGCACCCGGCGCGGCTGAGTCGCGCACCATTCAAATCAAAGGCCCTGGCTGCCGCGCGTTTCAGCGTTTCGCATATTCGACGCGGTTACGGCCGGAATTCTTGGCACGGTAAAGCGCCTGGTCTGCGCGCGAGATCGATTCCGATATGTCTTCCACCGGCCGATACTCGGTCAGCCCCATCGACACCGTGACCTTGAAGTCATCTCCAAATCCGGGGAATCTGATGGCTTCGATCAGCCGACGGATTCTCTCTGCGCAGGCCTTTGCGCCATCTGCACCCGCCTGCCCCAGGATCATCATGAACTCCTCTCCGCCAAAGCGCGCTGAAAAATCGCAGCCACGCAAAGTCTTTTGCAGTGCGTTGGCCACCTCCTTGAGCACCTCATCTCCTTTGAGATGCCCAAAGCTGTCGTTGACCAGTTTGAAATGATCAATATCGACAACCACGATTGAGAATAGCTGGCCGGTGCGGTCGGCGCGATTCTTCTCGACGGACAGCACATCCATCAAATGGCGCCGATTGAACAGGCCCGTCAATTCGTCATGAATCGACATATCGTGCACCATCTTCAATGCCTTTTCCAGTTCGGCATTGAGCTGGTGCGCAGCGTCCCGGCTTTGTTCAGCAGCGCTTTTCGCCGCCTTCACCTCGGATCTTTGACGGGCATACTGGTCGGAAAGATTGCAGATAAAAAGGGCGGCGGGGAGAAAACAGAGTGCGTAGAAAATCTCGACACCCAGTGGTCCAGGCTGCTTCAGATGAACGATTGCAACATATGAGCCGGCCATCTGCAGCAATGTCGCGCTGGCAGTAACGATGAGGGACTGGATCAGATTTGCGTTCGACAAGAGAAACGACAGCGCCATCAGGGCGCAAAACAGCGCAGCGCCGCGTACTTCCCTGAGAACGAGAAACCAGGCCGAATACATGACGAGCCAGACGGCAAACTGGCCGAAGAAGACGAAGTTGGCGAATTTCTTGGTAGCTACATTCTTCAGCCTGATCCACAGCAGGAATATCGCCGTAACACCTAGCGATATCGACGCAAGGAGCAAGACCTCAGGAAGCCTGACCGAAGAAATTCCTGCAAGGTAGGCCCCCAGAGTCGCAATCTGTGTGATGGCATACGCGACAAAAACAAGCGTCGTATATTTGAGAAGGATCTTCCTTCTGCGGACGTTCTTGTCGAAATCTTGCGCAGCTTGCATGGTTGACGTCGCCTGACCTCTGTTGACCCATTCCTTGAATCCTCAACCGGCAAGCCCGCGCACCAGCGTGTCGTCGCGTCTCACCGGAAGCCGTTGGCGGAATATCGTTGCTTGTTCGCGCCGCTGCAAATCCCGCCAACGGCGCCCTCAATCCAGCACGAACACGGCCGCACTGCGGGCCGGCACATCGAAGACACCGCGAACCGCCTTGGCCTCGCGCGCCACGCGCCGATCCGCCGCCTGTGAATGGCGCTGCGCCGGGTGCAGGCGCCAGACGGCAGAGGCCTCCTCGGGGAGGTTCAGCGTCTGCGCCGTCGGCGCGACGTTGATCAGCGTCATCACGGCTTTGAAGCCAGCGCCCGGCAGGCCCTTTCCGTCGATGCGCGTCGCCACCAGCACCGGGTTCTGGCTTGGGCCGCTGCCGGGGAAGCTCAACCGCTTCTTGATCTCGGCGGCGCTGCTCAACCGCAGCAGCGGCGTGCTGGCGCGGATCTGCAGCAGGTCGCGAAAGACGTCGCGGGCCCAGGCGATCTCGGCCGGGCCGGGGGAAATGGCCCCATCGGTCAGCCGCTCGCGGGCCAGCGCCCAGTCGCGGCCGTCCTTGCCGAAGTTGTCCTGCCTGGGCGGCAGGCCGGTGCCGAAGTGGTTGCTCTTGTAGCTCCAGTCCAGCCGGTTGAACCAGTCGCCCGAGTCGTAGCTGTTGCGGTCCATGCTTTTGCTGCGCAGGATGTCCTGGCCGGCATGGAAGTAGGCAATGCCCTGGCTGAAAGCCACCACCGCAGCGCCCAGCATCTGCACGCGGGCGCGGTCCGCGCGGCTGGTCGCCAGCGGCAGCTTCAACGTGTTGACGTCGAACAGCGTCTGGTTGTCGTGGTTCTCTACGTAGTTGACGACCTCGCCCGGCTCGGACGCGAAGCCGGCCGGCTGGTCGCCGCCGTAGAGGATGGCATCGAGGCGCTTGGTCTCGCCACGCCAGGTCGTCAGCTCATAGCCGCGCAGCGAGCCGGCCAGGCCGACACGGATCATGTCGGCGGCGGCCAGCAGCTCTTCCGGCTTCGCGTTCGACAAGGCATTGGGCGCGTACACCAGGCCATTGAGCCAGCCCTGGTTGCGCACGCTGTCGTCGCCGCCCTCGCCTGCGCTGCCACCTCGTGCGGCATCCCGGCCGCGGTCGCTGAACGAGCCGATGCCGCTGCCGTTCAGGCTCAGCTGCGAGGCCTGCACAAAGCGTGCGCCGTTGCCCACCTCGCCGAAGTTCCAGCCCTCGCCCAGCAGTTGCACCGGCCGGCCGGCTTCGGCATTGACACGCTTCTGCAGCCTCTCCATCGCCTCGCGCGGCTGGTGGCCCATCAGGTCGAAGCGCATCGAGTCGATCTTGTAATCGCGCACCCACAGCGCCGCCGAGTCGATCATCAGCTTGGCCATCATGCGGTGCTCGGTGGCCGTGTTGTCGCAGCAGGTCGAGCGCTCGATCTCGCCCTTGGCGTTGAGCCGCTGGTAGTAGCCGGGCACGAGGCGGTCCAGCACCGACTTGCGGGCCTGGCCGGCGGCCGACATGTGGTTGTAGACCATGTCCATGCCGACCCGCAGCCCCGCCCCGTGCAGGGCCATGACCATCCGCCGGAACTCGACGACTCGTTTCAGCGGATCGGTCGCATAGCTCCCCTCGGGCGCATTGAAGTGCCAGGGGTCGTAGCCCCAGTTGAAGCAGTCGCCGGCCGCCACGGCCATGACGGCGGCCTGCTGGGCCTCGCCGTCGGCGGGCGCGTCGGGCACCGTCGGCGTCATACAGCCGCGCTCCGGCACGCTGGCGAGGTCGAAGACCGGCAGCAGGTGCACGTCGGTCAGGCCGGCCTTGGAAAGCGCCTTGAGGTGCTTCATGCCGTTGGACTCACCTTGCGTGAAAGCCAGGTATTTGCCGCGCCATTCGGGCCGCACAGTCGTGTCGCTGACCGAGAAGTCGCGCACATGCAGTTCGTAGATGACCTGGTCGGTGGCGAGCCTCACGCGTGTCGGGCGCGGCAAGGCGTCCCAGCCACGCGGCTTGAGCGCGGGGGCAGCAAGGTCGGCGACGACGCTGAGCCGCGAGTCGGCCGTCAGCGCAACCGAATAGGGGTCGGTGACGAGGTTGCGTACGCGACCGTGCGTGGGCGTGACGACGTCGACGAGGTAACGATAAGACTGGCCGCTCAGGTCGCCGGGCAGCTCGGCGCGCCAGACACCGATGGCGGCATCGAGACGCATCGCATCGACCGCCACCGCGGGCGACTCGGGCCCGGCATGGCGACACAGCAGCACGCGCTGGGCCGTCGGGGCCCAGACGGCAAAGCGCGTCTGCGCCTTGGCGGGATGGGCGCCAAAATCCGTCACGCGCTCGGCCGCGGCATAGAGGTCGTCCAGGGCGCCGGGCAATTGCAGGCCCGTCGCGCCGATGACCCGGCCGTCGGCAGCTTCGTGCACCAGCATCAACTGCTCACGCAGCAGGGCCGCGGCATCCGCGCCGCCCGCAATGGCGAAGCGCGGCCCCTCACCGATGAAACGGAATCGCGCCGGCAGCGCCGCCGTGGCGAGCACGAGTTCGACCGCGCCATCGGCGCCAGTGACCCTGTCGCCAGCCGGCGCCTTCAGCCCCGCCGCCCGGGCGTGATACAGGCGTACGCGGTCGCCGCCCTGCAGCTTCAGCCCCGGCCACTGCACGGTCCGCGCATCCAGCCAATAGGCCTCGGCTGCCGGCCGCGCAGCAGGTGCGGGGATCGGCACTTCGGCATTGCAGTCGTCCAGATCGTCGGCGCGCGCTGCACCGGCAATCAGCGTCAGGCCCAGCGCCATGCAGCACAGCAGGGGGCGAGATGGCATGAAGGTCTCCTTGTTGTTTTTAAATAGTAGCAAAACTACATTCATCGAAATCCCGCTAGCGAATCACCCAATGTCGTCGCTATGCTCGACATCAGATTGATAAGTAGTTTGATTACATGACCGCCTCATGGACAAGTTTTCTCGTCCACACCGCCACCTGCTGAACACCATGCAAAAGCAACTGCTGCTCACCCTCGCACTGGCCGCAGCGGCCACGGCACAAGCCCAGATCGACACCCGCGCCGTGCCTTCCCAGCCGCGGGCCAGCACCCTGCCGGCGAACTGGCAGCACGGCGTCTTCATGGAAGTCTTCGTGCGCGGCTACCAGGACAGCAAYGGCGACGGCATCGGCGACCTGAAAGGCCTGACCCGGCGACTGGACTACCTGAAGAAGCTCGGCGTCGGCGGCCTGTGGCTGATGCCCATCACCGCCAGCTCCGATCACGATCACGGCTACGCCACGACCGACTTCCGCGCCATCGAACCGCAGTACGGCACGCTGGCCGACTTCGACGAGCTGATCCGCGAGGCGCACCAGCGCGGCATCGCCATCGTCATGGACTACGTCATCAACCACGCGTCCTGGCAATTCCCGCCCTTCCAAGAGGCCGTGACCGACCGCAACAGCCCCTGGCGCAGCTGGTTCGTCTGGAATACCGCGCCGGGCCTCGGCTGGGACATCTGGGGCAAATATCCCTGGTACGACGCCGCCACCAAGCCGTGGGACTGGCCCGGCGAACTGAAGGACCTGCCCGCGCCGAAGCCTGGTGCGCCGGACGTGTTCTTCGGCACCTTCGGCCCGGAGATGCCCGACTTCAACATGCGCAACCCGGCCGTGGTGCAGTACCACGAGGACTCGCTGCGCTTCTGGCTCAACCGCGGCCTGGACGGCTACCGGCTGGATGCCGTGCCTCACCTCATCGAGAACAACGCCAAGGACTGGAACGACCAGCCCGAAAGCCGCGTGCTGACCAAGCGCTTCCAGGACCTCATCAAGAGCTACCCCGGCCGCTACGTCGTCTGCGAGGCCACAGCCGAGCCCATCGCCTACGGCAACCCCGACCTCTGCGGCGGCGCCTTCGCCTTCAACCAGAACTACGAAATCATCAAGGCTGCCAAGGGCGAGGTTGCGGCGGTGCAGAAGGTGGCCGACTACTACCGCAGCATGTCGCCGACGATGGCGACCTTTCTGCACAACCACGACATCTTCACCGGCCAGCGCGTGTGGGATCAACTGCATGGCGACGAGGCCCGCTACCGCCTCGCCGCGGCGAGCTATCTGCTGTTGCCCGGCACGCCCTTCGTCTACTACGGCGAGGAGATCGGCCAGGCTGGCATCGACGGCAAGGGTGACGATCCGCTGCGTTCGCCGATGAGCTGGACCGCGGCAGGTGGTTTCACGACCAACCCCCAGCCCTTCCGCCCGCTGGCCCTGAACCGCAGTGCCCATAACGCCGAAAGCCAGCAGCGCGACGCCGGCTCGCTGTTCAACTTCTACCGTGAGCTGATCGCGCTGCGCCGCGCGTCGCCGGCACTGACATTGGGCCGCTACGAGTCCGACCGCGTCGACGGCGCCGTCTGGAGCTTCCAGCGCGTACAGGGCAAGGAGCGTGTCCTCGTTGCCATCAACTACGGCGACACACCGGCCACCATCGAACTGACGGCGCATGCCCGGGCGCTCTATCCCAAGGGCGCCGTCTCCGCCACGCTGCAGCCGCTTTCGGTGCGCATCTACAGCTTGCAAGCGCCATGAAGTCCCTGATCACCCTGACCACCGCCCTGTTGATGAGCCTGAACACGATGGCCGCCGGCCTGCAGCATGTCGAACCGCCCAACTGGTGGGTCGGCATGCACGACACCTCCCTGCAACTGATGCTGCATGGCAGCGGCATTGCCGGCGCCCAGCCGACGCTGGCGCCCTACCCCGGCGTGAGGTTGAAGGGCAGCCACCGCGCCACCAGCGCCAACTACCTCTTCATCGACCTCGACGTGAGCCCCGACGCCAAGCCGGGCGAACTGCTGCTGAACGTGGCCGGCACGACGCTGCGCTACCCGCTGCTGGCCCGCGCGCCGGGCTCGGCGCAGCGCCAGGGCTTTGGCCCCAGGGACGCCATCTATCTCGTCGTGCCGGACCGCTTCGCCCAGGGCGGCAGCGGCAAGCCCGCCGACATGAAGGAAGGCATCCACCGCGACGACCCCGGCGGCCGCCACGGCGGCGACCTGGCCGGCATGCGCCAGCACCTGGGCTATATCGCCGGGCTCGGGTTCACCCAGGTCTGGCCGACGCCGCTGGTCGAGAACAACAGCGCCAGGTACAGCTATCACGGCTATGCGGCGACGGACTTCTACAAGATCGATCCGCGCTTCGGCACGAACGACGACTTCGGCGCCTTCGCCACCGAGGCTCGGGCCCAGGGCGTCGGCGTCATCCAGGACATCGTGCTCAACCACATCGGCAGCGGCCACTGGTGGATGGCCGACCTGCCGGCGCCGGACTGGGTCAACCAATGGCCAGCCGGATACACCGAAACCCACCACGCGCGCATGACGCTGCAGGATCCCTACGCCTCGGCCAGCGACCGCCTGCGCTTCACCGACGGCTGGTTCGTGCCCGGCATGCCCGACCTGAACCAGCGCCGCCCCGAGCTGGCCACCTATCTGACGCAGATGACGCTGTGGTGGATAGAACGCTATGGCCTGTCGGGTATCCGCACCGACACCTACTCCTACTCCGACCGCGACTTCCTGACCCGCTGGTCGGCCCGCGTCATGCAGGAGTACCCGCGCCTGAACATCGTCGGCGAGGAATGGAGCCCGCACCCGGCCGTCGTGTCCTACTGGCAGCGCGGCAAGAAGAACCACGACGGCTATGTGTCATACGCACCCAGCCTGATGGACTTCCCGCTGCAGGGCAATCTGCTGGCCGCACTGACCGAGGACGACGGCGCCCACACCGGCCTGACCAAGCTCTACGAGGGCCTGGCGCATGACTTCGTCTACCCCGACCCGGCCAACCTCGTGCTGTTCGACGGCAACCACGACACGCCGCGCCTGTTTTCGCTGCTCAAGCGCGATGTCGGCCTGACCAAGATCGCGCTGGCCTACCTCGCAACGACGCGCCGCATTCCGCAGCTCTTCTACGGCAGCGAACTGCTGATGCAGAGCCCCGTGGAGCGCGACGACGGCCGGGTGCGCGCCGACATGCCCGGCGGCTGGAAGGGCGACACGGTCAACGCCTTCACCGGCGCTGGCCTGACCGCCGAGCAACGCGAGATGCAGGACTGGGTGCGCCGCCTGTTCAACTGGCGCAAGGCCGCGCCGGTCATCCACGATGGCGCACTGATGCAGTACGCGCCGCTGGAGGGCTGCTATGTCTTCTTCCGCTACGGCGGTGGCCGCACCGTCATGGTCGCCTTGAACAAAGGGACCAAGCCGGTCGAGCTCGTGCTGTCGCGCTTCAGCGAGCGTGTGGCAAGCGGCGACCGCGCCCGCGATGTGCTCAGCGGCCGGGATTTCCCACTCGGCGCCACGCTGACCGTGCCGGCGCGCAGCCCTCTGATCCTGGAAATCTCGCGCTGAATTGAAAAGGGCTCCTTGCGGAGCCCTTGTTGCGTTCGGCAAGAGCCGATCAGCGCATTTGGCGGCGACGAGCCAGCAGGCCGACCATGCCCAGGCCGGCGAGCAGCAGCGCGTAGGTCTCGGGTTCCGGCACGGGGACGGCGGTGAACTCGAACGTCAGCTTGTTCTGCGGCTGGGCGCCGATGGCAGCGAAGCTGCCGCCCATGGCGTTCAGCGTGATCGAGGCGCCGGTCACTGCGAAGCTGCTGAAACCTCCGAGCGGGACGCTGGTGGAGCCCGAGAAAAAGCCGAGGGACGGCGAGCTCGGGGTCTGGGTCAGGGCGCCAGCCGGCAATGCAACAACCGGGCCTCCGTCAATCGACATGCTGCCCGTCGCCGTGATCGACGTCGTCGCGCCAACGCCGCTCTGGAAATAGACGATATTGCCGAGGCTGGACGTGAGCGCGCCGCTCAGCGCGTAGCCTGGGTTGACCCAGATCGTGAAGTCCGGAACAGCGAAGGTGGCCGAAGCAGGAGCGCCGCCAATGCTGGTGACATTCACGGACGGATCAACCGACCATGAGAAGCCGACCAAACCGCCACCGCCACCGAACCAGCTGCTGATCGAACCAAAGCTCGTCGTGGTTTCGTCGTAGGTGACCGAGTAGGCGCCACCGTTGAACGTCGTGGTAGCTGAAGCCAGGCCCGAAACCAGCAAGGCTGCTGCTGCGGCGATAGTCTTGATTTGCATGATTGAGCTTCCCCTGAAAAACGACCGGGGCAAGGCCCCGCGAAAAACTAGGGGGATGCTATCGAGCGATAGCTTTCTAGGGGGACCGCTCTGGCCAAAACAGCGATGTTAGGGGGGCAAAACCGCCCCCGGTTCGCGGGGGAGAGCCGCTCAGGGCAGACGCAACAGCTCGAAAGGCCCACGGCCCGAGGCGGCAGTGATGAGTCCGAGCACACGCGCCGGCTCGCTGCCCAGCATGCCCCAGTGGAAGCGCCAACCCCAGTTGCCGCCCAGCACGCCGGGCACATTCATGCGGTGGGCGCTGCCCAGGCCAAGCACGTCCTGCAGCGGATACACGGCCATGTTGGCCACCGAATTCGCGCAAGCGCGGATCATGGCCCAGTGCACGTCGTGGTCGCCGCAGGCGAGGTAAGAGCCGGCAAAGGCGCGCTCGCGAGGCTTGGCCTGGTCCCACCACCCGCGCACGGTGTCGTTGTCATGCGTGCCGGTGTAGGCCACCGAGGCCCTGGGCCACATATGCGGCAGGAATTCGTGCTGCGCTGTAGCGCCGAAGGCGAACTGCAGGATTTTCATGCCGGGGAAGCCGCAACCATCGCGCAGCGCGTGCACGTCATCGGTGATGAAGCCCAGGTCCTCCGCCACGATGGGCAGCGGGCCCAGGGCTTGTCTGATGGCGTCGAAGAGGGCCATGCCCGGGCCGGTCAGCCACTGGCCCTGCGTGGCGTCGGGGCTGCTGGCGGGAATCTCGTAGTAGCCGGCAAAGCCGCGGAAATGGTCGATGCGAAAGACGTCGGCCTGCGTCAGCGCGCGCTGGATACGGGCCGTCCACCAGGCGTAGTTCTCGTCGGCCATCTTGTCCCACCGGTAGAGCGGGTTGCCCCAGCGCTGGCCGAGCGGGCCGAGGTCATCGGGCGGCACGCCGGCCACCACCGTGGTCTGGAAGTTGTCGTCCAGCTCGTAAAGGTCCGGGCGCGACCAGCAATCGGCGCTGTCGTGCGCGACAAAGATGGGCAGATCACCCATGATGTGGACGCCGCGCTCGTTGGCGTAGCTCTTGAGCGCTCCGGCCTGCACGTCGAACTGCCACTGCACGAATTGCCAGAAGGCGATCTCGTCGGCGTAGTCCTTGCGCGCCGCCGCCAGTGCCGCGGACTCACGCTTCTTCAGGCCTTCGCTCCATTCCCACCACGGCTGGCCGTTCAGCGGCGAGCGGATGGCCATGAAGAGGACGTAGTCGTCCAGCCAGCTTTGCGCTTCCAGGCACCACTTGGCGAAGGCGATGCGGTCCGCGTCCGCCGCGTTGGCGAAGAAGCCCTTGGCCGCGGCGCGCAACTGCTGCTCGCGCCAGGGCGTGACCGTGCCGTATTCGACCAGAGCACCATTGAAGGAGGGAACATGGGGTTGAGCCAGCCAGCCCTTGGCGATCAGCGGTTCCAGCGCCACCATCCACTGGCTGCCGGCGAAGGCCGACACGCCCTGGTAGGGGCTGTCGCCGGGGCCGATGGGCGTCGTCGGCAGCAACTGCCAGACGGACTGGCCGGCGGACTGCAACCAGTCGACGAAACGATAAGCGTCGGGGCCGAAGTCGCCCATGCCATGGGGGCCGGGCAGCGAGGTGATGTGCAGCAGCACACCCGAGGAGCGTTGGTTCAGGTTCATGCGTGGCGCAGTACGACGAGGGAACGGGCCGGCACATTGAGCGGCTGGCCGGGAAGAACGAGGGGCGCGGCCGATTCGCCGCTGCTGTCGAGCACGAGCTGCCAGGGCCCGTTGCAGAGCAGGAAAGGCAGCGCCGCCGGGTCGGGGTTGAAGACGATCATCAGCCGCGGCGCGCCGGCATCCGCTTCGCGCAGCTGGGCGCCGAAAGCGCGCTGGCCGGCGTCGTGCCAGTCGTGCGGGCTCATCTCGTGACCGCTGGGCGCGTACCAGGCAATGCTGGCGTCTCCCGGGCCACTGGCAAACCAGCGCGGGTGGCGCAGCAGCGGCTCGCTCGCGCGCAGGGTCAGCAGTTGCGCGACGAGCTCGGTCGTGCGGCCTTCAGCCTGGTCCCAGTCCAGCCAGGTGATGCCGTTGTCCTGGCAATACGCGTTGTTGTTGCCGCCCTGGCCATTGCCGATCTCGTCACCGGCGCACAGCATCGGCGTGCCTTGCGCCAGCAGCAGCGTGGCCAGCAAAGCGCGGCGAACGCGTTCGCGGGTGGCGCTGATGGCGGCGTCCTCGGTCGGGCCTTCGGCACCGAAGTTGGCGCAGAGCTCGCCGTCGCGGCCATCACGGTTCTCTTCGCCATTGGCGTGGTTGTGCTTGGTGGAATAGCTCGTCAGGTCTGCCAGCGTGAAGCCGTCATGAACGGCCACGAAGTTGACGGAGGCGGTGGGCAGCCGCTGCCCATGGTGAAAGACATCACTCGAGGCCATGAAGCGCCGCGCCAGCTCTCCGCGCCCGACGCCCGGTCCGGCGCCGAGCCAATAGCCGCGCACGGCATCGCGGAACTTGTCGTTCCACTCCAGGAAGCGGCCGGGGAAGCGGCCGACCTGGTAGCCGTCGTAGGCGGCGTCCCAGGGCTCGGCGATCAGGTGCACGCCGGCCAGCAACGGGTCCTGGCGCAGCGCGGTGAAGAAGGCGGCATTCGGGTCATAGCCCTGGTTCGTGCGGCCCAGCACCGGCGCCAGGTCAAAGCGGAAGCCGTCGACGCCCATCTCGGCGACCCAGTAGCGCAGCGAGTCCAGCACGAACTGCGTCACGCGCGGGTGGGCACAGTTGACGGTATTGCCGCAGCCGGTCAGGTTCTCATTGCGGCTCTTGTCATCCGCGACGAGCCGGTACCAGGTGGCGTTGTCCAGGCCACGCAAGCTCAGCGTCGGGCCGAACTCGTTGCCCTCGGGCGTGTGGTTGTAGACGACGTCCAGCACCACCTCCAGGCCGGCCTCGTGCAGGGCGCCCACCATCTGGCGAAACTCGGCCGTCACGGCGGTCGGGTCGTTGCGGTGAGCCGCATTCGCCCAACGCGGGTCCGGGCAGAAGAAGCCCAGCGTGTTGTAGCCCCAGTAGTTGTGCAGGCCGCGCTCGGCGAGGTGGGGCTCATCGATGCAGTAGTGCACCGGCAGCAGCGACAGCGTCGTCACACCCAGGCGCTTGAAATGAGCGATGGATGCGGGGTGGGCCAGGCCGGCATAGGTGCCGCGCAGTTCCTCGGGCATGCCGGGCAGCAGCCTGGAGAAGCCTTTGACATGGGCCTCGTAGAGCACGACGTCGGCCGGCGCGCGGCGCGGCTGGTGGGCGCGTGAGTGGCCGACCGGCGGCGGCGCCACGCGCGCCTTCAGCGCCTGCGTCGCGTTGTCGCGCGCATCCAGCGAGCGCGGGCCGTCCGGGTGGCCCAGCTCGTAGCCGTGGTGCTCGGCCCGCCAGCCGAAGTGGCCGACGATCTCGCGCGCGTACGGGTCCAGCAGCAGCTTGTGCGGGTTGAAGCGGTGGCCCTGTTCGGGCACATAGGGACCGTGGGCGCGCAGGCCGTAGACCAGGCCGGGGCCAACGCCGGGCAGGAAGCCATGGAACACGCCGTCATGCGGGCCGTCCAGCGCGTAGCGCCGCAGCTCGCGCTGGCCTTCGCCGTCGAAGACGCAGAGCTCGATGCGCGTCGCGTGCTCGCTCGCGAAGGCGAAGTTGACGCCGCCGTCACGGGCGAGCGCTCCCAACGGCTCGTGCCAGCCGGGTTGCAGATCAGGCAGATGAGCCATGGACTCAGCGCCCGCTGGGCCGCCCCGAGGGCGTTGGCGCCCCCTCGGGGGGCAGCGAACAGAGTGAGCGTGGGGGCTTCATTACTTCAGATCGGAACAAAAAACAATGTAGCCAGCGGCGGCAGGTTGATCGTGATGGACAGGCGCTTGCCATGCGCCGGCATCGCCTGCACGGGCAGGCCCGCCGCGGCGACGCCGTTGCCCATGTTGCTGCCGCCGTAGTAGGCCGAATCGGTGTTGAGGGCCTCGCGCCAGGCGGTCACGCCGTCGGGCACGCCCAGCGAATAGCCCTCGCGCGGCACAGGCGTCATGTTGCAGACGACGACGACCATGCGGCCCGTGCCGTCGCGGCGCACCCAGGCATAGATGGAATGCTCGGCGTCATGGGCACTGATCCACTCGAAGCCGCCCTGCTCGCAGTCCAGCCGGTGCAGGGCCGTGTGGTCGCGGTAGAGCTTGTTGAGGTCGCGCACCAGGCGCTGCACACCGGCATGGCGGTCGTCTTCCAGCAGGCCCCAGGGCAGGCTCTCGGCATGGTTCCACTCCTGGCGCTGGGCGAACTCCTGGCCCATGAAAAGCAGCTTCTTGCCGGGGTGGCCCCACATGAAGCCGTAGTAGGCGCGCAGGTTGGCGAACTTCTGCCAGTCGTCGCCGGGCATCTTGGCCAGCATGGAGCCCTTGCCGTGCACGACCTCGTCGTGCGAGATGGGCAGCATGAAGTTCTCGCTGAACGCATAGATCAGGCCGAAGGTCATCTTGTCGTGATGCCAGCGGCGGTTGATCGGGTCCTCGGCCATGTAGCGCAAGGTGTCGTTCATCCAGCCCATGTTCCACTTGTAGTGGAAGCCCAGGCCGCCCGCGTATGTGGGCGCCGAGACGCCGGGGAAGCTGGTGCTCTCCTCGGCCACGCTGATGGCGCCCTCGATCTCGCCGACATGCTCGTTCATCTCGCGCAGCATGGAGATGGCTTCGAGGTTCTCGCGGCCACCACGGATGTTGGGAATCCATTCGCCGGCCGGCCGCGAGTAGTCGCGGTAGAGCATGCTGGCCACCGCGTCAACGCGCAGGCCGTCGACGCCCCAGCGCTCGATCCAGTAGGTCGCGCTGCCGACCAGGAACTCGCGCACCTCGGTGCGGGCGAAGTTGTAGATCAGCGTGTTCCAGTCGCGGTGGAAGCCTTCCTTGGGGTCGGCGTATTCGTAAAGGCGCGTGCCGTCGAACTCTGCCAGGCCATGGGCATCGGCGGGGAAGTGGGCGGGCACCCAGTCCAGCAACAGGCCGAGGCCCTGCTCATGGCAAGCCTTGACGAAGCGGGCGAAGCCCTCGGGCGGGCCGAAGCGCGCACTGGGCGCGTACATGCCCAGCGTCTGGTAGCCCCAGGAGCCGTCGAAGGGATGCTCGCTGACGGGCATGAGTTGCACATGTGTGAAGCCCATGTCGACCACGTAGGCGGGCAGGTGCTCGGCGAGTTCGTCCCAGGTCGGGAAGTCACCGGCCACACCGCGGCGCCAGGAGGCGGCGTGCACCTCGTAGACGCTGATGGGCGACTCGCGCCGGTTGGCGCGCTCACGCTGGCGCGGCAGCGGCGTCGGCTCGGGCAGGGCCGCGACGACGCTGGCCGTCTCCGGCCGCAACTGGGCGCGGCGGGCATAGGGGTCGGCCTTGAGCGGCAGCAGCGCGCCGTTGCCATTGACGATCTCGAACTTGTAGAGATCGCCTTCGATGGCATGAGGCACGAAGATCTCCCACACGCCGGCCAGGTGGCGCAGCCGCATCGGGTGGCGCCGGCCGTCCCAGTTGTTGAAGTTGCCGACGACGCTGACGCGCTTCGCATTGGGTGCCCAGACCGCGAAGCGCACGCCGCTGACGTCGCCGTACTGCACGACATGTGCACCCAGGCTCAGCCAGGGCCGGAAGTTGCGGCCTTCGGCAAAGGCCTTGAGCTCATCGTCGCCGAGCTGGGGGTAGAAGTTGTAGGGGTCGGCATAGACGCCCTCGCCGCCCCCGGTCCAGCGCACGGCCAGGCGGTAGTCGAAGCGGTGCTTGCGGCGCGGCACCTGCGCCTCGAAGAAGCCGCCGCGGCGCTCCTCCAAGTCGACGATGTGCTTCTTGCTGCTGGCATCCAGCAGCGCCACTTCCGCGGCGCCGGGCAGCAGCGCGCGCACCCAGAGCCGACCGTTGTCATCCGCGTGCAGGCCCAGCCGGCCGAAAGGATCGGCATGGCGGCCCGCCAGCAGGGAATCAACGTCGGCGTCGTTCAGCATCGTCAGGTGTTCAGACTCTTCACGGACCAGACACGGTCCACATACTCGGCGATCGTGCGATCGGACGAGAACGGGCCCATGCCGGCGATATTGCGCAAGGCGCGTTCGGCCCAGGCCGCACGGTCGGCAAACAGCGCATCGACCTTGGCCTGGGTGGCGACGTAATCGGCGAAATCGGCCATCAGCAGGTAGATGTCGCGGTGCAGGATGCTGTCCACCAGCGCGCGATAACGATCGGTGTCGCCGTTGCTGAAGACGCCCGCCGCGATGGCATCGATGACGCGCTTGAGCTGGCGATTCTCTTCGACATACAGGCGCGGGTCGTAGCCCAGCTGCTTGATCTTGGCGACGGCATCGGCGCGCAGGCCGAACACGAACATGTTCTCCACGCCCATGGCCTCGGCCATCTCGATGTTGGCGCCGTCCCAGGTGCCAATGGTGACCGCGCCGTTCATGCCGAACTTCATGTTGCCGGTGCCCGAGGCCTCGGTGCCGGCCGTCGAGATCTGCTCGGACAGGTCGGCCGCCGGGATGATGCTTTCGGCCAGCGTGACGCTGTAGTTGGGCAGGAAGACGAGCTTGAGCTTGTCGCCCACGCGCGGGTCGCTGTTGATGACACGGGCCACGTCATGTGCCAGGCGCACGATGCTCTTGGCCGTCTGGTAGGCCGAGGCCGCCTTGCCGGCGATGACGACGGTGCGCGGCACCCAGTTGGCATCGGGGTTGTCGCGGATGGCCTGGTAGCGGCTGATGACGTGCAGGATGTTCAGCAGCTGGCGCTTGTATTCGTGGATGCGCTTGATCTGGATGTCGAACAGGCTGTCGACATTGACCGAGATGCCCAGCTCACGGCGGATGACGGCGGCAAGGCATTCCTTGTTGGCGCGCTTGACGGCCAGGAACTCCTCGCCCAGCTCCTTGTTGGCGGCCAGCGGCGCCAGTTCGCCCAGCTCGGCCAGGTTCTTGCGCCAGCCCTCGCCGATGCGGCTGTCCAGCAGGCCGGACAGCAGCGGGTTGGCCTGCTCCAGCCAGCGGCGCGGCGTGACGCCATTGGTGACGTTGTGGAAGCGCTCCGGCCAGATGCGAGCGTAGTCGGCAAAGATGGTCTGCACCATCAGCTCCGAGTGCAGCGCGGCCACGCCGTTGACGCGGTGCGACGAGACCAACGCAAGCGCGGCCATGCGCACGCGGCGCTCGCTGCCGTGGCTACCTTCGTCAATGAGGGACACCCGCGAGGCGAAGGCGTGATCGCCGGGAAAGCGGGCCTGCACCTCTTCCAGGAAACGGTGGTTGATTTCGTAAATGATCTCGAGGTGACGCGGCAGCAGGTTCTCGAACATGCGCACGGGCCAGGTCTCCAGCGCTTCGGGCATCAGCGTGTGGTTGGTGTAGGCCACGGCTTGGCGCGTGATCTTCCAGGCCTCGTCCCAGCCCAGGCCATGCTCGTCCAGCAGCAGGCGCATCAGCTCGGCGGGTGCGAGCGCCGGGTGGGTGTCGTTGAGATGGATGGCGTTGGTCTTGCCGAGGTTGTGCAGCGAGCCGAACTCGCGCAGATGGCGCGCGATCAGGTCCTGCAGCGAGGCGCTGACGAGGAAGGCCTCCTGCTTCAGGCGGAGCTCGCGGCCGGCTTCGGTGGAGTCGTCCGGGTAGAGCACCCAGTTCAGCGCATCGGCCAGCACCTGGTGGCGGGCAGCGCGGGCGTAGTCGCCCTCGCAGAAGGGCTTGAAAGCGATGGGCGCCGCCGTGGCCTGCCACTGGCGCAGCGTGGAGACGCGCTCGCTGTGGTGGGCGGGCACGATGAAGTCGAAGGCCTGGGCCTCGATGCTGTCGGCCGGCTGCCAGCGGCGCACGCCCGAGGCATCGACCTCGATGCGGCCGCCAAAGCCAACCTCGTAGCGCAGGTCCTGTCGAGGCAGCTCCCAGGCGGGCGAGTCGCGCGTCCAGTCGTCGGGCTGCTCCAGCTGGCGGCCCTGGCTGATGACCTGGGCAAAGGTGCCATAGCGGTAGCGCAGGCCGTAGCCGAAGGACGGCAGCTCCAGTTCGGCGAAGCTGTCCAGGAAGCAGGCCGCCAGACGGCCCAAGCCGCCATTGCCCAAGGCCGCATCGGGCTCGCGCTCCAGCACATCGCCCAGGGCCAGACCCTGCTCGGCCAGCTTGGCTTCCAGCGGGTCGACCAGCTTCAGGGCGGCCAGCGCATTGGACAGCGCGCGGCCCATCAGGAATTCCATCGACAGATAGTGCACGCGGCGCACGGGCGCCTTGTCGCCACGCTGGGCGTCAGCGGCCTGCGTGGTGGCCCAGCGGCGGGCGAGCGTCTCGCGGCAGGCGATGGCCGCCGCGTGCAAGGCCGCCTGCGGCGTGGGGCCATGGCTGGATTGGGACAACTCGCGCTCGTAGGCGGTCTCGAAGGCGGCGCGCAAGGCCTTGTCTTCGGCGGAGAGGGCAGTCGGCTTCTTCATCGCGGTGGAGGCCTTGGCGGCGGGCTTGCGTTGAACGGGTAACGCGAAGCTCTTGGGTGTTGGGGAGTTCATCAGTGCCGGCCCCCAGCGACGGAGGCAAGAATGCTACTCGACGGGCAGCGTTGGCTGAAGTATCGACCAGCTCCGCCCCGTTGTGTAGTTTGACTACATCGGGAAAACCCGGAACGTTTTGCAAAGCATTGATTTTCAAGGATTTCGCAAAGATTCAAGCGAGTCAACTCTGTTGTTGCAAGCTCGTCACGAATGTATATTGTCTACAAAGGCGGCCAAAGAAGAGAAATTTAGCCGTCGAACGACGAGACAAGCCGACCACCAGACGGCCGGCGACTGAAAGGTTAGAAGTGGCAGACGTTCGACTGACCGGTGTGGAGAAAGCCTACGGCGACATCCGCATCCTTCACGGCATCGACCTGGAGATCCGCGACGGTGAGTTCATGGTCTTCGTCGGCCCCTCGGGCTGCGGCAAGTCCACGCTGCTGCGCACCATCGCCGGCCTGGAAGAGATCACCGGCGGCGAGCTGACCATCGGCGGGCGCGTCGTCAACGAGGTGCCACCCAGCGAGCGCGGCATTGCCATGGTGTTCCAGTCGTATGCGCTCTACCCGCATATGAATCTGTACGACAACATGGCTTTCGGGTTGAAGCTGGCCAAGGTGCCCAAGGCCGAGATCGAGACGGCCGTGCGCAACGCGGCCAGGATCCTGCACATCGAGCACCTGCTGGACCGCAAGCCGAAAGACCTCTCCGGCGGCCAGCGCCAGCGCGTCGCCATCGGCCGCGCCATCGTGCGCAAACCCGAGGTGTTCCTGTTCGACGAGCCGCTGTCCAACCTCGACGCGGCCTTGCGCGTGCGCATGCGCTATGAGTTCGCCAAGCTGCACGAGGATCTGAAGACCACGATGATCTACGTGACCCACGATCAGGTGGAGGCCATGACGCTGGCCGACCGCATCGTCGTGCTGTCGGCCGGCAAGATTGAGCAGGTCGGCTCGCCGCTGGAGCTGTACGAGCATCCGCGCAACCTCTTCGTGGCAGGCTTCATCGGCAGCCCGAAGATGAACTTCATCGACGCGGAGCTGGCGGCCATCGAGCCGGGTCATGTGGATGTGAAGCTGGCCGGCAGCGGCGTCGTGCTGCGT
>NZ_JBFUMN010000010.1:0-145416 GCF_054049335.1 Roseateles sp. P5_E1
GGCTGGCGCGAGGCCGGCGTGCCGGCACGCCGCGCGCCCCGCTACGCGCGCTGCGGCAACCTGGACAGCGCGGCCGCATGCAACTGGCTGCTGGACGTCACGGAAGTGATGGCCGGCTTGACGCTGTGCCGCTGTTGCCGGCTGACGCGTACCGTGCCGGACCTGTCCCAGCCCGAAGCCGGCCTTTGGTGGGGGCGCATCGAAGCGGCCAAGCGCCGCCTGGTGTCGTCGTTGATCGGCCTGGGCCTGCCGGTGCTGTCGCGCGCCGAGGATGCCGAGGAGGGCCTGGCCTTTGACCTGCTGCTGGCGCCACCCGAAGGCCCGGCCGTCATCACCGGCCATGCCGACGGCGTCATCACGCTGGACGTGTCCGAGGCCGACGACGCGCGCCGCGAGGCCCGGCGCCACCAGCTCGGCGAGCCCTACCGCACGCTGCTGGGCCATCTGCGCCACGAGACCGGCCACTACTACTGGCAGCGCCTCGTCGAGCCGACGGACTGGCTGCCCGCCTGGCGCGAGCTCTTCGGCGACGAGCGCGAGGACTATGGCCAGGCGCTCCAGCGCCACTACGCCAACGGCGCGCCCCCCGACTGGGGCCAGCGTTTCGTCAGCGCCTACGCCAGCGCCCACCCCTGGGAGGATTGGGCCGAGACCTGGGCGCACTACCTGCACCTGGTCGACACGCTGGACACGGCCCGCAGCTTCGGCCTGGATGGCGAGCGCGTGGAGTTGAACTACGAGCGCTTCGACGCCAACCTGGTGGCGGATGCCKGTTTTCTGCAGCTCATCAACAGCTGGATGGAACTGACCGGCGTGCTCAACGAGCTGTCACGCAGCATGGGCGTGGCCGACTTCTATCCCTTCGTGCTGTCGGCGCAGGCGGTGCGCAAGCTGCACCTGGTGCACCGCGTCGTGCAAGGTGCTCGGTCATGAGGTTGGGCCGCCCACTGCTGTGCGCATTTTTCGCGCCCGGGCAGCGGCCCCGGCGCGGGGCCGCTGCCAGGCCTTAGTTGCGGCCGCGGCGCGGAGCTCGCGTGCCGTCCGCGGGCCGTGAAGACGGTTGCGTCATGCGGGCATGGCAGTGCCCGCGGCAGCTCTCAGCGCCAGTGCGGCGCCAGTGCGACCGGTGCCGGCCGGGTGTGCAGCTCAGGCAACTGCGGCGGCGGCGAGGGATGGGTACCCACCCGCGCATCCAGGCGAGCCAGCACCTCGTCGACATTCAGCGGCTTGGGCCACAGTTCGCAGAAGCCCCAGTCCTCGACCGGGAAGTTGACGTCGGCCGTCACGGCCACGGCTGGCACCGACTCGCAGCCAGGCAGCGCCCGCAGCAGGCCGAGCAACCGACTGCCGTGGCAATCGGGCAGGCCCAGGTCGAGCAGCAGCAGGGCGGGGTGCAGGCCGGCCGCCATGCAAAGCGCCTCTTCGCCCGTGGTGGCGACGAGGAGCTCCAGCTGAGGCCGTCTTTCCAGAATCGCGGCCATCAACAGCGCATTGACCGGGTGGTCCTCGACATAGAGAACGGGTCGGCGGGCTGGGCTGGGCATGGGTCCTCCGGAATGAAAGCTCAGGCCTGGTGGCAATCCGCGTGCCCGGCGCCGCGATGCAAGCCGGSCACCGCCCTTGCCACTGACGGGCTCTCGCCAACCAGGGCCCATCTATGTCCACTTCCGCCGCCACCACCGACGCGCCGCGCAGCTTCGGCGTCTTCAAGCCGGTCGGCCACGTCGTCATTTCATTCCCCGAGGCGGGCCAGGCCGCCCGCGCCGGCCAGGCCATGGCCGACTTCGGCCTGCCTGACGGCGCGGTG
Organism: Roseateles sp. P5_E1; assembly: GCF_054049335.1. Classification (NCBI taxonomy): domain Bacteria; kingdom Pseudomonadati; phylum Pseudomonadota; class Betaproteobacteria; order Burkholderiales; family Sphaerotilaceae; genus Roseateles; species Roseateles sp. P5_E1. The sequence goes on from NZ_JBFUMN010000010.1 coordinate 1,808, forward strand.
CGCCACTACAGCGACCAGGAGATGCTCAGGCAGATCGACGAGGACATCGCCCACGCCAGCCCGCTCGCCTCGGTGGGACAGGAGATGAATCTCGTGCTCGCCCACCGCGCGCTCGCCGCCAAGGGCTACCACTGGCTGGTTGTCCGTGTCGCCAATGACGACCAGGCCATCCAGGTGGCCCGGGCCGCCCAGGGCTGCGGCGCCGAGCGCGCCCAGCACTATGGCCACTTCATCATCGAAGAGCTCATCGAGCGGCCCGGCAACATCGCCCAGGTCGCCGAATCGCCCGACCGCGGCCTGGACGCGCAGACGCCCTCGGGCAAGGAAACCGAAGCGGCCCAGTTGAAGAAGGACCCACGATGACGACAGTCGACAAGACCCTCCAGACCCAGCGCGCCATCCAGAAGCGCCAGGACCAGGCCGATGCCGGGCAAGCCAAGCAGGGCAAGAAGGAAGAAGAGAGCGGCGCCATGCAGGCTGGCGCCCGCAAGCAGCCCGAAACCCTGCCGGCCCAGCATCTGCAAAAGCCCGGACGGGAGGCCGACCTCGAACTCGCGCCGCGCTTCCTGGCACCCGACTACCGCGGCAGCGCCAAGCTGCAGGACTTCGTCGCCCTCATCACGGGCGCCGACTCCGGCATCGGTCGCGCCGTGGCGGTGTTGTTCGCGCGCGAGGGCGCCGATGTGGCTGTGGCCTACCACTCCTCCACCGAGGATGCCGAAGAGACTCGCCGCTGCATCGAGGCCGAGGGCCGCCAATGCCTGCTGCTGCAGGGCGACGTGAAGGACAGCCGCTGGTGTGAGGACGCCGTCGACCAGGTCATGGAGCGCTTCGGCAAGATCGACGTGCTCGTCAACAACGCCGCCTTTCAGGAGCACGCCTCCTCGCTGGAGGATCTCGACGACGAACGCATCATGGAGACGCTGGACACCAACATCGGTGGCTATCTGCGCATGGCCCGCGCGGTGCTGCCGCATCTGAAGGCAGGCGGCTCCATCATCAACACCGGCTCGACGACCGGCCTGCGGGGCAGCGCCAAGCTCATCGACTACTCGGCCACCAAGGGCGCCATCCATGCGCTGACCAAGTCGCTGGCCAGCAACCTCATCGAGCGCGGCATCCGCGTCAATGCCGTCGCGCCGGGGCCGGTGTGGACGCCACTGAATCCGGCCGATTCGCCCGCCGACAAGGTGGCCGAGTTCGGCAAGCAGACCGATCTGAAGCGTGCGGCCCAGCCGGAGGAGCTGTCGCCGGCCTATGTCTTCCTCGCCGCGCCGGTCTGCGCCGGCTACATCACCGGCATCGTGCTGCCCGTGACCGGCAGCGTCGGCGCCATCTGAGCACGCGGCTGGCAAGCCCTGCTGCAAGTTCTTCCACCGCGCGCAACGCGCGAGCGGCACCCCGTTTGCCTGATGCCGGTGACTTCACCTCGACCAGGAGCACATCATGAATCTGATTGTCTGGCTCATCTCCGGGGGCATCATCGGCTGGATTGCCAGCCTGCTGATGCGCACCGACGGCGAACAGGGCGTCATCCTCAATGTCTTGGTTGGCATCGTCGGCGCAGCCATTGGCGGCTGGCTGATCTCGCCCATGGTGGGCATCCCGAGCATCAATCAAGACGCTCTCAGCCTGGGTGCTCTCGTCGTGTCCCTGCTGGGCGCGGTCGTGCTGCTGGCGATCGTCAACCTGATCCGCCGCGGCACCCTGCGCTGAACCGTCACCCGCTTTCCAACCCCAAGGACCACCATGGCCACCACCACTGCCAATACGCCCTTCCCGACCTCGTCGGTCTCGCCCGCCACGCCCGCGCCTGCCGCAGCCGTCGTCAACGACACGGCCGCGAAGGCCGGTGAGGCCATCGACAAGGGCGCAGCCGTCGGTCACGACGTGCTGAACCGCGTCGTGCAGGGTGCGCACAGCGCCATCGACCGCGTGGCCGAGACAGCCGCCCCCGCCGTGCAGCGCTTGCAGGACGGCGTGCAGGCCGCTAGCGAATCGCTGAGCCAGCGCGCCAGCGATGCGCGCGACCTGGGCGATGAATGGGCGGAGAGCCTGCGCAGCACCGTGCGCGAGCATCCGCTGGCCGCCATCGCGACGGCCCTGGCCGTCGGCGTGCTGGTTGCCCGGCTCGCCCGCTGAGGCGGCCTTGGCCGACTCACCGCAAGACCAGCCCGCCCCACTGCTGGAGCAACTGCAGTCGCTGTGGCGCGAGTTGCCTGGCCTGGTCAGCGACCGGGTCGAGTTGCTGTCGCTGGAGCTGCAACGCGCGGTCCAGGCGCTGGCCCAGATCGTTGCACTGATGGTGGCCGTGGCCATCCTCGGTGTGACGGCCTGGCTGGTGCTGTGGGCCGGCGTCATCCGCCTGCTGGTCGCGGCCGGGCTGCCGCTGGAGGTGGCCCTGCTGCTGGCCATCGCCGTCAACGGGCTGGCCATCGTGCTGGCGCTGCAACGCGTGCGCAGCCTGCTGCCCAGGTTGCGCCTGCCCGCAACGCGGCGCCACCTGATGCTGGCTCCCGACCCGCAACCCAATGAGGCCAGCGATGAACGCGCCGCTGCCTGAACCCGATATCGATGCCCGCATCCTGGATGTCGAGCACCGGCTGATGGCGCGCGAGGCCAGGCTGCACGCGGGTGTCGAAGGTCTCACGGGCCAGCTGCGCCACCGCTTGCAACCCAGGAAGCTGCTGCTGCCGGTGGGTGGCGCGCTGCTCGGCATTGCCGCGCTGCTGGCGCTGCGCCGACGCCCTCACGCCGAGCCCGCAACGGCGCGCCCCGCCAGCGCGTTGCGGAACGTTCCCTGGCTGCGCCTGCTTGGCCTGGCCTGGCCGCTGCTGCCCGAGCGCTGGCGCGGCCGCGTCAGCCCCGCTGCGGCGAGCAGCTTCGTGACGCTGGGGCTGCCCCTGGTCGAGACCTTGCTCGRCACGCATCGGGCCGAGCCACTGGCCACCGTTGCCGAGGTCGACCTGGCGCAGCTCAGCGGCCGCTGGTTCGTGGTTGGCGAGTTGAAAGCGCACGGTGCGCCGGCGTTGCAGCCGCCGGAGTTCGGCCTGCTGCCGCGCGACGACGGGCGGCTGGATCTGCTGGAACGCCGGGTCGACGGCAATGGCACCCACGGCAGCGAGGCCTTGGTGGAGCCGGTGCCAGGCGGCCAAGGCGCCCGGCTCAGGATCAGCCACTGGCCCGAGGCGTTGCGCTGGCTGCCGCTGGCCTGGCTCGAGCATGGCGTGCTGCATGTCGATCCGACTTATGACGAGGCGCTGATTGGCAGCACCGGGCGGGACGCGCTGTGGTTGCTGTCACGCCGACCGACGCTGGTCGCGGAGCGCCGCCAGACGCTGGTGCAGCTCGCGCGGGATCGCGGCTTCGCGGTGGAAAAGCTGCGCTTTTACGACGCTGGCTGATCCCCGGGCACGGCGGCACACGCCTTGCCTGCGATGGGTGCGGGGCCGTCCCGCGTTTCACAGCCGGAGGTTTTCATGGCACGCAGCAGCCTGCTAGGTATCGATTCCGCCGCGGCCGAGCCCGCCGGCCGCGATAAGGCGAGCCTGGGGCCCAGCGACAGCTCGGACAGCGGCAGCGACGTGGCGGGCATGGACGGTGAAGACGACGGTACCGACCCCGGCCTGCCCGTCGACGTGGCCCTGCGCGACGATCAGGCGGCGCCCTTGCCGCTGGGCGAATCGCTGCCGTCCAGCGAAGGCGAGACGGGGGTGCGCGACGGCGCCGACATCGGCGTGGACCGCGTCTTCACGCCGGGCGAAGCCGATGACACCGAAGCGTTGCTCACGGCCATCGACGAAGCGCCGCAAAGCGAGGACGACGAGGACGATGAAGATGAAGAGGAGGAGCAGGAGGGTGAGGCCAGCCTGGTCAACACCCCTGCCAAGCCTCGCCAGCGCGCCACCAAGGCCGCGCCGGCGCAAACCGACAGCGAGGAGCGGCCCGGCGATGCCGATGCCGAATCCTCGCACCGCCCCGGCCGAAGCTAGGGCGGCTGCACGCTCAGACGGCGGCGCGAGCCTGGTCGCGCAGCGTGCGCACCTGCAGGTGGTTGCGCTTCACGCCTTCGTACTGGCGCTCCACGAGCATGCGCACATCGGGCGGCAGGGCCTCTTCCAGCGCCTTGCGATAGGCGCTCATCGCGCTGTCCTCACCGCGCTCGGTCTCCTCGAGGATGGCCTTGTCGGTGTAGCCGGCCAGCGTGCCCTTCACGGCCACCCAGCCGCGGTGCATTGCACCGGCGGCGGTGCCGCTGTCCTCGGCCTTGCCGCCCAGGCGCACGACCTGCGACTGCAGTTCGGTGGCAGCCTGGCGGCACTCCTCGGCGCGGCGCTCAAAGGACTGCTTGATTGCCGGGTCCTTCAGGTATTCCGCGGAGGCGTGGAAACCGTATTCACCGTCCTTGCAGGTTTCGATCAGGTCGTTCAGTGTGTCGATGATGTCGTCGTTGCTCATGGCAGATCCTTTCAGGGTTCGATGAAGACGCGCCGGCCGCCCGCAGGCATACCGTGCGTCCAGCCCTGGCATCGGCATTTGGCATGCCTGCGCCTGCCGCGGTGGCTGAGTTGTCGTTACGGCGTGTGGCCGGCCGTGGGCGGCGGGTGGGCGATGCGTGCCGCCGCAAGGGCCGCCTGCAGCGCGGCCAGCAGCTCGGCCGGCGCGCAGGGCTTGTGCAGGGTGATGAACTCGCCTTCGCCAATGGCCGAGTTGTTGAAGCCGGTGATCAGCACCACCGGCAGGCGCGGGCGGTGCTCGCGCAGCCGGCGCGCCAGCGCGACCCCGTCCATGGCGCCGGGCATGACGACGTCGCTCAGCACCACATCCGCCCCGGCCCCGTCGTCCAGCAGGCGCAGGGCGGCGCCCACCTCGGCGGCGCGCAACACGCGGGCACCATGGGCCATCAGCAGTGCCGCCGTCACGTCGCCCAGGGCCTCGTCATCCTCGACCAGCAGCACCGTGGCGCCGGCAATGCTCTGCGGGGCCGTGTCGGCAAAGGCCGGCATCTGGTTGTCCTGGGCGTTGCTCGCCACCGGCAGCAGCAGCGACACCGTGGTACCCACGCCCGGCGTGCTGGCCAGGCGCGCGGTGCCGCCGGCCTGGGTCGCGAAACCATGGACCTGGCTCAGGCCCAGGCCGCTGCCCTGGCCTACGCCCTTGGTCGTGAAGAAGGGCTCGAAGGCATGCTCGACCAGGGACGGCTCCAGCCCCATGCCGTCGTCCCCCACGGTCAGCAGCACATAGTCCCCCGGCGGCAGGCCTTCCTTGTCGTGCGCCTCGGCATTGCTGGCCCGCAACCGCAGCTCGCCGCCCGTCGGCATCGCGTCGTGGGCGTTCAACGCCAGGTTGACGAGGGCCAGATCCAGCTCGTTGGCGTCCACCCGCACCGGCCAGACGTTGGCCGCCACCTGCACCTGGATCTCGATGCGCCGCCCGAGCACGCTGCGCATCAGCTCCTGCACCTCGGGCAGGTAGCGGGCTAGCGACAGAGTCTGCACCCGCACCGGCCGGCGGCCGGAAAAGCGCAGCAGATGCTGGGTCAGCGCGCTGCCCTTGTCGACCGAGCGCTGCGTGGCGCGCAGCGGCCCCTGCAGCTCGGCGGCGCTGGGGTGGCGCTGCATCAGGTGCATGCTGTTGCTGATGACGCCCAGCAGGTTGTTGAACTCGTGCGCCACGCCGCCGGTGAGCCGGCCCAGGGCGACGACGCGCTGGCTCTGGGCGCCCCGCTGCTCGACATGGCGCGTGCGCTCCACGGCCTGGGCCACGCTGAGTTCCAGCTCGGCGCGGCTGGTCTCCATGTCGCGCGCCGCGCTGGCCAGGGCCTCGGCCACCTCGTCGCACTCGGCCATGCCGGTCGGGGCGGCCTGCACCGGCCGGCCGGCCTGCAGGTCCTGGGCGAGGCGCTTGAGAGCGCCTATCGGCCGCTCGATGCGGCGGGACACCCAGATGGCGCCGGCCATGGCCAGGGCCAGCAGTGCCAGCGCGCCCACCGCCACGCGTTGCACGGCCTGGGGCACGCGGCCGGCGAATTCCTCGCGCGGCATGGCGCTGACATAACTCCAGCCGAGGGCCGAGGTGCTGAAGTAGCCCGCCGTGGCGCGGCCGTCCAGCGAGATCGATTCGAAGCCGCCTTCGCGCGCCGCCGCCATGCGCTGACGCAGGTCGGCGCGGCCCTCGCGGCCGACATAGGCCGCGCCGCCGGGCAGCCGGGCCACGAGGCGGCCGCTGCTGTCCATGACAGCGCCTATCCAGCCCGGATGCGGCGACTGCGCCTGCAGGACGCGCTGCAGCTCCGAGGGCCGCACCGTGACGACCAGGTTGTAGACCAGGCGGCCGTCGCGGGTCACCGGCTCCACCCAGGCGGCATGCGGCTCCGGGGGCACGCCCGTGGGAGTGGGCGCAACGGGTTGCAGCGGCAGCATGACGGGGGTGGCACTCAGCGCCTCAGGCGCGCTGGATTCGGCGCTGGCGCCGTCGCCCGGCCGGGTGCTCAGCAGCAGCTTGCCCGGTGCCCTCAGCTCAACCCAGCCGCTCAGCCCCTGCATGGCGCGCCGGGCCAGGCGCTCGAAGGCCAGGCGGCTCTCCTCGCGCAGCGGCCCGGGGCCGTCCAGCGCGGGTGACTGCGCCAGCACCTGGGCGATGGCCGCGCGGCGCGACAGCTCGCCGTCGACCAGCAGGGACAGCGCGCGGGTCGTGTCGCGCAACGTGCGCTCATGCGCGTCGCGTTCGGTCTCGTAGATGCTGGCAATGAGCCAGGCGACGCCCAGCATGCCGGGCAGCAGCACCGACAGCACGAGCAACAGCAAACGGGAACGAATGGTGACCGGCATGGCGGGTCCAGGTGCGGCAGGCGTGAGCGGATTGCACGGACGCAACCATAGCGCTGTGGCCCGCCCCGGCCACGAAGAAGTATCAGGCCGCCTCGGCAATTGGCGTGCCCGACTGCGTGCGGCTGAGCCACCGCCCCTAGGTGTAGTGCTTGCGTGAGCGGGATTTCGATGGCGGCCCGCGCAGCAGCGAGCCCAGCGACGGCGACGGCGCGTGCCGGTCGCCCTCCAGGAAGCGCCGCAGCAGCGCCAGGCCCCGCCGGCGCTGGCACACGCTGCGCAGCCCGATCAGCAGGGGCACGGCGATGAGGGCGCCGACGATGCCCCACAGCCAACCCCAGAACAGCACCGACAGGAAGACCGACACAGTGCTCAGCGACAGCCGGCGCCCGACGATGACCGGGCTGACGATGTTGCTTTCCACCGCATGGATGGCCATGAAGGACAGCGTGGGGCCGAAGATCTCCGGCCCGGTCTCGAAGGTCGCGATGCCGGCGAGCAGCAGCAGCACCATCAGCGCCATCGGGCCGAGGTAGGGAATGAAGCACAGCAGCGCGGCGATGCAGCCCCACAGCGTCGGGTTGGGCAGGCCCAGCAGCCACAGCACCAGGGCCAGGATGACGCCCACGACCGCGTTGATGATGCCGACGGCGGCGAGGTAGTGGCTGATGTCGCGCTGGGCTGCGCGCACGCCACCCAGCAGCAGCGCGCGGGTGCGCCGGCGCGGCAAGGCCTCGATGCTGCGGGACAGCAACCATTGCTCGGAAGCGAGCAGGAAATAGGTCAGGATGACCGTGGCCGCGGCTGCCAGCAGGAAGGACAGGCCCCGTGTCAGCACCAGGCCGGTCAAGGCCACGCCTTCGGTAGCCAGCCTTTCCTTCAAAGGGTCCGATGCCGGTGTCGCCGCCACCCGGCCGAGCCGCGTGGCGGGCTGCGGTGGGCTCAAGCCCGGAATGGCGGCCCGCAGCTTCTCCAACTGCTCCAGCAGCTGGGCGACGGTGGTGGGCGCGGCCTGCCACCAACTGGCGGCCGGGCGCGCCAGGCTGCTGGCCACGGACACGGTGGACAGCAGCAGTGCCAGCACCAGCAGCAGTGCGCCGATGGAGGGCGGCACGCCGCGGCTGTGGAGCCAGCGCACGGCAGGCGCCAGAGCGAAGGTCAGCATGACGGCGATCAGCACCGGCGCCAGCAGCGGCCGGGCCTCGCGCACGGCGAAAACCAGGGCGACAAAAAAAATGCCGCGCAGAGCCCAAGTGCTGCGCGGCGGTTGGGACGGCTCGAGTCGCGGGTCGGGCGCCGTCATGGGGTCCCCGACCTAGTGTGGAGTCACCCTGGCGGCCGCCGTGGCTGGGGTCTGCATGGTGCTCACTTCTCCGGCGGGCGCACGATGATGTTGTTGCGCACTTCCTTCACGTCGGGCGTGCTGCGGGCGAGCTGACCGGCGCGATCTTTCTCGGCCTGCGAAGTGGCGAAGCCGGCGAGCTGCACGGTGCCCTTGAGTGCCTCGACCTGGATGCGCATGGCGCTGACCTGGCTGTCTTCGGCGAAGCGTGCCTTCACGCGGGTCGCGACGGTGGCATCGTCGACATACTGGCCCACGGTGCTCTGGCCGCTGGTGACCGCGCAGCCGCCGGTGCCGAGGGTGGCCAGCGCGACCATCGAGACGATGAGGATCTTCTTCATGCGTTCTCCTATTGCGAGGGATCTCGCGCCCGGCCAAGGGCAAGGGCTGTGCCTGCGCTGGGTTGAAAGGCGAAAAGGGCTGCAGCGGCCGGCGTCGAACATGCCGTATCAGGCGGCACGCTTTGCCGAAATTGCCCGTTCGGGGAGGCCGCCCCGGTAAATCTTGCAGCGGCGCGGCGCCGCGGGCGGGGCGTTCCATGGGCTTCACGCTTGCCATGCGCCGCTATTCCCTGGGGGCGGAGCCAAACTGTTTCGGGATGCGACAAGCAACGCTCGCCGGCACGGAGGTTGCATTGACTGAAGTTCCCGCGCGCCGTCCACGCACGGCGCGGCAAAAGCGACGTTGCCAACAGGAGCACCCGTGCCCTCCATGGACCTCCGTGCCGACCACCGGCAGACCCAGACCCTGTCCCCCCGACTCCAGCATGCAGTGCGTCTGCTGCAGATGTCCTCGCTCGACTTTGCTGCGATGCTCAGAGACACCCTGGGCCGCAACCCTTTCCTCGAGGCCGAGGAGGGCGAGGCCGGTGACGGGGAGGGCAGCACGGCGCTGCCGCTGGCTACCGGCGCCGAGGCCGGCCCGATGGAGCAACCGTCGGCCCTTTCCAGCCTGATGGAGGAGGGTGTTTCGGCCGATGCCGGCACCGAGCTGCCCGCTGCGGCCAACGATCCCGACACCAGCGGCGGGCCCGAGGATGGCAGTGACCGGGACCTGTGGGCGACCGACAGTGCCGGGCAGCGCCGCGCCGAGGACGGCGAACTCAGCGCGCTCGACATGATGGCCGTCGAGACCTCGCTGGCGACGCATCTGCACGGACAACTGAACGTGCTGCCGCTGTCCGATCGTGACCTTGCACTGGCGCGCACCATCGTCGAGTCGTTGGACGACGACGGCTATCTGCGCACGCCGCTGGAGGAGCTGATCGACGTCGCCGGTCTGGAGCCTGCGCCCGAGCTGCAGGAGATGCAGTTCGCGCTGAGGCTTGTGCAGTCGCTGGACCCGGCGGGCGTGGCGGCGCGCGACGTCGGCGAGTGCCTGCTGCTGCAGCTGCCCGGCATCGACTGCGCCGACACGCGGGCCCTGGCCCAGGACATCGTCACCAACCACCTGCCGGCGCTCGCGGCGCGCGACGTGGCTTCGCTGGCGCGCCAGTTGGGCGAGTCGCCGGCGCGCGTCGAGGCGGTCTGCGACCGCATCCGCCGCCTGGACCCGCGGCCGGGCTGGCGCTTCGGCTCCACGCAGGTGCCGTATGTCGTGCCCGACGTGATCGTGAAGAAGGTGCGGGGCCATTGGACCGTGCAGCTCAACCCGGCCATCGTGCCCCGCGTCAGGCTGAACCAGGTCTATGCCCAGCTCTTCCAGCGCCACCGCACGGCGGCCAACGCCGAGCTCGGTGCCCACCTGCAGGAGGCGCGCTGGACGCTGCGCAATGTCGAGCAGCGCTTCTCGACCATCCTGGACGTGGCCGAGGCCATCGTCAGGCGCCAGCACAACTTCCTGGACTACGGTGCCATGGCGATGAAGCCGCTGGGCCTGCGCGAGATCGCCGAGGAAGTGGGCATCCACGAAAGCACCGTCTCGCGTGTGACCAACAACAAATACATGGCCACGCCGGTGGGCGTGCTGGAGCTGAAGTACTTCTTCAGCCGCGCCATGATCAGTGCCAATGGCAGCGCCTGCTCCGGCACGGCGATCCGCGGCCTCATCAAGGACATCATCGAGGCCGAGAGTCCGGATGCGCCGCTGTCGGATGCCGAGATCACGCGTCAACTGGCCCAGCAGGGCCTGGTGGTGGCGCGGCGCACCGTCACCAAGTACCGCCAGATGCTGAAGATCGAGGCGGTGGACCGCCGTCGACGCGTGGCTTGACACGCCCCTCGTCCGGTCTCGCCCTGCTGAACTCGGGCGTGCCCAGCCGGTCCCCCAAGGGGACGGCGATGCGTGCCGGGTTGACCGGCGCGCACATCGCCTAAGCGGGCCGGCTTGGGAGCGGCCCGGCGCTCGGCCCGAATGCACCTGCTGAGATGACTTAGCGCGGCGCCACGCGCCAGATGGCATTGCCCACGTCATCGGCTACCAGCAGCGCGCCGCGAGCATCGACGGCCACGCCGACCGGGCGGCCGCGCGCCTCGCCATCTGCGCTCAGAAACCCCGTCAGCACGTCCACGGGCAGGCCCTGCGGATGCCCGTTTGCAAAGGGGATGTAGACGACCTTGTAGCCCGCGAAGGGCTTGCGGTTCCAGGAGCCGTGCAGGCCGACGAAGACGCCTTCGGACGAGCCACCGGGAAGCAGCTTGGGCACGGGGCTGGTTCCTGCGGCAGTCAGGCCCAGCGCGGCGACGTGAGCGCCCAGCGCATAGTCGGGCACGAGGGCTTTGGCGACGAGATCAGGTCGTGGCGGCTGGGCGCGGCTGTCCACGTGGGCGCCGTACCAGCTGTAGGGCCAGCCGTAAAAACCGCCATCGCGCACCGAGGTCAGGTAGTCGGGCACCAGGTCGCTGCCGAGCTCGTCGCGTTCATTGGCCACGGTCCACAGCATCGGTGCGCCGCCGGGCGCGGCCATCCAGGCCATGCCGTTGGGATTGCGCAGGCCGGYGGCGAAGAGGCGTTTGGCGCCGCTGCTGCGGTCGATCTCCCAGATGGCGGCGCGACCTTCCTCGGCCTCGATGCCRTGCTCGGCSACATTGCTGTTGGAGCCGACCGTCGCGTAGAGCTTGCTGCCGTCGGGGCTGGCGATGAGGCTCTTGGTCCAGTGGTGGTTGCGCGTGCCGGCGGGCAGGTCGGTCAGCTTGCGGCCGGGGCCGCTCAGGCTCGTCTGACCAGGCATGTAGCTGTATTCCCAAACCGCATCGGTGTTGGCCACGTAGAAGCGGTCACCGACCAGGGCCATGCCGAAGGGCGAGTTCAGGTCCTGCAGGAAGACCGTCCTGACCTCGGCGCGGCCGTCGCCGTCGACGTCGCGCAGCAGCGTGACGCGGTTGGCGCTGGGCGTGGCTGAACCGGCCTTGGCCATCAGCTTCTTCATCACCCAGCCCTTGAACCCCTTGCCTTCGTCCGGCCGTGGCGGCGCGTTCGTCTCGGCCACGAGCACGTCGCCGTTGGGCAGCACATGCAGCCAGCGTGGGTGCTCCAGCCCGCTGGCGAAGGCTTGGGCCTGCAGGCCTGGCGCGGCGATCGGCGCCTCGCCGGCTGCCCAAGGGCGGGTCGAGGCGACGTGGGCGGTTGGCACCAGGGTCTGCACCGGTTCGACCAGGGTGGGCCGGGGGCCGACGTCAGCACCCTGAGGCAGGCGGGCGCTCTCGCCACAAGCCGTGAGGGCCGCGGCCAGCAGCAATAGGCAGCGTGTGTTCATACGCAGGTCTGGCAAGCCAGATGCCCGACAGATGCCCGGCGGATTTGCGGCGCAGATGGCCGCGGCCGTGCCGCTGGCCTGAACTTCCCTCAGTGCGGTGCCGTGGCGTCGCCAGGCGCGGAGATCTCGCGCAGGGCGCGGTCGATGTGACCGGACTCGCGCACCGCCAGGTCGCCCAGCGACACGATGCCGATCAGGCGCCCGTTCTTGTCGACCACCGGCAGGCGGCGCAGCTGGCGGGCGCCCATCAGGCGCTTGGCGTCCTCGGCATCCTGATCGGCGGTGCAGGTCTGGACCTCGGGGCTCATGATGTCGGACACGCAAGCCTGGTCGGGATTGAGGCCGTCGGCGATGCCGCGCACCGTGATGTCGCGATCGGTCAGCATGCCGAGCAGGCGTTCACCGTCGCAGACGGGCAGGGCGCCGACATCCAGTTCCTGCATGCACTGCGCCGCGCGGCGCAGGCTTTCCTGCGGCTGGATGGTGCGCACCTGGGTGGACATGATTTCGGCGATGGTCGACATGAGGGTCTCCTGGGTGAGGCGGACAGCGGGCAAGACCGCGGGCCCGGCGCAGGCGAGCCCGCGTTGCCGCGGTCGGTCGGTCAATGGAAGAAGAGATAGACCAGCAGCAGCACGATGCCCGGCACGCCGAGCAGCCACGCGAGAAGATATTTGCCCATGATGATCTCCGGTGAGGTGGGGTAGGCAAAGCTTCGCTGCAACGGCAGCGGTGGGACAGCGGACGAGGCGCGACAGGCGCGTAGGAAGAGCGGCAGCCGACCTGGTCGATGTTGTCAGCGGGCGCGCCATGGGGCGGCCCGCCGGCTTTGCTGAGCCGCGACGTAGGACTGGACCCACCCGCCGACCCGGCCCAGGCCGGCCCGGGTGCACTGCCTGGCTCGTTAGTCTGACGCCAGTCCCCTAGGCAAGTCGTCACGGGGGTCGTCACAAAGGAGCACACCATGAACACCGATCAAGTCAAGGGCAGCGTCAAGGACATCGCGGGCAAGGCGCAACGCAAGCTGGGCGAGGCCATTGGCAGCACCGAGCAGCAGGTCAAGGGCGCCGCGACCCAGGTCGAGGGCAAGGTCCAAAAGGCCGTGGGCGATGCCCGCGAGGTCGTCAAGGACGCCCGCGACCAGCGCAAGATCTGATTGCGCCGCACGCCATGCCCCCGCCGCCGGACCTCAGGGTCCGGCGGYGCTTTTTCTGTCGAGAGGTACACCATGCGTTCTTCCAAGATTCCGTTGCGCCACGGCGCGACGGCCACCCTTATCGTGGCGGCCCTGCTGGCCGCTGGCTGCTCGTCGATGAGCGAGCGTGAACAGGGCACCGCCAAGGGTGCCGGGGCTGGCGCCGTGGCCGGCGCCATCATTGGTTCGGTGACCGGCGGCAGCGCCGGGCGTGGGGCCGTCATTGGCGGCGCTGTCGGCGCGGTTGCCGGCAACCTGTGGTCCAAGCGCATGGAGGACAAGCGCGCCGCCCTGGCCCAGGCGAGTCAGGGTACCGGCGTCGAGGTCGCGCGCACTGATGACAACCGCCTCAAGCTCAACGTGCCCAGCGACGTGTCCTTCGACACCGGCCGTGCCGACATCAAACCGCAGATGCGCCCGGTGCTCGACGAGATCGGGCGCAACCTGGACCCGGGTGTGCGTGTGACTGTCGTCGGCCATACCGACAGCACCGGCAGCGATGCCATCAACGAGCCGCTGTCGCGCGAACGCGCCGCGGCCGTGCGCGACTATCTGTCGGCCCGCGGCGTGTCGAGTTCGAGAGTCAACGTGGCGGGGCGCGGCTCGCACGAGCCGGTGGCCGGCAACGACACCGAGGCCGGCCGTGCCGCGAACCGCCGCGTGGAGATCTTCCTGGCTGAACAGGGCTAGAGCCAGGAGCCACCAGCCCGTAGTGGGCGCACCGCGGTTGATCAATGAGGGTTGGTGCTAGGCATCCTCGGGCGGCAAATCGACCACCCTTCGCGCATTTCGACCGATTGGAAGATCCATGCGCAAGAGCGTTGCCGTCGTTGTTGCCGGCCTGGTGGCCGGTGCCCTGGACATCGTGGCGGCGTTCGCGAGCTATGCAGCGCAGGGCGCCACCGTCGAAGGCATCCTGAAATACATCGCCAGCGGGCTGCTGGGTGCCTCCGCCTTGCAGGGCGGCGTGGCGATGGCAGGGTTGGGGCTGCTGTTCCACTTCTGCCTGACCACGGCGATGGCTGCGGTTTACATGGCTGCGGCGTTGCGGTTGGGCGCGCTGACGGCGCGCCCCTGGCTGTGGGGCAGCGTCTACGGCCTGCTCACCTGGGTGGCGATGGTCTACGTCGTCGTCCCGCTGTCCGCGGTCAACGGCTGGCAGCTTCCGCACGGATGGAGCATCGTCAGCGGCCTGCTGTCGCACATCTTCTATGTCGGCGTTCCGATCGCCCACATCACGCGCCATGCCTTGCGCCCGCAGGCGGCCTGAGCGTTCTGGTTCGCACCGGCTCAGTCGGGCCGATGCCAGGCCACATCAGGCGTCGCCTGCGGCTGCATGACGCTGCCCGGGGTTGACGCGAAAGAGGGCAGGCGGGCGGTAGCGAGCTTCTCGACATAGTCGGCCAGCGCGGGCCAGTCGAAGAAGCGCGCGTCGGGCTCCCGCAGGGGTGAGCGACGCCAGACGGTCTCGCCGCCACTGTCGAAGAGCAGGCCCTGGCAGCCTGCGCGGTGGCCGGCCTCGACGTCATCCAGCCTGTCGCCCACCATCCAGGAGCGCGCCATGTCCAGGCCGTGGCGGTGGGCGGCGCGGATCAGCATGCCGGGTGCCGGTATGTGGCACAGGCAGGCCGGGCGGCCTTCGTCGTCGGGTGCGTGGGGGCAGACTTCCACGCCCTCGATGCGCACGCCGAACTCCTGCTGCAGCCGTTGCAGCAGCGCCTGCTGCAGGCGCGCGAACTCCGCCCTGGTGAAGCGGCCGCGCGCCAGGCCGCTCTGGTTGGTGACGATGACCAGGGCCAGCCCCGCGCGTTGCAGCCTGGCCAGGGCTTCGCCTGCGCCGGGCATGAAGCGCAGCAGCAGCGGGTCGGCGTTGTGGGGTGCGCCCTCGACGAGGGTGCCGTCCTTGTCGACGAAGAGGCAGGGCCTGAGTGGCGCGCGGGCCGGCGCCGGCTGCTGCAGGTCGCGCAATGTCAGACCGCTCAAGGCATAGGGTGCATAGCTCATGGGCGCACCTCGGGCTCGGCAAGGGCGGAGGTCGGGAAACGGCAGTCGCTCATGTCGGGGGTCCGGGCTGAAGAAGGTGCGGCACCGCTCCCGGCAATCGGCGTGCCCGCCCCGGAACGACGCTGCGCAGCGCTTCATGACGGCGGCAACATGAGCCTGCTTGCCCTGGCGACGCGACGCGTCCCGGCGTCCTACACAGCGATGCGGCGCTGTTCCCTGACCCGCCGCAGGCCGGCCGGCGTAGCTTGTCGGGACACAGGAGATTCCATGGCCACATCCGCCCGCTCTATCGCTTCCCTGACCCTGAGTTTCGGCCTGGTCAACGTGCCCGTGCGCCTGTTCTCGGCCACCGAGGCGGGCGCTGACATCCGCTTCAACCTGCTGGCCAAGGACGGCGCGCGTCTCAAGCAGCAATACGTCAACGAGCGCACGAAGAAGGTTGTCGAGCGCAAGGATATGGTCAAGGGCTATGAGGTCGAGGACAACCAGTTTGTGCTCTTCACGCCGGAGGAGCTCAAGGCGCTGGAAGAGGGCAGCAGCCATGTCATCGAGATCGTCAGTTTCGTGCCGCTGGCTTCCATCGACCCGCTGTTCTACGACAAGAGCTATCTGCTCGCGCCGGACAAGCGCGGCGACAAGCCCTACGCCCTGCTTGCCGAAGCCTTGCGCCGCTCAGGCCGCTGCGCGCTGGCCAAGTGGTCGTGGAAGGCCAGGCAGTACGTGGTGCAGGTGCGCGCCAATGACGACGGGCTGATCCTGCAACAGCTGCGCTATGCCGCCGAGGTGCGCTCGCTGGCCGACCTCGACATCCCCAAGGCCAGCATCTCCAAGCCGGAGCTGCAGCTGGCCCTGCAGCTGGTGGACCAGATCGCGGCGGACAGCTTCGAGCCGGCGCTGTTCCACGACGAGGAGAAGGACCGGGTGCTGGCTGCCATCGAAGAGAAGGTCAAGGGCCGCAAGATCGTCGCTTCCACGCGCGAGGAGCATGGGCCGACAGGCGGYGGCCAGGTCATCGACCTGATGGACGCACTGCGCGCCAGCCTCGGCAGCAAGCCTGCTGGGAAGCCCGCCGTGAAGGCCGGCGGCAAGACGTCTGCCAAGGTCACGCCAATGCCGGCGCGCAAGGCGGCCACGCGCGATGCCGCCGAACCCGAGGCCGCAGCCCCCAAACGGCTGCGGGCGCGCAAGTAGCGCCTGACCCATGAGCAAGCCCCGCCCCGCCACCGCCGAGGCGCCGCTGGCGCGCTACAACGCCAAGCGCGACTTCAGCGGCACCGCCGAGCCCAAGGGGAGGCTGGGACGCCGCAAATCCAAGGCCTTGGGCTTCGTCATCCAGAAGCACTGGGCCTCGCACCTGCACTACGACTTCAGGCTCGAACTGGACGGCGTCATGGTCAGCTGGGCCGTGCCCAAGGGGCCGAGTTTCGACCCCGCCAAGAAGCAAATGGCCATCCATGTCGAGGACCACCCGGTCAGCTACAACAGCTTCGAGGGCGAGATTCCCAAGGGGCATTACGGCGCCGGTACCGTCATCATCTGGGACCGCGGCAGCTGGACGCCGGTCGGCGACCCGCGCGAGGGCCTGGCCAAGGGCAAGCTGATCTTCGAATTGCATGGCGAGAAGCTGGCCGGGCTGTGGGAGCTGGTGCGCATCTCCAAGCCGGGCGAGAAGAAGCAGGACCAGTGGATCCTGTTCAAGAAGCGCGGCGATGCCTGGGCGCGGCCGACGGCCGAATACGACGTCATCAGCGCCCTGCCGGACAGCGTCGTGGAAAAACCCCTGGGCCCCGTGGAGGAACGTGAACCGCGGGTGCGCGCACAGCCGCAGACGGCCGGCCCCGATCTGTCCCGCGCAAGGAAGGCGCCGTTCCCGAAGACGCTCGAGCTGCAGCTGGCAACGCTGATTGCCGCTGCGCCCGCAGACGGCGACTGGGTGATAGAGAACAAGTTCGACGGCTATCGCATGGGCGTGCGCATCAGCAAGGGCAAGGTCGCGCTGATCACGCGCAATGGCAATGACTGGACCGCGAAGCTGGCGCCGCTTGTCGATGAACTTGAGAAGCTCGGCATCGATCAGGCCTGGCTGGACGGTGAGATCGTCGTGTTGAACGAGCATGGCGTGCCGGACTTCAACCGGCTGCAGAACGCCATCGACAACGCGCACACGCAGGACATCGCCATGTTCCTGTTCGACCTGCCCTTCCTCGGCGACACCGACCTGCGCGAAGTGCCGCTGCGCAGCCGGCGCGCGGTGCTCAAAGAGCTGCTCGAAGGCCGCACCTCGGCCCGCGTTCGCTTCAGCGATGAGCTGCCGGCGGCGCCGTCGCAGGTGCTCGCCGCGGCCTGCCAGCTGGGCCTGGAAGGCGTGATGCTGAAGAAGGCCGACTCGCCCTATGTCTCCCGGCGCAGTGACAGCTGGCTCAAGCTGAAATGCCAGCGCCGCCAGGAATTCGTCGTCATCGGCTTCACCGACCGCACGAACTCGCCCCAGGAAGTTGGAGCCCTGATGCTGGGCTATCACCAGGACGGCAAGTTGCGCTCCGCCGGCTCGGTCGGCACCGGCTGGGCCTCGGCGCAGGGGCGCGAACTGCACCGGCAGTTGAGCAAGCTGCAGACGAAGACGCCGGCCATCGCCCCGGCGGCCGTCGAGCCGGGCCGCTGGTCGCGCCGCGCCCGGGGTAGCGAGCGCTGGGTGCGGCCGGAGATGGTGGTGGAAGTGGCCTTCGGCGAGTGGACGCCCGATGGCCATATCCGGCATGCGAGATTCGTTGGTGTGCGCGCCGACAAGGCGCCCAAGGCGATCCAGCGCGAGCAGGCCGCGGCGGTACGGCCTTCGCCCAGGACGAGCGTCAAGATCAGCCACCCCGACCGGGTCATCGACACCTCGACCGGGCTGCGCAAGATCGACCTGGTGCACTACTACGAGAGCGTCGCAGACCGCATCCTGCCGCACCTGAAGAACCGCCCCGTCTCCCTGGTGCGTGCACCGCAGGGCATCAGCGGGCAGCTGTTCTTCCAGAAGCATTCCGACAAGGAGATCCCGGGCATCGCGACCCTCGATCCGGCGCTGTGGCCGGAACACGAGGCGCTGATGTCCGTCGACAGCGTCGAAGGGCTCATCAACGCCGCCCAGCTCAATGTCGTCGAGTTCCACACCTGGAACTCCAAGGTCGGGCGCATCGACCTGCCGGACCGGATCGTGTTCGACCTGGACCCGGGCGAGGGCGTCAGCTGGGCGCATCTGCAGGAGGCGGCCGCCCTCACGCACACCATGCTCGAGGAGCTGGGCCTGAAGGCGTGGCTCAAGACCAGCGGTGGCAAGGGCCTGCATGTGGTGGTGCCGCTGGCGCCCAAGCTGGACTACGACACCGTCAAGGATTTCTCGCAAGCGGTCGTGGCCCACATGGCCGAGACCATCCCACAACGCTTCGTCGCCAAGAGCGGCAGCCGCAACCGCGTCGGCAAGATCTTCATCGACTACCTGAGGAACGGCTTCAGCCAGACGACTGCGACGGCGTTCTCTGCGCGGGCTCGGCCGGGATTGGGCGTCTCCATGCCCGTCAGCTGGGAGCAGCTCGGCTCACTGAAGAGCGGCGCGCAGTGGACCATCACGACGGCGCGCGAGTACCTGTCCTTCGAGAAGGAGGACCCGTGGCGCGACTACGCCAAGTCGCGGCAGACGCTGGCCACGGCGAGAAAGCGGCTCAAGCTGCCGTAGGCTCGCCCGCCAGCACGCGCTTCAGCGGTGCGCCGCTGACGGTCTCCTGCCCGAGCAGCAACTCGGTCAATGCGTCCAGGCGGTCACGCTTGTCCTCCAGCACGCTGCGGCATTCGGCCTGGGCACTCTCGAGCAGGGCGCGGGCCTCGTCCAGCAGCGACTTCTGTACGTCGGGGCCGATGAGTTCCTTCGGCACGCCGGCCATGCTGAGCAAGCCGAAGGTCTTGCCAAAGCCCATGGAGCCGATCATGTTGGTGGCGAGCTCGGACGCGCGCTTGAGGTCGTCGGCCGCGCCGGAGGAGGTGTTGCCGAAGGCGATCAGCTCGGCCTCGCGGCCCGCCAGCATCATCGCCAGGCGGGAGCGCAGCTCGCGTTCGCCGTACAGCGGCTCCTCGTGGGTGCGGGTCACATAGGTCACGCCCAGGGCCGGGCCGCGCGGCTCGATGCTGACGCGCTCGACACTGCCGGCCTCCAGCACATGGGCCACCAGCGCATGGCCGGATTCATGGAAGGCGATGCGGCGCAGCGTCTCGGGCGTGATGATGTCCTTGCTGTTGCTCACCTCGCCGCCGAGCTGGTGCGTCTCCAGCGACTGGTAGACGCGCTCCTCGCTGACATGGGCTTCACCCGCTTCAGCGGCGTAGGCGGCAGCGCGGTTGACGCAGTTGGCGATGTCCGCCGGCGACATGCCGGCCGCGGTGCGGGCGATGGACGGCAGGTCCATGCCGGTCGATGCCTTGATCTGGCCCAGGTAGAGGCCGAACAGCTGCTGGCGTTCGGGCACCGTGGGCATGGCCGTGCGCACGATGAGGTCGAAGCGGCCAGGCCGGCGCATGGCCTCGTCGATGTTGTCGATGTGGTTGGTGGCACCGACGATGACGACGTTCTCCAGCGAGGAGAAGCCGTCCATCTCCACCAGCAGGCGGTTGATGATGCGGTTCTGCTCCTGCTCGCCGCCACCCCCGCCGGCTTCCTTGCCGTTGCTGCGCCGGCCGATGCCGTCGATCTCGTCGATGAAGACGATGCAGGGCGCTGCGTCGCGGGCCTTCTTGAAGAGCTCCTTCACCTTGCCGATACCGGCGCCATAGAACATGGAGCTGAAGTAAGAGCCGTCGACGCTGATGAAGCTGGCGCCGCATTCGCCGGCCAGGGCCTTGGCCAGCAGCGTCTTGCCGGTGCCCGGCGGGCCGTCAAGCAGCACGCCGCGCGGCGCCTTGGCGCCCACGGCGGCGTATTGCTTGGGATCCTTCATGAAGGCTGCCACGCGGCGCAACGCCTTCTTGGCCTCTTCGGCGCCGATGACGTCGTCGAAGCGGGTCTTGGGCTTGTCGGCCAGGCGGGTACGCTGGCTCAAGGGGCCGCGCAGCTGCAGATAGACCAGCGGGCCGGCGATCAGCAGCATGACGAGCAGCGGCGCCAGCGCGCTCCCGGCCCGTTCCAGGGACTGGAACAGGCGCTGGCCGCCGGTACGCGCGTCGACGTCGATGTCGGTCAGCGCAAAGCCTTGGGCCACGCTGAGTTCGCCCAGGCGTGAGCCGATCTCGTTCTTGCAGCCCAGGCCGCAGTCGATGAGCCGCGTGCTGAATTGATGGCCGGCGCGGTCGGTGTAGAGCACCAGGCCGCCGCTGACACCGACGGCCGCAACGTCCTTGGCCTGCAGGGTGCGCTCGAACTCGGAAGCTTCACGCGGGTGGGCCAGCCATTGTTCGGGCGCCTTCTCGAAGGCGAGGGCGGTCGCGTTCTTGCGGGCCTGCACCTCGCTGGTCGTGCGCTCGTGCAAGGTCGACAGGCCGAACAAGGCCAGCAGCGCCGTGACGACGATGGCGGCAATGATGAGTTTCTGACGCAAGCCCGGCGTGGGGGTGTTGCTGGCGCTGTCCATGGTGTTCGGGCGACTTCGGGAACTGCAATCCATGCAGACTAACGGCCCGGTGCCCGCGCCGCGCGTGCGTTATCGAGGTTGGGCTGAGGTCGTTTGCAACAGCTGTTCCAAGTGCGGAAAACTGCCCAGAACGCAAAAAGGGCCTGATCGCGAGATCAGGCCCTTGGTGCTTCTTCTTGTTCTGGTGCCGGCAAGAGGAGTCGAACCCCCGACCTTCGCATTACGAATGCGCTGCTCTACCAACTGAGCTATGCCGGCCTCACGCGTCCCGCAGGCGGGATCAGCGAAGCCCGAGATCATAGCGCAACTGCTGTGAGCCGCCAAGATCGGCTTGCTTTTCGGGCGGCAGGACGCAAACTCCGGCGCATGAAAAAAATCAGGATTCTGCTGCTGGGGGCGTGGATGCTGGGCGCCACGGCGCTGACCCAGGCCGAGGATGGGCGCTTCGATGTCGCCACCCGCGAGGGCGTCGTCACGCCGGTGTTCTGGCAGGCCGCCGAAGGTGCGCGGGCGACGGTGCTGCTGTTTCCTGGCGGCAGCGGGGGCTTCGGTCGCATCGAAGCGGGGCGGCCGATGAGCCGCAATTTCCTGGTCCGCTCCGCCGGGGAGTTCGCCGCGCGCGGCTACAACGTCGCCATCTTCGGCAAGCCGAGCGACACGCCCGATCTGGGCTACAGCGAGCGCATCTCGGATGCCCACATGACCGACATCCGCGAAGTGCTGAAGGCCGTCAGGCAGAAGTCGCCATTGCCGGTCTGGTTGGTCGGCACCAGCCGTGGAACGGTGTCGGCCACGGCGGCGGCCATCCGATTGCAGGGGGAGATCGCCGGCCTGGTGTTGACGTCCAGCATTGTCGCCTGGGACAAGCCGGGCGCCGTGCCGCGCCAGGAGTTGTCGGCCATCCGCGTGCCGGTGCTGGTGCTGCACCACGCCAAGGACCAGTGCCGGCAGACCCTGCCTCATGACGTGGGCTACATCCCGCGCGGGCTGACGGCTGCGCCAGTGAAGAAGCTGGTCGTGGTCGACGGCGGCGCCGACCCGACGGGCGACGCCTGCGAGGCCCTCCACTGGCACGGCTTCATCGGCATGGAGGCCGAGGCCGTCCAGCTCATCACAGGCTGGATGGACCGGCCTATGCCATAGACGCTTCTTGGTACGCTTCTCAGGACGCGTCGAGATGATAGGCCGCGATACGCTCGACCTCGTTCTTGGAGCCCAGGGCCACGGCCACGCGTTCGTGCAGCTTGGTCGGCTTCAGGTCCATGATGCGTTCGCTGCCGGTGGTGGCCACGCCACCGGCCTGCTCGACGAGGAAGGCCATCGGGTTGGCCTCGTACAGCAGGCGCAGCTTGCCGGGCTTGTCGGGTTCGCGCTGGTCCCAGGGGTACATGAAGACACCGCCGCGGGTSAKGATGCGGTGCACGTCGGCCACCATSSWGGCCACCCARCGCATGTTGAAGTCCTTGCCACGAGGCCCCGTGGAGCCGGCCAGGCACTCGTCGATGTAGCGGCGCACCGGCGGCGCCCAGTGGCGCAGGTTGGACATGTTGATCGCGAATTCCTTGGTGTCTTCCGGAATCCTGACCTGGTCCTGCGTCAGAACCCAGGAGCCGGTCTCGCGATCCAGCGTGAAGACAGCCACGCCGTCGCCCACCGTCAGCACCAGCATGCTCTGCGGACCATAGACGCAGTAGCCGGCCGCCGCCTGCTGCTTGCCGGGCTGCAGGAAGTCTTCCTCGCTCACGCCGCGCGAATGCCCCACCTTGCGCAGCACGCTGAAGATGGTGCCGATGGACACGTTGACGTCGATGTTGCTGGAGCCGTCCAGCGGGTCGAACAGCAGCAGGTATTCACCCTGGGGGTAGCGATTCGGCACGACGTAGATGCCGTCCATCTCCTCGCTGGCCATGGCCGCGAGGTGGCCGCCCCATTCATTGGCCTCGATCAGCACCTCGTTGGCGATGATGTCGAGCTTCTTCTGCACCTCGCCCTGCACGTTCTCGCTGCCGGCGGTGCCCAGCACGTCACCCAGCGCCCCCTTGTTGACGGCGATGGCGATGCGCTTGCAGGCGCGCGCGACGACCTCGATCAAGAGGCGCAGTTCCTGCGGGATGTGGCCGTGCTCGCGCTGCTGCTCGACGAGGTATTGGGTCAGGCTGGTTTGACGAGACATCGATCAGCCTCCCGAGGCCAGCGCGMGTTCGACGATCTCGCGCACGTCGCTCGACAGATCAGGCTTGGCGGCAACGCGCGCGACGGCCTCGCGGGCGGCGCTGCGGTAGGGCTCGGCCAGCACGGCCCAACGGTCCATCGCGCGGGCGAGGCGGCTGGCCAATTGCGGGTTGATGGCGTCGATGGCGAGCACCTGTTCGGCCCAGAACACATAGCCGGCCGCGTCGGCGCGGTGGAACGCAGCCGGGTTGAACATGTACAGCGAGGCCAACAGGCTGCGCGCGCGGTTCGGGTTCTTGAGTGTGAAGTCGGCATGCTTGGTCAGCGCCTTGGCACGCGCGAACACACGGCCATCGGCCTCGGGCGCGCGCGCCTGGAGCGAGAACCACTTGTCGACCACCAGCGCATCGTCCTTGAACAGCGCGTGGAAGCGCTGCAGGGCCGGTGCGGCCAGCTCGGCGTTTGCGTTCACCAGGGCGGCCAGCGCGCCGAGACGCTCGGTCATGTTGGACGCGTCCTTGAAGCGCTGGTAGGCCTTGCCCGGCCAGACGGTGTCGCCCGTGGCCTGCGCATCCAGCACGAGCATGGACAGGGCCAGGTTGGCCAGCGCCCGCTTGCCGGACGAGACCGGGTCGGGCGTGTAACCACCGCTGATCTGGTTGGCCTCGAAGGCCGCGGCCCAGTCGTCGCGCAGGGCGGCGGCGAGCTGGGTTTGCGCGGCCATGACGGCAGCGTGGATGGCCTGTGGGTCGACGACGTCGAGCTGCTCGGCGATATAGGCCTCGCCAGGCAGGGTCAGGGCCAGTTCCTTGAAGGCCGGGTCCAGCTCGGGATGGTTGAGCAGGACCCGCATCGCGTCGATGAAGACGGGGCTCAGCACCAGCGGCTGGCCCGCGCGCAGCGAATGCAGGATGCGGTTCAGCGCCAGGCGCTGGCCGGCTTCCCAGCGGTTGAAAGGGTCGCTGTCGTGGCGCATCAGCACGATCAGGCCGGCGTCGGACAGGCCGTCCTCCAGCACCACCGGCGCCGAGAAGCCGCGCATCAGCGAGGGCACGGGCTCGCTGTCGATGTTCTCGAAGATGAAGGTCTGCTCGGCCTGGTCCAGTACCACCACGCCCTCGGTGTCGCCCTGGGCGTTCACGGGCAGGGCGGCGCCGTGGCGGTCCAGCAGACCCATGACGATGGGGATCACCTGGGGCTGCTTGTCGCCCTGGCCCGGCGTGGCGGGTGTGGTCTGCGTGAAGCGCAGCGTGAAGGTGCGGGCGGCGGCGTCATGCTCGCCGCGGGCGGTCACGCGCGGCGTGCCGGCCTGCGAGTACCAGCGCTTGAAAGTGTCCAGGCGCGTAGCGAGGCCCGAGCCGGGGTTGGCGTCGGCAATCGCCTGCGCGAAGTCGTCGCAGGTCACGGCCTGGCCGTCGTGGCGCTCGAAGTAGAGCTTCATGCCCGCCTCGAAGCCCTTGCGGCCGACCAGCGTCTGGTACATGCGCACGACCTCGGCGCCCTTCTCGTAGACGGTGGCCGTGTAGAAGTTGTTGATCTCGCYGTAGCTGTCCGGGCGCACCGGGTGGGCCATGGCGCCGCTGTCCTCGGGGAACTGCGCGGCTCGCAGCTGGCGCACGTCCTGGATGCGGCAGACGGCACGGGCCGACGGCGTGCCGGCCATGTCCATCGAGAACTCCTGGTCGCGGAAGACGGTCAGGCCTTCCTTGAGCGACAGCTGGAACCAGTCGCGGCAAGTGACGCGGTTGCCGGTCCAGTTGTGGAAATACTCGTGGGCGACGATGGACTCGATGCGGTTGAAGTCCGCATCCGTTGCGGTGGCGGGCGAGGCGAGCAGGGCGCTGGTGTTGAAGATGTTCAGGCCCTTGTTCTCCATCGCGCCCATGTTGAAGTCGGACACGCCGACCACCATGAAGCGCTCCAGGTCCAGCGGCAGGCCGAAGCGGGCCTCGTCCCAGACGATGGAGGCGATCAGCGAGTTCATCGCATGCTCGGTCTTCTCCAGGTCGCCGCGGCGCACGTAGACCTGCAGCAGGTGGTCCTTGCCGGCGCGGGTGCGGATGCGCTGCTCGCGCGCCACCAGGTCGCCGGCGACGACGGCGAACAGATAGCTGGGCTTGGGGAAGGGGTCGGCCCAGACGGCGAAGTGGCGGCCGTTGTCGAGCGTGCCGCTGTCGACCAGATTGCCGTTGGACAGCAGCACCGGGTAGAGGGTGGCGTTAGCGCGCAGCGTGACCGTGTAGACGGCCATCACGTCGGGGCGGTCCAGGAAATAGGTGATGCGGCGGAAGCCCTCGGCCTCGCATTGTGTGAAGAAGCTGCCGCCCGAGGTGTACAGGCCGGAGAGGGCCGTGTTCTTGTCTGGGCAAGTGGTGTTGCGGATCTCGAGCGCGAAGTCGGCGTCGGGTGCGCCTTCGATGATGAGCTCGTTACCTTCCTGGCGGAAGGAGACGCTCGCGCCGTCGATCAGCACGCGCAGCAGGTTCAGTTCCTCGCCGTGCAAACGCAGCGGGCCGTGGGGCACGGCGCGGTTGCGCTCGATCTGCATCTTGCTGGTGACCAGGGTCTTGGCCGGGTCGAGATCGAAGGTCAGGTCGACCTTGCGGATCCAGAACGCCGGTTGCTGGTAGTCCAGGCGTTGGATCAGGGTGGCATTGCCTTCACGCATTGGGGCTTCCTTGGAAATCGGTCAGTTCAGTCGAAGCGCTGCGCGCCAGCCGGAACGCGGGCGCGCAGTGCTTCAGGGAGGGCATCAAACGCCCTGTTTCAGCGACTCCGTGATGAACGGGTCGAGATCGCCGTCCAGCACCTTCTGCGTGGCAGACGTTTCGTAGTTGGTGCGCAGGTCCTTGATGCGGCTCTGGTCCAGCACATAGGAGCGGATCTGGTGGCCCCAGCCGACGTCGGTCTTGGTGTCTTCCAGCTTCTGCTGTTCTTCCTGGCGCTTGCGCATCTCATGGTCGTACAGGCGCGAGCGCAGGCGCTTCCAGGCGACGTCGCGGTTGCTGTGCTGGCTGCGGCCGTCCTGGCACTGCACGACGATGCCGGTCGGGATGTGCGTCAGGCGCACGGCCGAGTCGGTCTTGTTGATGTGCTGGCCACCAGCGCCCGAGGCGCGGAAGGTGTCGGTGCGCACGTCGGCCGGGTTGATGTCGATCTCGATGCTGTCATCCACCTCGGGGTAGACAAACAGCGACGCGAACGAGGTGTGGCGGCCGCCGGAGCTGTCGAACGGGCTCTTGCGCACCAGGCGGTGCACGCCGGTCTCGGTGCGCAGCAGGCCGAAGGCGTACTCGCCCTCAACCTTGATGGTCGCGCTCTTGAGGCCTGCCACGTCGCCGGGCGTCTCGTCTTCCAGCGTCGCCTTGAAGCCCTTGCGCTCGCAGTACTTCAGGTACTGGCGCAGCAGCATGCCGGCCCAGTCGCAGGCTTCGGTGCCGCCGGCGCCGGCCTGGATGTCGATGAAGCAGTTCAGCGGGTCGGCCGGGTTGTTGAACATGCGGCGGAACTCGAGTTCCTCGACCTTGGCCTGCAGCGCGGCGGCGTCCTGTTCGATGGCCAGCATGCCGGCTTCGTCGCCTTCCTCGCGGCTCATCTCGAACAGCTCGGTGTTGTCCGCCAGCGAGCTGGTCAGCGTCGTGATCGTGTCGACGACGGCCTCCAGCGTGCGCTTTTCCTTGCCCAGTTCCTGGGCGCGCTTCTGGTCGTTCCAGACGTTGGGATTCTCGAGGGAGGCGTTGACCTCGTTCAGTCGCAGTGCTTTGCGGTCGAAGTCAAAGATACCCCCTTAGCGCGTCGGTACGCGCTGTGAGGTCGGCCAGGTTGTTGCCGATTTGGTTGATGTGTTCGATGTCCATGACGGTCGCTTGGTTCTTGGCGAAACGCGGATTTTCTCATGGGTGAGAATGGCCGCCATGACAGCTCCGCTGCGCGACGACTATTGGCGCCGCACCCGCCGCCTGACGGTGTGGTTGCTGCTGGCGTGGGCAATCGTCGGTTTTGTGCCTGTGTTCTTTGCGCGCGAACTCAGCGTCGAGGTGTTCGGCTGGCCGCTGGCCTTCTGGCTGGCCTCGCAGGGTGCGCTGCTGGGCTTTTGCGCCATCGTCATCGTCTACGCGAGACAGATGGACAAGTTGGAGGCCGAGTTCAGCGAGCCTCGGTCCTGAACAGGCGCCGGGCTTCGGCCTCGCCGACGTAGCGCGCGTAGAGCTGCTGGATCCAGCCTTCGCGCCTCAGCAGGGTGATCTGGGCCTGCAGCAGCTGAACGTCGTCCTCGGTGACGGTGGTGCGGTTCAGGTAAAGGCCGATGGGTTCGGTGCCGGCCTCCGGCAGGTCGACGACGATGCTGTGCGCCGGCAGTGCGCCATCCCGCTTGAGCTTGGCATGGATCATGTTGGGAATGATGGCTGCCTGGATGCGCCCGGCCGTCAGCTTGGCCGCCAGGTTGTTGAAGTCGGGCGAATACTCGGCCTGTCGCGAGGCCAGCAGCGGTGCGATCCGTTCCTCCAGCACCTCACCTACGCGCACGCCTCGGACGATACCGAGCTTGAGGTCGGGCCGGCCGACAAAGGCCTCCAGCGAGCGCGGCCCGCGCTCCGACGCGACGATCAGATCCAGTTCCGTGAAGGCATAGGGCAGGAAGTGCCCGACCCGGTCGCGGTCGGCGGCGCGCATGGCCGAGGTCAGCACGTCGATGCTGCCGTGCTCGAAGTCCAGCAGCACGCGCGCACGAGGCGCGTAGCGCAGGGTCAGCTTGCAGCCACTGCGCCGGGCCAGCTCGTCCAGCAGATCGGGCACGACGCCTTGGATATGGCCGTCGCGCAGGAAGGCTGAATAGCCGAGGTCGGAGATGCCGACGCTGAGTTCTCGCGAGCAGCCCGCCTGCGCGCCTGCGGCAGCCAGCGCGAGCAGCAACCCGATGGCAGGCTGCCTCATGTCTTCGACAGGAAGGGCTCAAGCACGGCGGCCAACGCTTCGGGTTGGTCGTGGTGCAGCATGTGGCCGGCGTCCGGCAGCACGGCCTTCTCCAGCTGTGGCACCAGGGCCAGGCGGGCCTCGAAGTCTTCACGCGGGTAGCGAGTGCCCCAGAAGCGCGTCAGCTGGTCGTCGCTGCCCTCGACCCACAGCGTGGGCGCGGTGATGCGCTGCCAGCAGGCCAGCACCTCGGCCTTGCGGTAGAGCATGGGGTTGGCCAGCTTGTGGGCCGGGTCGGCATTGAGCTGGAAGCCCTCGGGCGTTTCACGCGACCAGTGCTGGGCCAGCCAGGCGGCCTTGGTCGCCGGCAGGCGGGGGTTGTTCTTCATCAACCGCTCGGCCACGTCGGCCAGCGTCGCATAGGGCCGCAGCGAGGGCGGGTCCTTCAGCTCGTCCAGCCATTTGGCCAGCCGCTCGGGCGCGGCGGCGGGCGAGATGTCGGGCATGCCAAAGCCTTCGAGATTGACGAGGCGACGGATGCGCTGCGGGCGAACCCCGGCATAGCTCATGGCCACATTGCCGCCCATGCTGTGGCCCAGCAGGTCCACCGGCGCGCCCGGGCTCAGCGCATCGAGCAGGGCGTCGAGGTCGCCGAGGTAGTCCGGGAACCAGTAACTGTCGGCACCCGTCGTCGCGCTGAGGCCGAAGCCGCGCCAGTCCAGCGCAATGATCTCGCGCTCCTGCTGCAGGGCGTCGACGACGAACTGGAAGGACGCGCCGACGTCCATCCACCCATGCACCATGACCAGGGGCGGGCGGCCCGGCAAGGGCTGACCCCAGCGCAGGATGTGATGGCGCAGGCCGCGCAGGATCAGAAATTCGCTGCGGTGGGCGCGGCGCGGGGAATAGACATCGGGCATATCCGCACTGTAGGACACGGCAGTGCGCTGACAATGGCCACCATGCCCGCACCCCGCCACGACATCCGCGCCGCCGAGCCGCGCGATCTGAAAGCCATCGTCCAGTTGATCAGCGAGCTCGCCGAGTTCGAGAACCTGACCCATCTGTTGCAAGTCACGCCAGAGAAGCTCGAGCCGCATCTGTTTGGCGATGCTCCCGCGGCCGAGTGCCTGGTTGGCATGGTGGACGGTGAGGTGGTCGCCTTTGCGCTGTTCTATACCAACTTCTCGACCTTCCTGGCCAAGCCCGGCCTCTATCTGGAAGATCTGTATGTGCGCCCAGCCCACCGCCGCAGCGGCCTGGGCAAGGCGCTGATCATCGAGCTGGCCCAGACAGCCTGCGAGCGCGGCTATGGCCGTTTCGACTGGACGGTGCTGGACTGGAATGAGGACGCCATCCGCTTCTATGAAGGCCTGGGCGCCGACGTCATGCCGGAGTGGCGCATCTGCCGCCTGACCGGCGACGCGCTGGAGCGCTATGCCGACGGCGACCGGCCGAGCATGTGGTCGCCGTCCGCCTGGTTGGGCCTCTGAACAGACACTGCCGGTCCGTCTTTTAGGGGCCGAGCGCCGGGCCGCTCCCTAGCCGGCCCCTCTGGCGATGTGCTTGCCGGTCGATCCGGCAAGCATCGCCGTCCCCCTGGGGGACCGACTGGGCGTGCCGCGTCCAGCGGGCAAGACCAGGCGAGGGGCTCCCTGCTCAGTGCAATCCATTAGCCCGGGCATTGCCGGGCTGGCTAGCATTCGCCCCCTTGTCCCAACCGGGGGTGGCCCATGGCGGAAGACCGATACGAGCAGCTGCACGGCGCCTTTCGCTGGCAGGTGCCCCAGGACTTCAACATCGCCGAGGCCTGCTGCGGGCGCTGGGCGCGCGACACGCCCAACGCCACGGCCATTTATTTCGACAGCGAAAGCGGCTGCCGAGCCCACTACAGCTACGCGCAATTGCAGCGGGCCGCCAACCGGCTGTCCAACGCGCTGCTGGACCAGGGTGTACGCCGCGGCCATCGTGTGGCCATCGTGCTGCCGCAGCGCTTCGAGACGGCCGTCGCCCACATCGCGATCCAGCAGATTGGCGCGGTCGCCATGCCACTGTCCATGCTTTTCGGCGCCGAGGCGCTGGAGTACCGGCTGCAGGACAGCGGTGCCGTGCTCGCCATTGCCGCCTGCGAAGCCCTGCCGGCCCTGCGCGAGGTCAAGGCGCGCTGCCCGGCGCTGCGCCGCATCCTGGTCGTGGGCGAATGCCCGGTGGATTGCGACGAGCTGCCGTGGATGCAGGCCCTGCAGGCCGAGGAGGCGCGCTTCAAGCCAGTGGCCACTCAGGCCGACGACCCGGCCATCCTGATCTACACCAGCGGCACCACCGGCAACCCCAAGGGTGCACTGATCCCACAGCGGGCGTTGATCGGCAACCTGGCTGGCTTTGTCGCCAGCCAGAACTGGTTCGGTTTCGATCCATTTCCCGATGTCACTGAGACGATCAGGCCCTCTTCCCTGGGGAAGAGGGAGCGGGAGATGGGGGGCGGCAATGAAGGGCCTCGGCCCAGCAAAGGGCTCCAGAAGACGGACGCCGTCTTCTGGAGCCCTGCCGACTGGGCCTGGACCGGCGGCCTGATGGACGCCTTGCTGCCTACGCTCTACTTCGGCCGCCCCATCGTCGCCTGGCAAGGCCGTTTCTCGGCTGCCAAGGCCTTCGAGCTGATGGCGGCCTACGGCGTCACGCATGCCTTCCTGTTCCCGACGGCGCTCAAGGCCATGATGAAGGCCGAGCCTCGCCCGAAGCGCCATGCGCTGAAGCTGCGCGCACTGATGAGCGCCGGCGAGGCCGTTGGCGACGCGGTGTTCAACTGGTGCCGCGATGCGCTGGGTGTGCCCGTCAACGAGATGTTCGGCCAGACGGAGATGAATTACGTCGTCGGCAATTGCCAGGCCCTGTGGCCGGCCAAACCCGGCAGCATGGGCCGGGCCTACCCGGGCCACCGCGTGGCGGTCATCGATGACGAGGGCCGGGAATGCGCGCCCGGCGAGACCGGTGAGGTGGCCGTGAACGCGCGCGACCGCCATGGCGCGCCCGACCCCGTCTTCTTCCTTGGCTACTGGAACAACGAGGCCGCGACGAAGGCCAAGTTCACGGGTGACTGGTGCCGCACTGGCGACCTCGCCCGCAGCGACCGGGACGGCACGCTCTGGTACGAAGGCCGGGCGGACGACGTCTTCAAGGCGGCGGGCTATCGCATCGGCCCCGGCGAGATCGAGAACTGCCTGCTCAAGCATGCGGCCGTGGCGAATGCGGCCGTCGTGCCCAAGCCGGATGCGGAGCGCGGCGCGCTGGTGAAGGCCTATGTCGTGCTGGCCGAGGGCCATGCTGGCAGCACCGCGCTGGTGGAGGCCCTGCAGGCCCATGTGAAGGCGCGCCTGGCGCCCTACGAGTACCCCAAGGAAATCGAGTTCATCGCCGCGCTGCCGATGACGACGACGGGGAAGGTGCAGCGGCGCGTGCTGCGGCTGCGCGAGCAGGAACGGGCCACGGCCGGCACGGCGTCGCCGTAGCGCTGCCGGCGCCGCCGGGGTTCAGTCCTTCAGGGGTGAAATGCCTTGCACCGGCCCGATCAGGCGTTCGAACAGGCTTTTGAGCCGCTCGACCCGCGCACGGTCACGCATGAAGGCGCGGAAGTCCTCGGGGCTGGTGTTGTATTTGTCGATCGACTGGTAGCCGGTTGGCGGCGCGACATCGTCGCGGATCGGGAACCGCTGCGGGTTCGAGGCCACCGGCAGCGACAGCGTCCAGCTGACGTACAGCTTCGCTGCGGCGGGATGCTTCGCATCCTTGAAGATCGCGCCGGTCTGCGCCCAGGTCAGGAAGGGATCGCGGGTCGGCAGCACAAAGCGGAGGCTGGACGACTCCACCGGCACGAGGTTGCCTGACGTCCCGGTTGACACGGCGTACTTGCCGGCTTCGACGGCGTCGCGCGGCGTCTGCGTGCCGCGCACCCACTGCACGCCGTTGGCCTGCAGCTTCTCGATGAAGCCGATGCCGTACTTCTGGACGATCTTGTCGAACACGTACAGCACCGCATCGTCGTCGTGCGGGTAGGTGATGACGATTCGGTTCTTGAACTCCGGCTTCAGGAAATCGGCATAGTCGCGCGGCGCGTTCTCTGCCGTGACCGTGGTCTTGTTGTAGCTGTTCGCGAAGGTCAGCATGAACAGGCCCGTGAAGCGCGCCTGCGGATCCTTGTAGGCTGCCGGGACGTGGTCCCAGCCCGTCGGCTTGTACGGCAGCAGCAAGCCGCGCGCAGCCCAGTCGTCGAAATCGTGCAGCGTCTGCAGGTGGGCGACGTCGACCTTCAGGTCCTTGCGCAGCAGTTCCTCCTCGATGCGTGCATCGTGGTACTTGCTGAGGTCGACGACGAGGTTCAGCTTCATGCCGGGAAACTGGCGCTCGAAGGCCGCCTTGATGCCAAAGCCCTGCGTGACCTCGTCACCGCCGGCGTATACCGTCAGCGCGCCGCCTTCCTTCAAGGCGGCCTGGTAAAGGTCTTGCAGCGTGTGGCCGGCGCCGTCGCGCTCGACGCCGACGGTGGCGGGCGCCGCAGCCTGGGCTTGTGCCGGCAGGGATGCGGCAGGCGCCAACGACACGGCCAGCGCCAGCCATGCCAGCTTGCGCGCGAGGGCAGTGCCGGCGGCCGGGCGGACAACCTCGGAGTCGGGGTGGGGGATGGCGCGTGCTTTCATCGGAACTCCTTGCGGATGGTCGATGACGGCACTCTATTGATTCGAAATCAGCCGATAAAGCCGGTTTCGATCAATTGGTTGTCAACTGAATCGATTTAATGAATGCCCTTCCAGGCCGCGAAGACGAGCCAGTTCAGGCGGCGCGGTTGCGCAATCTCAGCAGGCTCAGGCCCAGCAGCACGAAGAGCCCGCCCGAGATGCGGTTGAACAGCCGCAGATGCCGTGCCTCGGTCAGGAAGCGGCGCAGCGAGCGGAACAGGCCCACATAGGTCGCGTGTGACACCAGGGCCAGCACGGTGAAGGTCAGGGTCAGCAGCAGGGTCTGCAGCAGCAATGAATGGCCGGGCGTCAGGAACTGGGGGAACAGCGCTGTGAAGAACAGGATGGCCTTGGGGTTGGTGACGGCCACGCCCATGCCTTGCAGGAATAGCCTGGCCGGCGTCGTCGGCTGGTTGATAGACGTTGTGGCGTCCAGTCGCATCGGCGCGCTGCGCCACTGCCTGACGCCGAGATAGATCAGGTAGCCGGCGCCGATGAATTTGACGACGAGGAAGGCCGAGGCGGACACCGCCAGCAGCGCGCCCATGCCTGCCGTCGCCGCACCCGACACGATGAAGAGCCCCGCTGCGTTGCCCAGCGAGCTGAACATCGTGTGCCGCGGCCCCACGGCCATCGCATTGGAGATCGCCAGCAGCACGCCGGGGCCAGGTGAGAAGGTGGCGAGCAGGGCGACGCCGCAGAACAGCAGCCAGGTCGAGAAGGGCATAGAACGTGCGAATGGAGCGGCGATCCGGCCAGTCTATGCAAGGCCTCAAGACCGTGCGCGCTGGTAGTGCAATCGCCAGAGCAGTGCCCAGGTCTTGCCGCCGTCATTGCTGCCTTCCCAGTCCCAGTTGAAGCTGTCGGGCTTGATGTCGTAGAAGCGCATGCGCTGGCCCTTGAGCTGCTCGCCCACGGGCTTGAAATCGGTCGCGAAGAAGCGGGTCTCGCCGATGCTGCCGCCGGTCAGCGCGAAGAAGCCGCCCTGGTTGTCGGCCCAGGCCTGGCGCCAGACGCCGGCCTTGTCGAGTACCGACAGCGAGCGGCCCAGCAGCCGCGGCGCGGTGGCCGGGTCGCCTTCGAAGTTCTCCTCGATGACCTGGCCGTCGAGGATCTTGCCGACACGGTTGCGAGCCTGGCCCGGGCTGCCGTTGGCGTTCTGCCAGGTGACGATCCAGTCGCCGACCCAGAAATCAAACAGCTCGGCCGGCGTGGCGGCCTGGGCGGGCGAGAGCAGGGCGGCAAACAGGGCAGCGGCAAGGAGCTGGCGCATGGCGGGTGTGGGCAGTGATGAAGTCGCCAGCCTAGGCGTGCAGCGCAGGTGGCGGTGTTGCAGAAATTGCTGCTCGACACCGGCTTGTCGAAAACGACGCCCACCGTTCGTCGTAGCGTGGGCACTCCCGCGGGTGCCCTGTTTCGCAACTTCGAGGACCGCCATGCCACTCCAGATCATTGACCGACCCGCCGTCACCGTCGTGGGCCTGCAGATCCGCACGACGCCGATGTCGCCCGATATCCCGGCCCTGTGGCCGCGCTTCGTGGCCCGCATCCCCGAGATCACGCCGGCCACCGAGGCCAAGACCACCTACGGCGTCATGCACAACCAGTCTAACGCCGGCTTCGACTACCTCGCCTGCGTGGCCGTCGAGCCGTCGGCCGCCGTGCCGGCGGGCATGACGAAGCTGACGTTGCCAGCCGGGCGCTACGCGTTTTTCAGCTTTCCGTTTTCAAAGCTGGGAGAGGGCTTCGGCGACATCTTCGAGCGCCAACTGCCGGCTTCGGCATACGTCCAAGCCGCCGGCCCGTTGTTCGAGCGCTATGGCCCTGACTTCTGTCCTGACGAACCCGGATCGCCGGTCGAGGTCTTTGTGCCGGTGGCGCCCAAGGCCAAAGGGGGTTGAAAGGGGCAGGGCACGAGGATTGCCCCGGCGGCCGCGTCGCCATGCTTTCAGCCAAGGAGCAAACCATGCCCGCCCCGCCGATCCGTCGCCTGAACTTCGCGCTGCCGGCCTTGCTGGTGCTGGCCTTGCTGGGCGCCTGCCGGCGTGAGGTGCCGCCGCCCCCTGCGCCTCCGGCCGAGCCGCTGCCCAAGGTGGCGCCCAGCACCGATCTGCGCGGCGCCTCCGACCACCCACAGGCGCCGCCCGCCGTGGGCGCGATGACGGCCGGGCAGGACGGGGGCGGTGCGCGCCAAGGGCCCATGCAGCCCAGCGGCGGCGACGGCACCGCGGCTGCGTCTGCAGCGAGCGGGCCGCGGTAAGCCGGGCGAGTCTCCTAGACTCGCGCACATGATCCTGCGCGAGCTGCCCGACCTGGCGCCGCGGCCGCTGACGGCCGCGAACGCGGGCTTCCGGCAGTGGTTCGCGCAGCATTGGGGGCATGAGAACGCCGTCGTCATGGGGTGGTCTCGTGACGTCGAGTTCCCGCCGCACACGCAGACGCTGTCCATCAAGCGGGCCTGGGGCGGTGAAGGCGAGGACTATCTGCTGCCGGGCCGGCGGCTGCGTGTCGACGCGCAGCACTGCCTGATCCTGAACCAGGGCGGCCACTACGGTGCGCGCATCCGCAGCTGCGAGCCGGTGCTGAGTTTTGGCGTATTTTTCCGGCCCGGCATGGCCGCAGAGGTCGCCCATGCGGCGCGCCAGACCGTGCACGAGGCGCTCTCGGCCGACGGCGAGGGCGGGCGGCTGGCAGCGGGGTTTGCCGAGCATCTGCGCCCAGCTGATGGCGCAGTGAATAAGGAGCTGACCCAGCTGCGCGACGCTCTCTTCGCCGGCCGGGGCGCGATGCTTGGTGATGCCGGCGATGAAGCCTGGCTGGAGGAGCGCATGCAGTCGCTGTTGTGGCGCATGTTGGAAGCCGAGCCCGGCTGGCGTTCCCGTGGCGGTCATCTGGCGGCGTTGAGCCGAAGCCAGCATGCCGAGCTGCTCGCCCGCCTGGACCACGCGACCGATTTCATGCTGAGTTGCCATGCCGAGCCGCTGACGTTGGACGCCATCGCCGCGGTGGCGCGGCTTTCCAAATACCACTTCGTGCGTTGCTTCCGCGCGCTGCAGGGCTGCACGCCCATGGCCTGGCTCGCGCGGCAGCGCACCGAGCATGCGTTGCGGTTGCTGCAGGACCCGGCGCTGTCGCTGGACGAGGTCGCAGCGCGCAGCGGCCTGGGCTCACGCCAGACGCTGTTTCGCCAGCTCAAGCGGCGCGGCGGCACCAGCGGACGGGTGCTGCGCGATGCCGCTCACTTGCACTTGTAGGGCTTGCCGACCATGCCGATCGCCCGCGGGGCGACGCTGCCGTTGAACTGGTCCATGTCGGCAATGCGTGAGCGGAAGATTTCGACGCAGGTGTTGCCGCGGCGCATGACGGTGCGGCGGTCCCCGAGTGCGCCGACAGCCTGGGAGCGGTTCTCGCCGGTGCTTTCCTCGACCCAGGCGCCTGCCCCGCCGGTGGCGTCAGCGATGCGGTCCTCGAACGTCGGCCGCGCCGTGTTGCTGCGCGGGTCGCTCAGCGCCGGGTTGCGTGCGGCGGCTGACGACGCGGCATAGCCGGGCGGCAGAGTCAAGCGCAGCGCCGTGCGTGGCGGCTCGGCCGGTGCCGTGGTGGCAGGAACGGTTTCGGCCGGCGCGGTGGRCGCAGGGATGGCGGCGCCAGGCGCCTCGGTCCTGAAGGGCAGGGGCGCGATGTCGGGAAGCTCGGGCTCCGGCTTGCGCGGCACTGGGGCGATGGACGGCGCAGGCGGCGGCGCCTGCTGCAGGCGTGGCGCCAGCAGGCGCACCGTCGTCACGCGCCGCTCGCCGGGGTGGTGCAGCGGTGGCGGCCGGTGCAGCCACAGCGCGGCCAGCAAGGCCAGGTGCAGCCCGCCAACCAGGCCGCGCGCGATCCAGCGGTGGTTCATGCCTTACAGCTTGACGCTGAGCTTGCTGCTGGCCGGTGGCAGCAGCCGGGCCGCGTCGGGCCAGCTCTCCTGGCCGGTCAGCAATGTGCAGGGGCGGCCCTTCTCGCCGGGCTTGGCGTCTGGGTCGCGCTCGCCCACTGCCTGAGGCAGCGGCAAGCCGAGCAGTTGGCCACTCTCACGCCACTCCAGCTCCCAGGTGGGCGTGGCCGAGCACACGCGCACGGCTTCGATGCGCGGGAACAGCCARCGCAAGTACCAAGGCAGCAGTTCCTCGCGCAATGTGCGCGCGACGCGCAAGGTCTGGCGCACCTTGGCCATCGTCAGCTGTTCGGGCGGAACGGTCAGCTCGATGGTGCCGCGCACGGCCATCTGGCCCTTGGGCGCGTTGGTCGCGAAGTCGGCCGTCCTGGCCTCGGCCTCGGGCAGCAGGGGCAGGTCGAAGCGGCCCTCGCCGTCGACCGGGATCGGGTGGTCGGCCTCGTCGCTTCGCACCACCATGCGTAGCTCAGGCAGAGGCAGTTTGGTCTTCTCGGCGTCGACCTTGAAGTCCATGCGGAACAGCCCCTCGCCGTGCTTGCTCAGCTTGGTCAGCAGCTCGTTGATGCGCGCATAGGGCAGCACGCTCTTGTCGCGCTTGAGGTCGGTCTGGACGGGCGGCAGGACTTCGGTCTGCGCGTGGGCGGCGCAGGCTGCGAGCAGCAGGCAAGGGATCAGAAAGCGCATGGGCAGGAAGCAGGTCAGGGTTCTTCGGGCGGCTCGGGGCCGGGTTCCCAGGCGAGCAGATCGCCCGGCTGGCATTGCAGGGCGTCGCAGATGCGCGCCAGCGTGTCGAAGCGCACGCCGCGCACCTTGCCGCTCTTGAGCAGGGACAGGTTCGCCTCGGTGATGCCCACGCGCTCCGCCAGCTCGCGCGAGCGCATCTTGCGGCGCGCGAGCATGACGTCGAGGGTGACGACGATGGGCATCAGACGAACTCGGCGTTCTCGTCGGCGACTCGCGCGGCTTCGTGCAGCACTTGGGCCAGGGCCAGCAGCAGCAGGCCGAAGAGCAAGGCGAGATAGTGATCACCCGACAGGCCGAACCACAGCTGGCGCTCGCCCTTGGGGTTGCCCCAGGTCAGCGCGAGGATGGCCAGCGTCTGGCCCAGCGGCTGGGCGGCTGCCAGGGCGCACAAGCCCAGGCCGAGGCGGCGCAGATGCTGGGCCGGCCGGCGCGCCAGCAACTCGCCCTGGGCGAAGCAGCCGAACAGCGACCACATCTGCCACAGCGCGAACAGGCTTGCCAGCGTGGGCAGCATGGAGGCTGCAAGGCCCCACAGCCGCGTGCCCATGTCGAGCTGTATGCGACTGAGGTTCCAGGTGCGCGCCGCCACGTCAGCCACCCAATCGGCCTCGGCCCAGAAGATGAAGGGCAGCGTACCGATGACGACGACGCCGAACAGGCAGAGCAGCCGCACGACCCAGGCCAGGCGGCGGATGCGGCGCAGGCCGTCGGCGGAAAAGGAGTCGGGCATGGTGGCCTGGGGCAAACACGAAAAACTTACTGTAAAACAATAATTGCTTGCTGTGATGGAGTAAGTTGTCCCAGTCCCCGAGAATGAAGGGATGAGCAAGAAGACCGCCCATGTCAGCGAAACCCCGGCAACCCAGGCGCTGAAGCGTGCCGGCGTCGCCTTCACCGAGCACGTCTACGACTACGTCGAGCACGGCGGCACGGCCGAGTCGTCCAAGCAGCTGGGCGTCGAGGAGCACGCCGTCGTGAAGACCCTGGTCATGCAGGACGAGAAGGCCGAGCCGCTGATCGTGTTGATGCATGGCGACTGCACGGTCAGCCTGAAGGAGCTGGCACGGCAGATCCCCTGCAAGAAGGTCGAGCCCTGCAAGCCCGAAGTGGCGCAGCGCCACAGCGGCTACCAGGTCGGCGGCACCTCGCCGTTCGGCGTGCGCAAGGCCATGCCGGTGTTTGTCGAGGCTTCGATCCTGGTGTTGCCGAAGATCTGCATCAACGGCGGCCGGCGCGGCTACCTCGTCGGCATCGAGCCAAAGGTCCTGACCGAGCTGCTGGATGCGCGGCCGGTGACCTGCGCGAACTGAACCGGCGCGGGCGCGCGGCTTGCCAGGCAGGCGGCCATGTGGGCCACCGTCCTCCAGACCCTGCAGTCCGAGTTCTCTGATGCGCCCGATGTGGAGCAGGTCACCCGCCTCACGACGCGGCTGCTGCTCGCGGCGCTGCTGGGTGGTGTGCTCGGTTATGAGCGCGAGCAAAAGGGCAAGGCGGCCGGCATCCGCACACACATGCTGGTGGCCATGGGCGCTGCCTTGTTCGTGCTGGTGCCGCAGCTCGGCGGCATGTCCGTGGCCGACATGAGCCGGGTCATCCAGGGCATCGTCACCGGCATCGGCTTCCTCGGCGCCGGGGCCATCATCAAGCACCGCACCGAGGAAGACACCCAGGGCCTGACGACGGCGGCCGGCATCTGGATGACGGCAGCGATCGGCGTGGCCTGCGGCCTGGGCCGGGAGACGACGGCGCTGATCAGCGCGCTGCTGGCCCTGGCGGTTCTTGCGGTGCTGCCGCGGCTGGTCGGCCGGGGCAGGCGCTGAGCGTTCGCGGTCTCGTCCTACGGGATGCCTGGCGGGCGCTCGCGAAACTGCCTTCGATGTCGACGCGAACCTCCGCCATGAACGGTCGCGAGACGCTGGACCTGGCGTACTCCCAGCTGGAGGCCCTGCTGCCCAGGCGTGCCGCGCGCTGCCTGGCTTGGTTGCACAGCCCCCGGGCGGTGTGGGTGCGCATCCCGGCTGGCCTGCTGTGCATCGCCGCGTCGGTGTTCTGGTTTCTGCCCATCATCGGCATCGAATGGTTGCCGCTGGGACTGCTGTTGCTGGCGGAGGACCTGCCGTTCCTGCGCAAGCCGGTGGGGCGCTTCATCCTGTTCCTGCTGGAGCAGGGGCGGCGGCTGCAGGTCTGGTGGCGGGCCCGGCAGCATTGACACGGCCGGGCTGCACGACAATGCCGCCCCATGCAAACCGTCCTCCCCCTGCTGGCCGCCCTCGTCGGCTACCTTGTCGGCTCGCTGTCCTTTGCCGTCATCGTCAGCCGCGCCATGGGCCTGTCGGACCCGCGCTCCTATGGCTCGGGCAACCCTGGCGCCACCAACGTGCTGCGCTCGGGCAACAAGGCCGCGGCCATCCTGACGCTGGTGTTCGATGCGCTCAAGGGTTATCTCCCCGTGCTGGCCGTGCTGAGCTGGGGCCCCAGGTACGGCCTTGGCGAGGGCACGGCGGCGCTGGTGGGCCTGACGGCCTTCCTTGGCCATCTGTGGCCGGTGTTCTTCAGGTTCCAGGGCGGCAAGGGTGTGGCCACGGCGGCCGGCGTCATCTTCGGGCTCAACCCCCTGCTAGGGGTTGCGACGCTGGCGACCTGGCTCATCATTGCCTGGTTCAGCCGCTATTCGTCCCTGGCCGCCATCGTGTCGGCCGCCTTCGCGCCGATGTATCAGTTGCTCATTTGGGAAGCCGGCCCGGCCGCGCTGGCCCTGATCATCATGGGCTTGCTGCTGGTGTGGCGCCACTCGGCCAACATCAAGAAATTGCTGGCCGGCACCGAGAGCAAGCTCGGGCACAAGGCAGAGAAAGCTGTGCCGGCATCGCATCCCGTC
The DNA here is from genome assembly GCF_054049335.1 of Roseateles sp. P5_E1. Taxonomy (NCBI): domain Bacteria; kingdom Pseudomonadati; phylum Pseudomonadota; class Betaproteobacteria; order Burkholderiales; family Sphaerotilaceae; genus Roseateles; species Roseateles sp. P5_E1. The sequence goes on from NZ_JBFUMN010000010.1 coordinate 41,845, forward strand.
AAATCCACCAAGCACCGGAAGAAAGCATGACCGCCTCCACCCCCGTTGAACGTTTCGACATCGGCGCCCGCCTGTCGGAGATGGCCGTGTACAACGGCGTCGCCTATCTGGCCGGCCAGGTGCCCGAGGACGCCAGCGCCGACGCCACCGGCCAGACGGCCCAGGTGCTGGCCGCCATCGACAAGCTGCTGGAGCGCGCCGGTACCGACAAGAGCCGCATCCTGCGCGCCCAGATCTACCTGGCTGACCGCGCCGACTTCCCCGGCATGAACGCCGCCTGGGACGCCTGGGTGTCGGCCGGCCACACGCCGCCGCGCGCCACCGTCATCGCCGGCCTGGCGCGGCCGGAGTGGAAGGTGGAGATCGTCATCACGGCGGCGGTCTGAAGGGCTACGCCGGTGCGCCCTGTGCGCGCCGGCGCCAGAACTCCGCGTCGATCAGCTGCTCCGCCCCGGTGCGTGCGTTGATCAGCCAGAACTGACGCCCGTCGGCGCTGATGCGCGCCACCTCGCCCACCTGCCGCCCGGCGGCCACGCGCCGCCCCAGCGCATTGGCGGGAAAGCCCGGCTCGCGCGCCAGTTCCTGCAGAGGCAGGGCGTCCCGGGTGTCGCCGGCCAGGCGCAGCCGCTGCACCAGCGGCGCCAGCAGCGGGCTGGCCGCATCGGCGGGCGACACGAACAGCACCAGCTTGGCCTGCGCCCGGCTCAGCGCGACGTTGAGCAGGCGCTGTGCCTCGTCGCCGTGCAGGAAGGGCTGGGCGCCATCCGCGGGGTCGAACAGCACCACCGGCGCCTCGCTGCCCTGGGCGCGGTGCACGGTGCTGACCCGCAGCGCCTCGGGCAGGCCGCGCGCGCGCAGCCGCTGACGGATCAGTGCCCGCTGCGCACGGAACGGCGTCAGCACGATCAGCTCCTCGGCCTGCCATGAGCCGCTGGCCAGCGCACGCTCCACCAACTCTGCAATGGCTTCGGCCGACTCGCGCCGCACCGGCCCGCGCTCCGCGGCCGACCAGCCGCCATCCGTCTTCAGATGGTGGACATGCACATGCACGTTGGCGCCGATGTCGCCCAAACTGCGTTGGCGAGCAGCCTGCCAGCTGGCCGAAGCCTCGGCGTCTGCCGCCACGCGCAGCGCGCCGTCGTAGAACAGCTGGCTGACCAGCTCGCCGATCGGCGGCGCCATGCGCGACTGTTCGTCCAGCAGCGCGACGGACGGCCCGCGCGGCATCTCCGTAAACGCCGAGCGGCCCAGCCAGCGCCGGGCCAGACGGTCGTCGCTGCGCAGCACGGGCGACAGCTGCTGGGGGTCACCCGCAAACAGCCGGGCGCGGCCCAGCGGCATCAGCACGAGGGCATGCGCCAGGCTCACCTGGCTGGCTTCGTCGAACACCAGCAGGTCGAAGGGCGGTTCGCCATCGGGCTGCAGCTCGCGCAGCGTCTTCAGCGTGAAGGCTGCGCGCGTCGTCGTCATGCTGGCCAGGCGGCAGCGTAGCAGTACCTTCAGCGAAGCGGCGCGCAGCTCGTCGCGCAGTGCGGCGACGCGGTCGGCCCAGGCCTTGAGCGCGAGCGCATCACGGGCTGATGGCCGCTGGCCTTCGGCACGGGCCAGGCGGGTGATGAGATCGCGGTCCTGCGTCGGAATCAGGTGCTCGCGGCCTTCGTAGGCCGCGGCGTTGAAGCGTGTGCCCAGGCGCTGCACTTCGGCGCGCAGGTGCTCGCGGCGGCCCTTGTGCAAGGCCTTGTCGACGGCCAGCGTGGCCTGGTCCACGGCCTGGTTGGTGGTGGACAGCAGCAGCACGCGGGCGTGCGGGTGGCGGTCCAGGTACTCGGCCAGCAGCACGCCCAGCGTCGTCGTTTTGCCCGTGCCCGGTGGCCCCCACAGAAAGCCGCTGCTGTGGCCCGCCAGCGCCAGCGCTGCGCGTTGCGCCGGGCGCATCCAGCGGAAGGGCTCGCCGGTCAATGCCGTGCCGCCGTGCAGAGGTTGTGGGTTCGACAGGTCGGGCAGGCAGGCCAGCGCCTGTTCGGCCCAGGGCGTGTCCCACCACGCATCGGCCACGGCGTTCAGGAAGCGCGTCGGGTAGAGGCGGAGCAGGTGCCCGGCCGGCGGCGGCGGGCCGCTGGCGTTCTGCAGCACGAGCTGGTCGTCCTCGGCCAGCACGGCCAGCACGCTGGCGCCGCCTTTGCTCGGCGCGCCCCACCACGCAGAGGCGCCGTCCAGGCTGTCGTCCAGCAGCGCCTGCGCCGAGGCCACACCCGGCCGCTGGCCCTCGGCGAACACATAGCCCGGCTCCAGCGTCACCCGCCACAGCACGCCGTCGCGCTCGCTGTGCAGCACCTTGAAGTCGTAGTACTCGGGCGTGGCCGAAAGCTCGGCGTTCAGCGCCGCGCGGAGGTCGGCGAGGCTCATTGCAGGGGGGCGGATTCGGGGAGGCGGCACTGTAGCGGCCTCCTCGCTCAGAAGGTGTTTTTCGGCGGCTGGAAGTTGGCGGGCAAGGCCGTGGGGGTCAGCTCCAGTGCGAACTTTTCGTCCGAGCCGGCGCGGGTCATCTCGATGCGGGCCTTCTGACCCCAGGCCGACATCACGCTGGGGTGGCCGAGTTCCACGCCCGGCTCGCCATGGCTGATCTGAGTCTTGATGAGCGCCGAGTCGCCGGCCTTTTTCGGCCACAGCGTGATCGATAGCGGCTCCTTCACCCAACCTGGCTCGTCGCCGGCCATGGCTTCGAGCCGCAGCATCACACGCTCGCCGTCGCGGCCGATGACGCGTGCCTCGACGGTCGACTTGTCGCCACCCTGGCTGCGCTCCACCTTCAGCTGCAGCTCGATGAAGCCGGCGCCGGCTGCGGGAGGTGGGCTTTCCGCCGCATAGGCCAGAGTGGAGACGGCGGCCACGCCGGCTGCGAGCAGCAGCGCGCGGCGGCGGTTCAGGGGTAGGGGGCGGTTCAGCATCGCGATCCTTTCGACGAGGGGGTGGGAGCTGCCCCAGCGGCTGGCCAGCGGCGCGCCGTGGGGCGTGAGATCGTGGGCCGTGAGCAGGGCCCGCGTGTAGTCGGCCTGCGCGCCGGGCCGGGCCGCCAGCACGGCGGCATCGCAAGCCAGTTCCTGGTCCGCCTGCATACGGCGCGCGGCCCACCAGGCCAGCGGGTTCCACCAGTGCAGCGCCGTCAGCGCGCAGGCGAGCAGGTTCCAGAGGTTGTCCAGTCGGTCGCGATGCACCTGCTCGTGGGCCAGGATCAGCTCGCGCTCGGCAGGCGAGAAGCGCTGTTCGAAATCGACGGGCAGCGCGACGCGCGGCCGCAGCAGGCCGACGAGGGCGGGGCTGCTGCCGGCCGGCAGTTGTTGGCCCAGGCGCGTCAGCCGCCATTGCCGCCAGAACTGGGTCGCGGCGAAAAGCGATGCGCCGCCTAGCCACAGCGCCAACCAGGTTGCCGCGTGATCCGGCGGCGGCGCTGGCAGCGCAGGCGCGGCCAGCGTCTGGGCGCTGCCCGTGGCCTGCAGCACCACGCGCAGCGGCTCCTGAGCCGGCCGGGGCAGCAGCAGCGTCAGCAACAGCGCCGGCACCAGCAGCCAAGCCGCGTAGGCGCTGCCTGCGCCCAGACGCTTCAGCAGCAGCGGTCGCAACGCCGCCATCGCCACCACGCCCAGGCTCAGCAGCAGGGCTTGCTGCAACAGCAACGCCAGCAGTCGTTCATTCATGCCCCTGCTCCTTCAACAACGCCTTCAACGCCTCGACGTCCTCGGGCTTGAGCTTGCGTTCCGACGCGAACTGCGCCACCAGCGGCGCCAGGCGCCCGCCGAACAGCCGGTCGATCAGCGACAGGCCGGTGTCGGCCACCCAGGCGTCCTCGGGTACGGCAGGCGCGTACAGAAAGCGCCGGCCGTCGCGTTCAGCCGTCACGGCGCCCTTGCTCAGCAGCCGGTTCAGCAGCGTCTTCACGGTGGCAAGCTGCCAGCCTTGCCGGGGCCCGAGCACCGCGGCGATCTCGTCGGCGGCCTGGGGAGCGCGCTGCCAAAGCAGGCGCATGACCTGGGCTTCGGCGTCGCTGATGGGGGTGGGTGGCCTGGTCATTGATTACGAGCGTAAACGATGGCGAATGATTACGTGTGTAAACGATGTCGTCAAGCTCCTTGTCACAGTCGCGCCATATCGCCCGCCTAGGCTCGCGGCCTACAGCCGCCGTTGCGGCCGGGAGCCCTCGTGAGCCACATCGAAGACGAACTGGTGAAGCGCATTCACCGCGACCTGCAGGACGATTTCGACGAGGAACTGGAGCTTGAGCTCGAGGACCGAGAACACGGTGTGATGGCCAGCGACGCGCCGGCCGGTGAAGTCATCGAGCGGCGGCGTTACTTCCGCGAGCTGTTCCGCCTGCAGAGCGAACTGGTCAAGCTGCAGGACTGGGTGCAGCACACGGGCCACAAGGTCGTCATCCTGTTCGAGGGCCGCGACGCGGCGGGCAAGGGGGGCGTCATCAAGCGCATCACGCAGCGGCTGAACCCGCGCGTGTGCCGAGTGGCCGCGCTGCCGGCGCCCAACGACCGCGAGCGCACGCAGTGGTACTTCCAGCGCTATGTGTCGCACCTGCCGGCGGCCGGCGAGATCGTGCTGTTCGACCGCAGTTGGTACAACCGCGCCGGTGTCGAGCGCGTGATGGGCTTCTGCACCGACGAGCAGTACGAGGAGTTCTTCCGCTCGGCGCCCGAGTTCGAGCGCATGCTGCAGCGCTCGGGCATCCAGCTGATCAAGTACTGGTTCTCGATCAGCGACGACGAGCAGCGCGTGCGCTTCCTGGGCCGCATCCACGACCCGCTCAAGCAGTGGAAGTTGAGCCCCATGGACCTGGAGTCGCGCCGGCGCTGGGAGGCCTACACCTCGGCCAAGGAGGTGATGCTGGAGCGCACCCACATCCCCGAATCGCCCTGGTGGGTCGTGCCGGCGGATGACAAGAAGCGCGCGCGGCTGAACTGCATCCATCACCTGCTGGGCCAGATGCCCTACCAGGAGGTGCCGCACGCCGACATCGATCTGCCCGCGCGCGAACGCCGCGAGGACTACCTGCGCAACCCCGTGCCGGACGACATCCTCGTTCCCGAGGTTTATTGAGCCGGTCTAGCATGGGGCCATGAAGTGGCCCCCGCTTTCGCTGCTCGTCGTCGTTGCGCTGACCGCGCTGGCCTCCTGGGCCTGGCGCGGGCATGTTGCAGCGCAGGACGGCGAACTGCTGAAGCAGCGCGCCAGGCCGGGCGATATCCGCATGATCTCGTCCGAGACCTGCCCCTATTGCCTGGCGGCGCGGCGCTGGATGACTCAGGAGGGCGTGCCCTTCAGCGAGTGCTTCATCGAGCGCGATGCCCAGTGCCTGAGCGACTACCAGGCCCTGGGCGCCGTCGGCACGCCGACCCTGGTCGTGCGCGGCCAGCGCGTCATCGGCTTTGACCGGGCACGGCTGAAGGAGATTCTGGAATAGGTCGAGCCGAGTCGGCAGTACTGGCTCAGCAGTACTGGCGACTCGGCTCGACGGTGGTGGGAAAGGACGTCATTCGCATGTTCAGACGGCGCCCGGCTCAGCCGCGCTTTGCGGTGGTCTTGGCGGCAGCCAGGGTCTGGCGGGCCAGCGTGGCTTCGCTGAAGCCGATGACCACGACGCGAGGCAGTTGAGCCACTTCACGCTGGGCGTGGCCGGTCACGACGACGCGCGGCAGCTGGGCGATCACTTGAGTTTCAGCGCGGACGGCCTTGCCGGTGACGACAACGCGTTCCAGCTTGACGGTGGGCTGCGGGGCGGCCTGGGCGGCAATGGCGGAGAAGGCAAGGACGGTGGCGGTGAAGGCAGTTTGCAGGCTCATGATGGACTCCGTTCGGTGGGTTTCGAACCGCGTGATTGCTTGTTCGATGGAGTCAGTTTCGGCAATGAGCCCGCGCCCTTCCAGGCCGCTGCGATCAAGCGCGAGAGCCGCCGGATGAAATGCAGGCGCGGCGGATGAACTGCGGGGAAATCCCGCGCAACGGCATCAGTCCAGTTGCAGGCCCAGCCGGCCCAACTCGCCGCGCCCCTGACGCACCAGCACCGGCTCGTCGCCCTGGCTCAGGTCCAGCACCGTGGTCGGCTGGGCCGGGCAGGCGCCGGCGTCCAGCACGAATTGCAGTTGGCGGTCCAGCCGGGCGCAGACGTCAGCGGCGTCATTCATCGGCTCGGTCTCGCCGGGCGGAATCAGCGTCGTCGACAGCAGCGGTTCGCCGAACAGGGCCAGCAGCTCCTGGAGGACCTTGTGCTCTGGCACCCGCAGGCCGATGGTGCGCCGGCTCGGGTGGGAGAGCCGGCGCGGCACTTCCTTGGTGGCCGGCAGGATGAAGGTGTAGGCGCCGGGCGTGGCGAGCTTGAGGAGCCGGTACTGGCGGTTGTCCACCATCGCGTAGGTGGCCAGCTCCGACAGGTCGCGGCACAGCAGCGTCAGGTGGTGCTTGTCATCCACGCCGCGCACGCGACGCAGCGCCTCGGCTGCGCCCTTGTCGTTGAGGTGGCAGACGAAGGCATAGCTGGAGTCGGTCGGCACGGCACCGATGCCGCCGGCCTGCAGCATCTGCGCGCACTGGCGCAGGAAGCGCGGCTGGGGGTTGTCGGGGTGGACTTCGAAGAGCTGGGCCATGCGGGCATTTTGCGTCCGCTGGCCCGGTTAGCTTGCGATCGCGGGTTCAGATGGAAAGGGAACAGGTGTCAGCAGCCTATTTCGGATGGAAGAAGGCCATGATGGTCTTGCCCTCGTCGTCGAGCAGGATGCCCCAGCGCCATTGCCCCTTCGCGAACTTCACGTCGTAAACGCTCTCTCCCATCGGTCCCACCTCGACAAAGGCCACGCTCTGCAACGGCCCCAGCGCGGCGACCTCGGCCTGGAGCTCCGGCAGTTGATGGCGTGTCAACTCTGCCAGTTGCGGACTCAGCAGGTCGTAGCGTGGCGCGCCCGCCCGAAGCTCTGCCGCGCTGCGCCTGAGTGCCGCCTCGCTGCCGGGCTGGGCCGTCGATCGCGGCCTGAACAGGGGACGGCTCATCACTTCATCGGGGCCGGACGGGGCCGCGCCAAGGGGCGGGTTCCTTCCTGCGGCCTTGCGCGCGGTCTGGTAAGCGGCGGCGAAGGCCATGGCCGACGCCGCAGGAATGTCGGGCGCGACGCCCCGACCTTCCCAGCTGGTTTGCGTGATCGGATTCACCGCCCGGCCGGTGGGCAGGAACATGGACAGATCCGCGGGCAGAGATCGAGGACCGCCCGGGTTGGCACCGCCGCCCGTGATTTCCCCCACCAGCGTCGCGCGTTTGAGGTTCTGCATGTCGTACGCGAACTCCTCCCCGCCCGAGAAGGTGCCCGGCCCGGTGAGGATGACGACGGGCCTGGCGAGATAACTGGACGGGGTCGCCTCGGTCCGGAACACATCGCGCCGGTAGTCGTCAGTTCCAGGCTTGCGCCACAGCAGGTCGTTGACATGGACCGGAGTCTTCGGATCCAGGAAGAAGCTCACCAAATAGGCCACAGCGGCCGGGTCGCCGCCGCCGTTGCCGCGCAGATCGATGATCAAGGCATCGGTGCCCGCCAGCAACTGCATGGCCTTGTCCGCCACCGGCTTGAACTGGGCTTTCGGCAGGAAGCCACTGAGGTCGACGTAGCCGATGTTCTGGTCGAGCACGTCCGCGCGGGTGAAGCCGCCCTCGCTGCGTTGCGGCTTCGCGCGCCGCTCGGCGGAACCGGGGCCACGCCCATCTCCGCGCACCCGCAGGTGTTTGTCCTGTGCGACGGCGTTCAGGTCCTCAGTCAAACGCCGGGCAAAGTCGCCTGCGTCCGTGACAGTGTCGTAGTCGCCCGCCGCGAGCTTCTGGGAGATGGCGCTCGCCGCGCGACGCCCCACGTCCGGGAATGCGTACTCATCGGTCATGAGCTTGGCGACTTCGTCGACGACGCCCCGCCTGGTCGCCGCATCGAGGCCCTGCCTTGACGGCATAGCGCTCGGGACCTGACCCGTCGCCGGCTGCGCAGTCCCGGCCGTTCCGACCGCCATGCCCGCTGCCAGCAGGATCGCAAGGCAATGAATCTTCATGTTGTGCTTTCTCCCTTGGCTGCTGCGCCATCGGCGCAGCGCGTTGTGTCAGTCGATGATCAGCTCGAACAGCTGTTCCAGCTCTGCGCCGGCCCACTCCGGCTTGCAGCCGTAGCCCTCTATCGTTTGCCGGCCCCATTCGGCCAGCAGCGGGTTGGCGAGCACCTTCACGGCTTGTGCACGGCCGTCCTGGCCGACCTTGAACTGCACGTCCACCATGTGCTGGCCCTTGGATAGCCCTTGCCATGGGGTGTCGGGAGGCTGCGGCATCTGCGGGCAGGCCTCGAACAGCTTTGCTTTCATGCCCACGGGCGTCAGGTCCGAAAGCCCCGTGCGATAGATTTTGGGCTTGGGGAGGATGACGATGGCGTCGTTCAGCGCCTGGACGGCGCCAAAGCCCGTCACGGCGCACAGCACCAAGGCCAGGCGGGCCGCGCGGCGAGCCCCGGCGCCGGGGGCGGATTGCTTGAGCAGCGTGATCCGCTGCTTCAACGGGTGAGGGGATCCCCAGGCCGAGGCCGCGGGCGGCAGGCTGGCCGCACCGTCGAGCTTGAGCATGGCCAGGCCGTAGCGGCGCCAGCTGCCGGGGTAGCGCCTCATGACGGCGGCATCGCAGGCCAGTTCCTGGTCGTGGCGCAGCAGGGTGACGGCGACCCAGGCCAGCGGGTTGAACCAGGCCAGGCCGGCCAGCACGGCGGCCAATAGGCGGGCCGGGTTGTCGAAGCGGCGGGCGTGGGCGGCCTCGTGGGCCACGATCCAGCGCCTCTCGTCGGCGCCGAAGCGCTGGCGGAAGTCCAAGGGCAGCACCAGCCGAGGGCGCCAGAGGCCGAGCAGGCCCGGGGAATCGCCCGGCGGCGCCAGCCAGGACCTGCGGTCGCGCCCCAGCAGATGCCGCTGGTAGCGGCGATGCCTGGCGGTCTGCACCAAGGCCACCGTGAAGACGCCGGCCAGCCACAGGTCCAGCCAACCGATCCGCCAGCCGTCTGAGGGTGCGGCGGGCAGCCCGATCAGCGCGGAGACGGGGGTGGGCGGCGGCACGGCCAGCGTTGGCAGCGCCAGCACCGGCAGGCCAGCCGACGACGGCAGCAGTGCCACCAGGGCCAGCCACGGCGGTAGCAGCCACAGCGCACAGGCCGCATGGGCGCCCGCGAGCCGGCGCCAGGGCTTGCGCAGCAACAGCACGGCGAGCAGGCCGAGCGTGAAGCCCGTGTGGGCTTCCCAAAGCGTGGCGATCCAGGCCTCAGGCAGCATCATCGTGTTCCTGCAGCAGGCGGCGCAACGCCTCGGCGTCCTCGCGGCTCAGCTTGCGCTGGGCGGAAAAGTGCGCCACGAGGGGCGACAGCCGCCCGCCGAAGACGCGGTCCAGCAGGTTGAGGGACTCGCCTTGTTCCCAGTCCTCGCGGGCCGCCAGCGGCTTGTAGAGGTAGCGGCGCCCGTCGCGCTGGGCCTGCACGGCGCCCTTGTTGAGCATGCGGTTCAGCAGGGTCTTGACGGTACCCAGCTGCCAGCCGTCCTCGACGGGAAGGGCAGCGAGGATGTCCTCGGCACTGAGGGGGTGGCGCTCCCAGAGGGCGCGCATGATTTGCGATTCGGCGTCGGAGATGGTGCTCATGAACGACAACGTTTGTTGACGAACAATTGTCAACGGCTGTTGTCGATGAGGCCTATCGAGGCAAACCCGCGGTTTCGCGAACCGCTAGGGTTATTGGTGGATTCGATCGGCTAGCTCGGCCCAGACCGGCGTCAGCCGGCCCTGCAGTGCGGGCAGCGTGCCCAGGTCGATGCGGCTTTCCTCGGGGCAGTGGAAGTCCGAGCCGCGCGAGGCCAGCAGGCCGAACTCGATGGCTGTATCGGCGTATTGAACGAACTCCGCCGGCGTGTGGCTGCCGGTGACCACCTCGATGCCGCGCCCGCCGTGGGCCATGAACTCGGTGATCAATGCGTACTCTTCCGTCGGCGTGAAGCCATAGCGGCCCGGATGGGCGATGACGGCGACGCCGCCGGCGCGGGTGATCCAGCCTACTGCGTCTTTCAGCGCCGCCCACTTGTGCGGCACGAAACCGGGCTTGCCCTCGGTCAGGAAGCGGCGGAAGACCTCGGGAATGTCGCTGCAATGGCCGGCCTCGACGAGGAAGCGCGCGAAATGGGTGCGCGAGATCAGGTCAGGGTTGCCGACGTACTTCAGCGCGCCCTCGAAGGCGCCGTGGATGCCCACCTCGGCCAGGCCGGCAGCCATATCCCGGGCGCGCGGTTCGCGGCCGCCGCGGGTGGCGCGCAACCCCTCGATGATTTCGGGCGCCTCATGGTCGAAGCCCAGGCCGACGATGTGCACGACGCGGCCGGCGAAGCTGACCGAGATCTCGGTGCCGGTCAGGTAGGCCRGGCCGTTCGCCCGTGCCGCGGCGATGGCGCGGGTCTGGCCGCCGATCTCGTCRTGGTCGGTCAGCGACCACAGCGCCACGCCGCCCGCCTTGGCTCGTTCGGCCAGGGCCTCGGGCGTCARCGTSCCATCCGAAATCACGGAATGGCAGTGCAGGTCGGCGTTCAGGGTGGGGTCGAGGTTCACCGCGCCATTGTAGGAAGCGCTTCTCACCCCTCCTGCTCAAGCGGCCTTCCGGTGGCCCTGACCCTGACGTGAGCGCAAGCGCAAGTTGCTGGTGGCGGAAAAAGCTCAGGCCGCGAGCAGGGCGCGCTGCGGCGTGCGGCGGTCGACAAAAAAGCGGCTGCCGCCGGCGCGCCCTTTGGCGACGCGCTTGGGTTCGGCCAGGGCGGCGCTCAGCGCGTGGGCGCTGTCGAAACTGCCGGGCAGATGCAGTACCGCGCCGGCCGAGATGGTGGGCAGCGGGTGGAAGCTGGGCTGGTTCTGCCGGTTCAGCGTGATGTAGCCACCAGCGGTCAGGTGTTCGGCGGAGAAGAAGCTGCGCACGCCGGCATCGAAGGCCTGGCAGACGCGGGTGAGCCTGTCCTCCCAGTCGGTGCTGCCCAGCACCATGACGAAATCGTCGCCGCCGATGTGGCCGACGAAGTCCAGCTGCGGATCGGCCGCCTGGGTCAGCACGCGGGCGGCCAGGCGGATGATGTCGTCGCCGATGCGGTAGCCGTAGACGTCGTTGAAGGGCTTGAAGTGGTCGATGTCCCACACCACCGCGGCAAAAGTCTCGGCCGCCTCGATGAGGCGGTCCAGGTGGTTGTCGATGGGTACATTGCCAGGCAGCAGCGTCAGCGGGTTGGCGTAGCGCGCCGAATGCACCTGCAGGTCGGACACGGCTTTGAGCAGGTCGGAGCTGCGGCCCGAGCCGAGGTAGCAGCCGTCGCGCGTGACGATGAAGCCGTCGACCAGCAAGCGCTCGTCGAGGTTGGCCATGGCGTCGCTCATTGCGCGCAGCGGCGTGCTGACGTCAAACACCAGCGGATTGGCGTCCATCAGCTCGACGCAGCTGCGCTTGTCGAAGATGTCCATGAAATAACGCTCGGTGCTGCGCTTGAGCACATGCAGGGAGCGCAGCACGCCAATCGGCCGCTGCTGGGCGTCCAGCACGGGGATGGCGAGCAGTTGCTCGTCACGGTGGAAGAGGTCGACGATGCTGCGGCAGTTGGTCTCGGGCGTGACCGTCAGGCCGCGACGCGCCAGCTGGGCGGCACTGGTGATGGCGCCCTGGGTCAGCGGCAACGCGAGGTCGTTCTGCAGCAGGCGCGGCTGGGCGTCAGCGGCCAGTCGGCCGCTCCATTGGGCGCTCAGGCTGGCGCGCGGCGTCGCGCTCGGGCGGGCGAACAGATAGCCCTGGCAGATGGACAGGCCCAGGCGGCGCAGCACGTCGAGGTCGGGCTCCTGCTCCAGCCCTTCGGCGACGACCTCGCAGCCGCTGGTCACGGCCATCTCGACGATGGAGCGCACGAACTGCTGCTTCAGCGGCTCCTGGGCGATGCCGTCGATGAAGTGGCGGTCGATCTTGACGAAGTCCGGCCGCATCTCCATCCAGCGGCGCAGCGAGGCGAAGCCCTCGCCGAGGTCATCCAGCGCCACACGAAATCCGAGTTCGCGCAGCACCTGCAGCGCATCGTCGAGCTGGGCCAGGTCCTCGATGGGGCGGGTTTCGGTCAGCTCGATGACGACGCGCGAGGTCGGCAGGCCGAGTTCGGCCAGCTCGGCCGCCAGCAGGCCGGCATGCTCACGCGCGCCGAGCAGGGTGTCGGCTGTCACGTTCAGGAAGAGCTGGCCCGGCAGCCCCAGGGCCTTGAAGCGCTGGATGGCGCGGCGAATGATGAGGTGTTCCAGCTCGACGAGGCGGCCCAGCCGGGCGGCGGCCTCGAACAGCACCAGGGGCGAATGCAGCGGGCCGTCGGCAGGCGCGCGGGTCAGCGCCTCGAAACCAAAGATGTCAGCCCTGTCGATGGCGACCAGGGGCTGGAAGTGAATGTCAAAACTGCGCTGCTCGATCAGGCGATCGAGAGCATCGGCAAGGGGATCGGGCGCGGTGGCGCGCATGAGGAGGCTCCGGGCTGGCTGGCCGGGCGGATTCTTGAAAGCTCCGGTGACAGTCCGGTGACTTGGGGTGGCAGGGCGCGCGACGCTGCCAACTTCGTCACATCTCAGGTGTCAGCACACGCCTCGACGACGTACTGAACGCGCTGCTGGCCCTGCCATTCGTCCAGGCTAAGCCGGTAGGCCAGCGTGACGCGCTCGGGCAGCATGTCGACGTGGTTGAACCAGATGGCGTCGATGAGCTGGCCGCCGCGGCGCAGGCGCAGCTTCAGATGCTTCTCGCCAACGAGGCGCTGCGAGATCAGCTCGAAGCGATCACAGAACACCGGCGCCTCGAAGCCCTGGCCCCAGACCTGGGCGTCCAGCAGGCGTGCGGTCTCGGCCGTGGCGGCATCGGGCGCGAGCGAGCCGTCATGGCGCAGCGTGCGGGTCAGGTCCTGCTCGTTGAGCCATTCCTCGGCCACGCGCGCGAAGGCCAGCGCGAAGCGGTTCACATCGTCGACCGCCAGCGTCGCGCCGGCCGCCATCGCATGGCCGCCGAACTTGGCCAACAACTCGGGCTCACGCTTGCTGACGAGGTCCAGCGCATCGCGCAGATGGAAACCCGGAATGGAGCGGCCCGACCCCTTGAGGTTGCCGTCGGCGCCGCGCGCGAAGACGAAGGTGGGGCGGTGCACGCGGTCCTTGATGCGCGAGGCGACGATGCCAACGACACCCTCGTGGAAGTCGGCATCGAACAGCGCCACGGCCGGGGGCAGGGCGCCTTGCAGCGCCTCGACGAGGGCATCCAGCCGCGCCTCGGCCATCTCGCGCATGCCGCTCTCGATCTCACGGCGCTCGCGGTTGATGGCGTCGAGCTGGGTCGCCAGTTGCAGCGCGCGTTCGGGGTCGTCGGTGGTCAGCGTCTCGATGCCCAGCGTCATGTCGGCGAGGCGGCCGGCCGCGTTGATGCGGGGCCCGAGCGCAAAGCCGAGATCGAAGCCCTGGGCTTTGCTGGCGTCGCGCTTGGACGCGCTGAAGAGCGCCATGACGCCCGGCTGCGCACGGCCGGCGCGCATGCGCTTGAGGCCTTGCGCAACGAGGCGGCGGTTGTTGGCGTCGAGCTTGACGACGTCGGCGACGGTGCCGAGAGCCACGAGGTCGAGCAGGCCGTCCAGGCGCGGCACTTCAGTGAAAGCGCCGCGGGAGCGGAGTTCAGCGCGCAGGCCCATCAGCACATAGAAGGCCACACCGACGCCGGCCAGCGACTTGCTCGCGAAGTTGCAGCCCGGCTGGTTGGGGTTGACGATTGCCGAGGCGTCCGGGACGACGACGACGCCATCGACCAGGGCTGGCAGGTGATGGTCGGTGACCAGCACCTTCAGCCCCTGGGCGCGGGCGTGCGCCACGCCGGCGAGGCTGGCGATGCCGTTGTCCACCGTCACGAGCAGGGAGGGCTGCTGCGCCATCGCCAGGTCGACGATGGTGGGCGTCAGCCCGTAGCCGTGCACGGCGCGGTCCGGCACGACATAGCCGAGCTGCTCGGGCTGCGCGCCGAGCAGGCGCAGGCCGCGCAGCATGACGGCGCAGGCGGTGGCGCCGTCGCAGTCGTAGTCGGCCACGATGACGAGGCGCTCGCCGCCTTGGATGGCGTCGGCCAGCAGCCGGCCGGCCTCCAGCAGGCCTTTCAGGTCTGTGGGCGGCAGCAACTGGGCCAGGCTCTCGTCCAGCTCGCCCGCCTCGCGCACGCCGCGGGCCGCGAGCAGGCGGGCCATCAGGGGTGCGACGCCGGCCTGCTCGAGCGCCCAGGCCGTGCGCGGCGGCACGTCGCGTTCGACAAGACGAGGTGAAGTCATAGCGCCTCCAACACGGCGCTCACATCGGGCGTCTGCCAGCGCCGCTTCAGCCTGTCGATGAAGGACAGCGGCTGGGTCGTGAAACGACGCGCGAATCGTTCGCCGCACAGTGTCAGGCTGGTCAGGGGCTGTGCCAGCGGCCCGGCGTCCAGGCGCTGCCAGGCCTCGGCCCAGGCCGCGAGGTCGCCGTTGAGCAGCGGCTCGGTCAGGCGGGCATCGACCGTCACGTCGGCGGCCTTGCCGTTGCTGCGGCCAATGTCGCCGATCCAGACCGAGTTGACGGGATGCTCGCCGCGTGCTTCCCGCTCGAGGTTCAGTGCGTGCTCATGCAGCAGCATCTGGGCCTCGTTCTGCCAGCGGCGCAGCACGCGGCTTTGCGGCAGCCAGGGCTCGATGGGCCGGCCGCCGGCGCGCTCGATGCTGGCAGCGCGCAGGTCATCCAGCGCTGTGGTGTGGCCGATGGCCCAGTGCGTGGCGTCCATCAGCCGCCATTGCCAGCCTTCGGACTCGGGCCAGAGTTCGCGCAGCAGCGCCGTGAAGCGCGCCGCGTCGGATTCGGACAGCCGCAGCGCCGCGGGCGGCAGCACATCGACGCCATCGCTGCCGACGGCCAGGTGCACGGGGCTCATCAGCGCCCAGGCCAGTTCGGGCCCGGCCTCGACGGCCCAGGCCGCGGCGCTTGGCTCGGCTTGCTGGCGCAGCGCTGCCAGCGCGATGTGATGCGGCGGCTGCGGCGATAGCTCGTCGCTCCCCCAGGTCTCGGCCGGAGTGAGCCGGTTCAGCTGCGCAGCCAGGTTGGGCAGGGGCAGGGTGCCGAAGGCATGCCGCGCGGCTTCGTCCAGCGCGCTGGCATGGGGGATCATCAGGTGCATGGGCCTGGATTATCCCGGGGGCATTTCAAGCCGTTGTCACACAAGCTTCATACACTTTTCTTCATGACCGACCCGACCCCGCTGAAGCTGCTCAACCGTGAGCAGGCCATTCTTGAATTCAATCGTCGCGTCCTTGCCCAGGCCCAGCGTGAAGATGTGCCGCTGCTGGAGCGGCTGCGCTATGTCTGCATCGTGTCGAGCAACCTGGACGAGTTCTTCGAGGTGCGCTTCGCCGACATGCTGGAGGCCGTGCGCGATCCGCTCAGCGCCGTGACGGGCCAGGACGTCGACCGCGTCGGCCGCGCGGCGCACACGCTGATCGACGAGCAATACCTGATCTTCAACGAGCAGCTCACGCCGCTGCTGCGCAAGCGGCGCATCGTCGTGCTCAACCACGCCGACCGCGACGAGCCGCAGCGGCACTGGGTGGCCAAGTATTTCGAGCGCGAGGTCAGGCCGCTGCTGGTGCCGGTGGGGCTGGACCCGGCCCACCCCTTCCCGCAGGTGGCCAACAAGTCGCTGCACTTCATCATGAGGCTGTCGGGCAAGGACGCCTTCGGCCGCGACAACCGCATCGCCATCGTCAAGGTGCCGCGCGTGCTGCCGCGCGTCATCAAGCTGCCGGCCAACCTGAGCGACGGCCGCCAGGCCTTCGTGCTGCTGACCAGCGTCATCCGCGCCCACCTGGAAGATCTCTTTCCCGGCCGCAAGGTCGAGGCCTTCTCGCAGTTCCGCGTCACACGCGATTCCGACCTGGAAGTGGATGAGGAGGAGATCGCCAATCTGCGCCACGCGCTGCGCTCCGGGCTGACGACGCGCCATTTCGGCCGCGCGGTGCGGCTGGAGGTGGTCAACACCTGCCCGGCCGAGCTGTCGGAATTCCTGCTCGAGCAGTTCGGCCTGCCGAATGCGGCGCTCTACCGCGTCAACGGCCCCGTCAACCTGGTGCGGCTGAACGAGCTGATCGACCAGACCGACGCGCCGCCGCTGCGCTTCACGCCCTTTGAACCGGCCTGGCCGACCGGCCGGCTGCCGCGCCACAAGTCCATCTTCGAGAAGCTCAAGAAGGGCGATGTGCTGCTGCACCATCCCTTTGAGAGCTTCGACCCCGTCGTGCAGATGCTGCGCGAGGCGGTGGTCGACCCCGAGGTGCTGGCCATCAAGCAGACCATCTACCGCACGGGCGCCAAGTCGGAGCTGATGGACCTGCTGATCGAGGCGGCGCGGCGTGGCAAGGAGGTCATGGCCGTCGTGGAGCTGAAGGCGCGCTTCGACGAGGAAGCCAACATCAACTGGGCCGAGCGGCTGGAGGCCGTCGGCGCCCAGGTCGTCTACGGCATCGTCGGCTACAAGACCCACGCCAAGTTGCTGCTGATCACGCGGCGCGAGAACGGCAAGCTGCGCCGCTACGGCCACATCTCCACCGGCAACTACAACCCCAAGACGGCGCGGCTTTACACCGACCTCGGCCTGCTGACGGCCGATGCCGACCTGACGGCCGATGCCGATTCGGTGTTTCGCCAGCTCGCGTCCCTTGGCAAATTCAAGGCGCTGCGACGCATGCTGCTGGCGCCCTTCAACATGCACAGCCGCATGCTGGAGCTGCTGGCGCAGGTGGAGGCCGCGGCCCTGGCCGGCTACAAGGGCGCGCGCGTCGTCGTGAAGATCAACGCGCTGACCGATGCCGAGCTCATCCACGGCCTGCTGCGCACGGCCCAGGCCGGCGCCAAGGTCGACCTCATCGTGCGCGGCGCCTGCATGCTGCCGCCGGGCCTGCCGGGCATCAGCGACAACATCGTCGTGCGCTCCGTCGTCGGGCGCTTCCTGGAACACACGCGGGTGCTGTATTTCCGCTGGGCAGAGGGCACCGAGGCTGACCCTGGCGAGGCGCTCTTCCTGTCCAGCGCCGACTGGATGAGCCGCAACATGTTCCGCCGCATCGAGGTGGCCTGGCCGGTGCAGGACGCGCGCCTGCGCCAGCGCATCGTCGACGAGGCGCTGCAGCCCTATCTGCACGACACCATGGACGCCTGGCAGCTCGGCCCGGATGGCCGCTCGGCGCGCATCAGCGACAGCGGCGTCAGCGCCCAGCAGGCCCTGATGCGGCGCTATTCAGAAGGGTAGACCCGCCATGGACCTGATCCTGTGGCGCCACGCCGAAGCCGAAGTCATCGCCCCTGGCCAGGATGACCTGCAGCGCGCGCTGACCCCCAAGGGCGAGCGCCAGGCCCGGCGCATGGCGGCCTGGCTCAACCATCGCCTGGCCGCAACGACACGCGTGCTCGTCAGCCCTGCGCTGCGCTGCCGGCAGACGGCCGAGGCCCTGGGCCGCGAGGTGCGCATCGTGCCGCCCATCGCGCCCGATGCGCCGATCTCGGCCCTCATCGAGGCCTCGCGCTGGCCCAAGTCGGTTGAGCCGGTGCTGATCTGCGGCCACCAGCCGACGCTGGGCCTATTGGCTGCCCATTTGCTGGCCGGCGTGGACCAGGAATGGGCCGTCAAGAAGGGCGCCGTGTGGTGGCTGCGCTGGCGCCAGCGCGACGGCGAACCCGAGGTGACGCTGCACGCCGTCCAGGGGCCCGATGCGCTTTAGAGGTGTCGAACCTCTTCGGGCTTGTTCCACCAGTTGTTGTGCAGGCCGTCGTAGTACTGCACCGGCGCCGCGACCAGCTCCTCGGCCGGCACATCATCGAGGCAATTCACCTTGACCGACACGAAGGCGCCGCCGACCTGTTCGATGTAGCCGTGACCATAGGAGCGCACGCCGCAGGTCTTGCAGAACAGGTTGTGCACGCTGTTCGAGCCGAACTGGTAGTCGCTCTGCGCGTCCTCGCCGGCCAGCAGCCGGAAGGCGTCGGGCTTGACACTGGCGCTCCAGTTGCGCGTCTTGAAGCAGATCGAGCAGTTGCAGCGGCCGGTGCCGGCGGCGAGGTCGAGGTCGACTTCGAAGCGCACGGCCTTGCAATGGCAGCTGCCGGTATAGGTCTTGAGCATGGCGGTCTCCGGGTGTGGAGCCGGCATGTTCGCTCAGTCGTGCTGTCAGCGGCTGGCAGCAGAGGCTGGTGCCGCTGGCGGAGTGAGGACGACGCGCACGCGCGAGCCCGTGCGCGGCACATGGCCCATCAGTTCCTGGCGCTGCCAGGCATAGAACTCGGCGATGCGCAGCTTGGCCGGGGGCTGTTTCCAGCTGCCGCGCCAGTGCACGGTCCAGACGTACTCCGGCAGATAGCCGGCAGCGTCGATGCGCATCAGCGTGTCCATGTAGGCGTTGGACTTGGGCGCCTTTTGCAGCAGCTCCCGCCAGATGACGAGCAGCGTCCGGCGCGCGGTCATCTCACCTTCGAAGCTGGGTTCCAGGATGCCCAGCGGTGCCTGTGCCAGCGCACCGCTCTGGCTGGCCCAGTTGGCCAGACCGACGCCATAGGCCAGCCAGACGACGCTTTCGGTGGGATCGTCCGACGAGTCGATTTCGATCGCGGTCGATTTGCCGGCGTCTTCGCCCCAGGCGGGCAGCGCGACGCAGAGCGCCGCGAGGCAGGCGAGCAGCCGGCGACGCGAGCTCACGCCACGACGAGTTCGAGCAGCCCGCTGCGGGCCCAGGTCTCGGCCTCTTCCTTCAGCAGGAAGCGCGTGCGCGCTTGGCCGGCCGACCCGCCCTTGGGCAGTTGCAGCGTGAGCCGCTTGCCGTCGCGCGCCAGTCCGGGGCTGCCTGGTGCCTCCGTGCGGGCATGGCAGAGGATGACGGCCAGACGCAGCGCAATGAGCTGGTCCAGCAAGCTGGGATCGCTCAGCTGCGCTTCCAGCTTGCGCAGGCCACCGCGCTGGCCCAGGGCCAGGCCCGCCAGYCGCTGCAACTGGTTGGTTGAGAAGCCCGCCGCGTCGACATGGGCGATGACATAGGCGCTGTGGCGGTGGTGGTCGTGGTGGGAGACCAGCATGCCAACTTCATGCAGGGCCGCGGCCCAGCTCAACTCGCGCAGCAGCTCAGGCGCGGGCTTGAGCGTGAGCTGGTGGTAGAACAGCTCGGCCTGGCTGGCCACACGCTCGGCCTGCGCCATGTCCACGGCAAAGCGCTCCTGCAGCTCGGCGACGGAGTCCGCCCGCGGGTCGCGCGCGCCGCTGGGCTGCAGGCGCTCTACCAGATCGAAAATGACGCCCTGGCGCAGCGCGCCCTTGGTGGGCAGCAGCTCCTCGATGCCGAACTGGTTCAGCAGCGTGTAGAGGATGCACAGGCCACCGGCGACGACAGGACGGCGGTCGTCCTTGAGCCCAGGCAGTTGCAGCTTGTCCTGCGAGCCGGCCGCCAGGCATTGGGCGATGCACCAGCGCAGCGCGTCCGGCGTGATGCGGCCGTCGGTCTTGCCGCTGGCTGCCAGGATCTGCGACACCGCGCCAACCGTACCCGAGGAACCCAGGGCTTCCTGCCAGAGCTCGGGGCGGAACAGCGTCAGCGCTTCTTCCAGCTCGGCGCCGGCAGCCACCTGGGCGGCGCGGAAGGCCTCGGCCGTGTAGCGGCCGTCGGCGAAGAAGCGCACCGACAGCCCGACGCTGCCAACGCCGAAGGACTCGGCCAGCAGCGGCTTGCGGCCGCGGCCCAGGATCATCTCGGTGGAGCGGCCGCCGATGTCGATGACCAGGCGGGGCTTGTCGGAGGGCTGCAGCCGGGCGACGCCGGCAAAGATCAGCCGCGCTTCCTCGCGGCCGGCAATGACCTCGATGGGATGGCCAAGCACGGCCTGGGCGCGGGCCAGGAAGGCGTTGCGGTTGCGCGCCTCGCGCAGGGTCTGCGTCGCAACGGCGCGGATGCGTTCGGGCGCGATGCCGACGAGCTGCTCGCCGAAGCCCTGCAGGCAATTCAGGCCGCGCTGCATGGCCTCTTCGGTCAGCATGCCCTGTGCGTCCAGGCCGGCGCCCAGGCGCACGGCCTCCTTGATGTAGCTGACGCGCTGGTAGCGCTCGCCCGACAACCGGGCCAACTCCAGGCGGAAGCTGTTGGAGCCGATGTCGATGGAGGCCCAGATTCGGCCGGCTGGATCAGGGCGCGTCGTCATGGCGGCGGATTGTCGGGGCAAAATTTGACGCTCCCTTCGTATCTCACCCTGGAGCCCCCACCTTGAAAGACGAGATCGACAGCCTCGCGCCGTCCCGCGACTTCAGCCGCCGCAGCTTTGTGCAGACGACGGTGGGCAGTGGCTTCGCAGCGGCCGTGCTGCCGGTGACGGCCCAGACGATCTCCACCGACACGGCGGGCCTGGAGGCGGGCCCGGTCAGCATCCCCGTGGGCGACTTTCAGATGCCGGCCTATCGGGCGGCGCCTGCCGGCCGGAAGAACCTGCCGGTCGTGCTGGTGGCCTGCGAGATCTTCGGCGTRCACGAGCACATCGCGGACGTCTGCCGGCGGCTGGCCAAGCAGGGCTACCTGGCCATCGCGCCCGAGCTGTTCGCACGCCACGGCAATGCCGGCGCCTACACCGACATTCCCAAGCTGATCAGTGAGGTGGTCAGCAAGGCGGGCGATGCCCAGGTCAATGGCGACCTGGACGCCACGGTCGCCTGGGCGGCTGCGAACGGCGGTGATCCCGCCAAGCTGGCCATCACCGGCTTTTGCTGGGGTGGGCGCACGACCTGGTCCTATGCCGCCCACAACCCCAGGCTGACGGCCGCGGCCGCCTGGTACGGCCCGGTGGCACGCAACTACAACGCTGGCGACAAGACCGTCATCGAGCGTGCCGGGAGCATCAAGGCGCCGGTGCTGGCGCTGTACGGCGCGGCCGATGGCGGCATCCCGGTCGAGACGCTGACCCAGCTCGAAGCCGCGCTCAAGGCGGCGGGCAACACGAAATGCGAGTTCGTCGTCTACCCCGACACGCCGCACGGCTTCTATGCCGACTACCGCCCCAGCTACCGCAAGGCCGCGGCCGACGACGCCTGGGCGTGGGCATTGGCCTGGTTCAAGAAATGTGGTGTGGCTTGACCCGTCTGCTACGCTGACCGCCCTCGGGCCGCAGTCCATGGCTGTGGCCCGTTGCTTTTGCCTGATTCCATGACCCTTCTCTACATCGTGCTCGCCACCTTCGCGGGCGGGCTGCTGTCGGTGCTCGTTGCCGCGAGCCTGACCGTCGGCGTGCTGACCCGCCTCGTCAAGAGCCTCGTCAGCCTGTCGGCCGGCATCCTGCTGGGCACGTCGCTGCTGAACGTGCTGCCCGAGGCCTTCGAGAGCCACACGGCCAAACCGCAGGTGCTGTTCGCCGTGCTGCTGGGCGGCCTGCTGTTCTTCTGGCTGCTGGAGAAGGTGGAGCTTTACCGCCACGTCCACCATCACGAGGGCGACGGCCACCATCACCACCACCACTTCGACGCCGAGCAGGCCGGCCGCGGCGGCCTGACCGTGCTGGTGGGCGACAGCATCCACAACTTCTGCGACGGCGCCATCATCGCGGCCGCCTTCCTCGCCGACACGCGGCTGGGCTTCGCCACGGCGCTGGCCATCGTCGCCCACGAGATCCCGCAGGAGGTGGGCGACTACATCGTGCTGCTCAACGCCGGCTTCAGCCGCGGCAAGGCGCTGCTGTTCAACGCGATCTCGGGCATGGCGGCGGTCGTCGGCGGCGTGCTGGGCTACTTCCTGATCGGCGGCTTTGAGGGTGTGCTGCCCTATCTGCTGGTGCTGGCGTCCAGCAGCTTCATCTACATCTCGGTGGCCGACCTGCTGCCCCAGCTGCAGCAGCGCCTGGCCTGGCGCGAAACCTTTGCCCAGGTCGCGTGGCTGGGCGTGGGCCTGGGCGTGGCCTTCGCGGTGTCCCAGCTGCTGCATGGCACTCATTGACGCAGGGCTGCGCGGCGCGCTGGTTGCCGTGCTGATCCTCGTGGTGCTGGTGCTGCTGCCGCATTGGCGGCATGCACGGCACGCCGATCTCGTGCGCACRGGCATCGCGCTGTCGCTGTCCTCCGCCGTGCAGGCGGTTTCYGCCTCGCCCTGGGTTGAACACGAGCTGCGCTGCGCCGTCCAGGCGCCTGGCATCGGCATCTCGCTCGGTTCCGCCGTGCTGTTCTGGCTGTTCGCGCGCGCTGTCTTCGAGGACGGCTTTCGTCTGCGCGCCTGGCATGGCGTGCTGTGGGCCGCCGTTGCGCTGTTCGGCGCGACGATCTGTCTGTGGTGGGGTTGGTGGCCCACCTTCGTGCTGTTGCGGGCCTTGCCCATCGCTTTCGCGGCACTGGGCCTGGCCGCCGTGGCCGGGCCATGGCGGGCGGACCTCGTCGAAAAGCGCCGGCGCCTGCGCGGCCTCGTCGTCGGCGGCGGCGCAAGTTATGCCGTCGTCATGGTGGCCCTGCGCATCGGCTCACCGAACGGCACGTTGAGCGGCGCCGCCGCGCTTGGCGACGTGGCCATGATGCTGACGCTGACCAGCCTCGTCGCCTGGCAACTGTTGCGGCCGCGCGTGTCGGGCCTGTGGGACGAGGACGTCGCGGCACCGCCGCCATCCGCGCCTACAGCCGAGGACCCGCAGGACCAGGCCGTCGCCGCCGCGCTGGCCAAGTTGATGGGTGAGGGTCGCGGCTACGCTCAGGAGGGTTTGAGCCTGGCCAGCCTGGCCGAGCAGCTCGGCACGCCGGAGTACCGGCTGCGCCGCGTCATCAACCAGGGCCTGGGCCACCGCAACTTCAATGCCTTCGTCAACGGCCTGCGCCTGCTTGAGGCCAAGCGCCGCCTGGCCGATCCGGCCGAGCGCGGCCTTCCGGTGCTGACCATTGCGCTGGACGTCGGTTTCGGCTCCATCGGCCCCTTCAACCGCGCCTTCAAGGCCGATACCGGCCTGACGCCCACCGAATTCCGCCAGAAAGCGCTGGCCGATTCTTAAAAAGCAGCGCCGAAACCTGCAAAGCGCGGGTTTCGGCCAGACATAGCGGGCAGGGTGGCCGAGGCTGAGGGCTTCTCAACTTCCGAGGAGCCAGCCATGTTCTTCCGCTTCCTGCTCACCAGCCTGGCGCTGAGTGCCTCCGCGCACGCCGCCACCGTCGGCACACTGACTCTGCCCGCCGACGATGACGGCGGCGCCGTCACGCTGTTCTATCCCACCGCCGCCGCCGGCCGGCCTGAAACGCGCGGCGACCTGCAGCTGATGCTGGCACCCGACGCGCCACCGGCCCCCGGCAATGGCCGCCTCATCGCCATCTCGCACGGCTCGGGCGGCGGCCCGTGGGTGCACACCACCCTGGCCAAGGCCCTGGTCGAGGCCGGCTTCACGGTCGTGCTGCCCCTGCACCGCGGCGACAACTGGACTGACCCCGGCCGCCCCGGCCCCGACAGCTGGAAACAGCGCCCCGCCGAGATCAGCCATGCCATCGACCGCGTTGCCGCCGACCCACGCTTTGCCGGCCTGAAGCTGGACCGCGTCGGCGGCTTCGGCATGTCGGCCGGTGGCCACACCATGCTCAGCCTGGCCGGCGGCGCCTGGTCGCCCGAGCGCTTTCGCGCCCATTGCGAGAAGGACCTCGCGGAAGACTTCTACAGCTGCATCGGCCTGGCCACGCGGCTGACCGGCGGTGCGCTGGATGGCCTCAAGCTCTGGGTGGCCCGGCACGTGCTCGACTGGAAGTTCCGTGACGCGACGCCGCAGGTCCACAACGACCCGCGCATCGCCGCCGTCGTGGCCGGCGTGCCGGCGGCAGCCGACTTCGATCTGGCGACCCTCGCCAAGCCGCGCGTGCCGCTGGGTCTGATCACCGCCGACGGCGACCGCTGGCTGCTGCCGCGTTTTCACAGCGACCCATTGATCGCCGCCTGCCAGAGCTGCGAACTGCTCGCTGCGCTACCGGGCGCCGGCCATGGCGCCTTGCTTGCACCGCCGCCGACGCCCGACGGCCTTGGCCGCCTGGAATGCGACCTGCTGTGTGACCCGCCGGGGTTTGATCGATCGGTGACGACTGCGTTGTGGTTGGGCCGAACGGTGGGCTTCTTTCGCAGACATTTGCTTGGCACCGAAGTGTGACTATTTGAAACGGAAGCTAAACAACCGGACTCATCCCTGGATTACCTAAGTAATACCGATCCTTGGGAGAGAGACATGGTTTCAGTGGTCACCGGCAGTGGTAACGGTTTGGTCAACACGTCCAAGGACGTGTTGGGCGGGGCGGGCGGGATGGGACAGGCCGCCACGGGGCGTGCCGGCGAACAGATCACCGTCAATGCAGCCAACGGCAACCTCGTCATCCAGGACCGCGACGAATACCTGGTGGGCGTCGGTCCGGACGTCGACCTGCTCCGTACCTACAACAGCCAGGGCGGCTGGGACGGCGATAACGGGGATGGCTGGCGCGTCGGCTACTACCGGCGCGTGTCGGGGCGCGTGGGCACCGTCAACACCGCCGGCAGCAGCATCAAGCGCACCGATGCGGACGGCCATGAGGCGTCGTACTCCTTCGACACCGCCACCGGCAAGTACCTCACGGCCGAGGGCTCGGGCCAGTTCGACAGCCTGAGCTACGGCGCCGGTGTCTGGACCTGGACCGATGGCGACACCGGCACGGCAGAAACCTACGCCAATGTCGACGGGGAGATCTACCGGCTCTCACAGGTCAGCGACGCCCAAGGCAACCTGGTCAAGGTTGACTACGACGGCGGCGGCCTGATTAGCAGCCTGTCCACCTTCAAGGCTGGCAGCTCAACGGCCGACGAAGTGGTGACGCTGAACTACACCGGCACGCAGCTGTCCAAGATCACCACCAGCTACAAGGATGCGCAGGGCGCGCAACAGACGCGCAGCGTCACCAGCTACGGCTACACCGGTGGACGGCTCAGCCTGGTCACCACCGACCTGACGCCCGAAGACACCACCGACAGCAGCACCTACACGGTCAGCTACGGCTACGACACCAACGGCCGGCTGCAGACCCTCACTCAAAAGGATGGCAACACACAGACCATCGACTACTGGCCCGACAGCCGCGTCAAGTCCATCACGGACGATCAGAACCGCAAGACCGGCTTCGTCTACGACACCACCAACCGCACCACCACGGTGACCGATGCCCTGGGCCAGGTCACCACGCTCAAATACCTCAGCGGCGTCAACAGCGGCCAGCTGGAAGAGATCAGCGGCGCACTGCTCGGCGGTGCAAGCTTCAAGCAAAGCTACACCTATGACAACGGCGACGTGCTGACCAGCACCAACGCCAAGAGCGAAGTCACGACCTACGAGTACGCCGGCGCCGGCAAGCTGGCACGCCGGACCGATGCGGCGGGCAACGTGCTGGAGCGCACCTACACCAGCACGGGCCTGCTCGCCACAGAGACGACCTACACCGTTGCCGACCCGGACGGCGTCGCCGGCCCGCTCAAGGCCAGCGGTGCGCGCACCACCCAGTACATCTACGACACGACGCAAATCGCCAAGCGGCGCCTGGCCTATGTGCTGGGCCTGCAGGGCGAAGTGACACGCTACGTCTACAACGGCTGGGGGCTGCTCGCACGCCAGGTGCAGTACACAGCTGCTGTTTTCAGCGACCCCAATCCCAGCTTCACTTCGCTCGAGAGCTGGGTGAACGGTCCCCAGGCGCAGAGCCTGGATCGCCAGATCGTCGAGTTCGACTACGACCTGCGCGGCCAGGTGAAGGAGCAGCGCCGCTACACGACGATGGCCCTGTCCAACGGCGTTGCCACGCCGGGCGGGGCGATCAAGACATTCACCAGCTACGACGCTTTTGGCCGGCTGCTCTCCAGCAAGGACATCAACAACAACGGCACCACCTATCTGTACGACGGGCTGAACCGCGTGACCAAGAGCGTGGACGCTAACGCCGCGATCACGCTCTATACCTACGCTGATTCGGATCGCAAGACCTCCGTCAAGCTGGACAACGGCCTGACCACGGTACAGATCTTCGACACGATGGGCCGCCTCGTGTCCAGCGACGTGCTCGGCGCCGTCAGCCAGACGGCGCTGGGCGCCACCAAGTACTTCTACGACGCGGCGGGCCAGCTGCGCCGCGTGCAGGACGCCACCAGCGTCTCCAGCCACACCCTGTACGACGTCAGCGGCCGCAAGAGCGCCGACATCGCCGCCAACGGCCAGCTCACCGAATACCTCTACGACGGCGCGGGGCGGCTGACCCAGACGGTGGCCTACGCCACGCTGGTGAGCGAAGCCACGCGGGCCAGCTTGAGCGACGCCCAGGGCCAACCCACCGCCAAGACGGTGGCAGACGTCCGTCCCGCGGGCGATGCAACGAATGACCGCGTCACGACCTTCTACTACGACGCCGCCGGCCGGCTGGCCGGCACGCTGGACGCCGACGGCTACCTGACCGAGAACAAGTACGACGGCACCTCGGCGCTGACGGCCCAGACCCGCTATGCCACCGCCGTGGCCGTCACGCGCCTGGATGCAACCCAGGGCACCACGCGCACCAGTGGTCCGTCCATGTCAGCGCCCACGGCAGACGCCGCGCGGGACCGCACGACACGCAACCTGTACGACGCCACGGGGCGCCTTGCCGCGCGGGTAGACGGCGACGGCGGCCTCACCGTCTGGAAGTACGACGCGGCGGGCAACACGCTCTCGCAGCTGCGTCGCTCCGCCCTTCTGAGCGATGCACAGCGTGCCAATCCTTCGCTGGCCGACTTGCAAGCCCTCGCGCCATTGAGTGACGACGAGTTCACTCAGTGGGTCTATGACACAGCGGGCCGCCAAATCGCCCAAGTCAATGCCGAGGGTTACCTCACGGAGTACAAGTTCGATACCGCAGGCCGGCCCGCGGGAGGCATCAGTTATCTCACCCAGGCCATCAAGCCTGTGATCAGCGGGAGCCCGGCAAGCTTGAAGTTGTTCAAGACCGGCGACCTCACTGATGCCTTGCGGACCTCGTTGAGCAGTCCCAAGTTGCCCCTGTCCACCAGCAAGACGTACAACAACCGGGGTTTGCTGGAGCAGGAGACGGCAGCGGACGGCACCGTCACCTTCTACGACTACGACAGCCTTCAACGCCTCAAATCCACCACGCTGGCCAAGGGCTCGGGCGAGGAGCGCAAGCAGAACATCAGCTACGACGACTGGGGCCGCGTGCAGAGCACGCAGATCGAAGGCGATGCCACAAGCACCACTTCCACCTACGACGCGGCAGGCCGCCGAACCAGCGTGACCGATGCGCGCGGCAACAAGACCTTCTTCTACTACGACGCGCAAGGCCGTCAGGTCTACGCCATCCTGCGCGACCCGATCAAGGGTGGCGAGGTCACGGAGACGATCTACAGCAACTTCAGTGAAGTGCAGGCCACGGTCACGCACAGCCAGCGACTCTCGGTGGCCGACGCCACCGGTCTGGTAGGTGGCAAAGCTGACACAGCGGTTGTGAGCCGTGCGCCTGCAGCTGACATCTCGCTGTCAAGCGCGATTGCCGCGCTGAACAACGCCGGCCTGGACAACCGCAGTGCGGTGACCTTCAACCAGCGCGGCCTCATCCAGCAGGCCATTGATGCGCTGGGCAACAAGGCCGACTACAGCTACAACGCCTTCGGCCAGCTCAGCAAAGAGATCCGCGACATCGATCCTGTGGGCACCGCCAACGCGYGCCGCCTGACGCTGGACTATGGCTATGACCGGCGTGGCAACGCCACTCGAACCGAACGCAGCGGCCCGGGGCTGGCAAGCGCCGTGATCACGGGCGCAACCTTCGACGCCCTCGGCCGGCTCTACAACACCACCGACGAACTCAACCGGATCACTCAGTACACCTATCTGCGCGACAGTGGTGCCGGGCGCAAGATCACGATCGCCGGGCCGGCCGGCACCACATCGACCACGTACGACGCGCTGGATCGAACGGTCACCCGTGTCGATCGCGCCATCAGCACCGTCACCTATACCCACGACGCCGTCAATCGCAAGCTGACGGTAAAGACGGCAGGTATCCAAACCGTCACCGAGTACAACCGCCACGGGCAGGTCTACAAAGTCACCGACGGCGCCGGGGCGACCACCACCTACGCCTACGACGCCCACGGTAACTTGCTTACCGTGACGGATGCGCTGGGCAACGTCACGCAGAACGGCTACGACGCCAACGACAACCTCGTCCAGGTCGTTCAGGGACTGAAGGCCAACGCCGGCGGTGCCCCGATCAATGACGGGGCCGCCAGCACGACGAGCTACAGCTTCGACGCCGCCAACCGCGTGCTGATACAGACGGTGGACCCGCTGGTCAACGGTGTGGGGCTGAACCTGCAGACCCGCTACGAGTACGACGGCCAGGGGCGCAAGCTCAAGATCACCGACCCTCGCGGCACCGTCACAACGCAGGTCTACAACGCCAGGGGTGAACTTGCCGACGTCATCGTCGACGACGTGACCGGCGGGCTCAAGCTCAAGACCAGCTACGGCTACGACGCCCAGAGCCGCGTGCTCACTGTCATCGACGGAGCCGGTACGACCGCCGCCCGCAAGGTGGCCTATGCATACGACATCCTGGGCCGACGCACGTCAGAGACCGTCGACCCCGACGGGCTGAAACTCAAGACCAGCTACGAGTACGACGCGGCCGGGCGCCTGCTGTTGAAGCGTGACTCGCAGAACAATGTCACGGCCCGCTACAGCTACGACAACGCCGATCGCCTGCGCTACGGCGTCGACGCCCTTGGTGCCGCCACGCGATATGACTACGACGGTGAAGGCCGTGTCACGGCCATCCGGGCCTATGCCACAACGCTGGCGGCGGGCTGGGCCAGCAAGACCTACGACGAACTGCGTACTGCTCTGGACATATTGAGCGCCGGCCCGGCCGAGCAGCTCAGCATCAATTCCTACGACGGCGATGGCCGTTTGATCTACAGCGTCGACGCCCTGGGGCAGGTCACGGAACGCAAGTACGACGGCGCCAATCGGGTCGTGTCGGAACGCCGGTACGAGCAGATCATCACCGGGGTCAGTGTGGGCATGTCGGGCTCCGCGATCTATGGAAAGCTGGTCAAGGTCGATGCCAAGGATCACGTCACCCGCTACGCCTACGACAAGGTTGGCAATCAGCGGTTCGTCGTCAATGCAGAAGGCTTCGTGAGCGAGCGGCGCTACGACGCGGCAGGCCGGATCGTGGCGAGCGTGGAGCACGAGCAGCCCTGGACCTGGAGCGTCGGCACCGTGCCAAGCGAGGCTGACCTCGCGGCGATCTATTCGCCGACCAAACGCGAGTTCAACAGGGACATGGACGGGCTAGGGGGCTCCGTCGGCATATGGGAAGCCGGGCGGCTCAAGCTGGTCAGCGAGCCCTTGCCGAACGGCGGCTATGCGCTCATGACCAGCCCAAAGCAGATGCCGGTGGGGTCTGTACTCAAACTCGACTATCAGCCGGTTCACCTCCAGCAGACGACGCACATCATGCTCAAGGATGGGGCTGGTGGTATGAGCCGAGCGGCCCTGATTTTCAAGAACAACGGCCACGTCTATACCCAGTGCCGACAGCTACCCGCCGGAACGTTTGTGGAGGTGGACATCGGGGTCTACGTTCCGGGCAAGACGTACAGCATCGAGATGGAGTCAACCGCCACCGGCGCGCGCGTCTTTGTCTATGAAAAAGGCACGTCGCGCGCCAGTGGCTTGGTGGCAACGATTGTCGAGCCGACGACGGACTGGCAGTCCGTTCGGGTTGAGTTTGCCGTCTTGCGTGCGTCCAACTTGCCGCCAGGCCAGACGGTCAGCTACATCGACAACATGGAGGAGGTGCCACCCCTCAAAGGCCGCGTCACTCAATTTGCCTACGACGCAGCGGGCCGCCAGCGCTTTGCGGTAGACGCCGAAGGCTATGTCACCGAGACGCGCTACGACGACGCCAACGCCCGCACGACGGCACTGCGCTATGCCAGCCGCCTGAGTGGCAGCGGCAGCTACACGCCTGCTGCCTTTGCCCCCGTGCTGAACACGTTGACGGCTGCGCTTCCGGGGCTGGGTGCGGCGACCAGCGTGGTCCGTGAGCTTGATCGCGCCGGGCGCCTGAGTCTCGAGACCGACGGCAATGGCGTGCAGACCCAGTTCACCTACGACGCCGCCGGCCGGCTGGAGACCGAGGTCCTGGCTGGCAACGTGGTGGGGCAAGCCAGCACGACGCGCTACGGCTACAACGGCGCCGGCCAACGCATCTCGATCACGCGCGCCGACGGCACGGCACTGGCCAGCACCACGCGCTACGAGTACGACGCCCAAGGCCGCTTGTGGCACGAGATCGACCCCCGCGGCGTCGCGCTGGCCGAAGGCACCGGCGCCTGGGAGCAGGCCGAGCGCGTGCGGCTGGGCTACGCCGCTGACCTCTCCACCCTGGCCGCCGATGCCAAGGCCGCGGCGCAAACCGCGCTGCGCAAGCTCTACACCACCGACTACGGCTACGACGCCGCCGGCCGCGTCACGACAGTCACCGACGCGCTGGGCGGCGTCACCGCGACGGACTACGACGCCTTCGGCCGCGCCAGCGTCATCACCGATGCGCGCGGCTTCAAGCGCTACCAGGTCTACGACAAGACCGGGCGCCTGCTGCAATCCGTCGATGCACAGCGCTACCTCACTGCCTATGGCTACGACGCCTTCGGCAACCTCACCAGCAGCCTGCGCGTGGACGCCAAAGTGCAAGGCACGCTCTCGGGCGGCCAAGCCGTCGTTCTGGCCACCGCGGCGCAGGCCAATGGTGCCTACGTGCTCACCAACGCCACGGCAGACGCCCTCACGAGCCGCACCTACGACCGCAACGGCCGCCTGCTCCAGGAGACCGACGCCGAGAACTACGTCGAGGGTACCGATGCGCTGGACGCCTTCGGCCAGCGCCTGAGCGTCAAGAACAAGCTCGGCGCCACCGTCGCCTACACCTACGACCGCCTCGGGCGCCTGCTCACCGAAACCCTGCCCGTGCAGGCCAAGGACGGCACCGGCGCGCTCAAGGACGTCGTCAACGAATACCAGTACGACAGCCGCGGCAACCGCATCACCAGCATCGAAGCCAAGGGCCTGCCCGAACAGCGCACCACGCGGATGGCCTACGACGCCAACGACCGCCTGGTCCGGCGCATCGGCATGGGCTACACGGCCACCGCCGCCGACGGCAGCACCAGCACCGTCACGCCGGCCGACGCGATGCGCTACGACGCCCGCGGCAACCTCATCGAGCAGGTCAGCCACGGCCAGCTCCAGGCCGACGGCACCACCGTCAATGGCGGCAGGCGCTCCGTGGCCTGGTACGACGCGCTCGACCAAAAGACGCTGGAGATCAGCGCCGACCGCGTCGCCTCGCGCGCCAGCTACGACGCCGCGGGCAACCAGGTCGTGCAGACCGTCTACGCCACGCGCATCGCCGACGGCGTGACCCTCGACCCGGTGGGCAGCGCGCCCGCAGTCACCGCCGACACCGCCAACGACCGCACGCTGCGCACCCTGTACGACGCGCTCAACCGCAAGACGCAGACCTCGCTCGACAACCTCTACGCCTGGAGCAGCGGTGACGGCACGGCCGCCTTCGTCATCAGCGGCCTGACGCCGAAGAACACGGTGCTGCAGAGCTTCTTCTACGACGCGGTGGGCAACCTCACCGAGCGCAAGGATGGCCGCGGCAATTCCAGCTTCGAGTACTTCGACGGCAACGGCCGGCGGACCCTGTCCATCGACGCCGGCGGCGCGGCCATCGCGTGGGAGTACGGCCACGCAGGCAACGTCGCCACCAAACAAACCCGCTACGCCGCGATGCTGCCGGGCGGCTACGCCCGCCAGGCCGACAAGCTGGCCAGCGCCGGCGCTACCAACGACCCGGCGCAGCTCATCCCCGTCATCGCCGGGCAGAACGTACCTGTGGGTGAGCAAAACCGCATCACCGAGGTCAGCCTGGACCGGCTGGGCCGCGTCACCGAGCAGCGCCTCTTGAACGTGGCGCAGGACACCGTCGACGCCAGCGGCACCCGCACGCAGAACACGACGACCGCCATCACCCGCTACCAGTACAACGGCCTGGGCGCCGTCACGCAGACCCAGGCGCTGGCCACGGAGGTCGGCACGACCCTGACCTGGGAGCAGACCGACATCAGCTACGACGGCCTGAACCGCGAGACACACCGCGAGGCGCCGGGGTATGTGGACTACCTGAACGCCAACGTCCGCCCGACCACCGACACCGAGTACGACGGCCTGGGGCAGGTCAAGCGCCGCATCCAGCGCGGCAAGGACACCAACGTCGAGACGGACGACCGCATCACGCTCAGCGGCTACGACGCCAACGGCCTGCTCGTGCAGACGACGGACGCCGCCGGCGCCATCACGACCTATGCCTACGACGCCAACGGCAACCTCGCCCGGCGCGTGAACAAGGACGTGCGCCGCTCGGACAGTACCGCCAGCGCCCCCAAGCTGCGCGACATCATCACCAGCTACGAGTTCGACGCGGCCGGGCGCATCGTCGTGGAAAAGCACTGGGAGAGCGACAAGGTCGCCGCGGCCGAGACCCGCAAGACCCGCTACAACGCCTTCGGCGAGTTCAGCGCCAAGGGCATCGGCGACGGCTGGGAGGAGTTCGCCGAATACTCCACGCTGGGCAAGGTCGTGAAGACGAATTCGGGCGACGGGGCGATCAAGTTCTACGTCTATGACGCCAACGGCAACATGACCCGCGAGATTCGCGGCAATGGCGATGCGACCTACAAGGTGGCCGGGCTGGACGTGGCCATCGACCTGCGCAGCCTCACCCTGCAGCAGGTCACCTCCGGCAAGCGCAACGCCGCCGACACCGCCTTCTTGCCACTGTACTCGCGCGTCTCGATCTACAACTCCAGGAACCTCATCACCCAGACCATTGATCCGCAGATCGATGTGCTCAAGAACGCGGTGACGATGGGTAGCCTTTACAACGAGCAGTGGGTGCCGGCTTGGGAGCCAGCGTCTACCAAGGTCCAGCATGCGTCCATCTATCCCAGAGCAGATTCGTTCACTGCAACCAGCGGGGCGGTTCCGAAATTCAATATTTCGCATTTCAGCGCTCCGCTTCAACTATGGGATTCATTTAGCTTTGCTGTTGGATCGCAAAATTTAGGTGAGTACGGGTGGTTTAGTTGGATCTCGGGAAATACCGCCTCAACATATGATCTGAGCCAGTACAAAGGGAAGGGAATTCAGTCCTTCAGATATTCTATTAATAGAAGCGCTCCAGGCGGCAGCTATCCTTCCTCGAAGATATATGCATTCGGCCGTGGAACGTTTTCAATAGACATAGATGGCAACATCACTTGGCAATACGACCCCCCGCTCGACACAGATCGTCAGCCGGGCGCAATATTCTTGGCGCCAGACCCTTTGCTTTCCGGGCAGCCAAGCAGCCACTGGCGATATCTTCCTTACAGCCTGATTGACGACGCGACAGGTGCAGTCCTAGAAAGTTCAACAGCCATCACGTTCCCTGATGCGGCGACTGAATTCACTCTTTGGAATTACCGCCCGCAGGGTGGGGCGCCCTCCCCAAGGCTGTTGACGCTTAAATACACCATGCCGAGTGGCTCGGGCGCGGTGAGCATCAAGTTCCATAATGACGGAACCATCGTCACATCAGATTCAGCCGACCCTACGGCACTGCCGGTTGACTTCAACATCAAGGGCCGTCAGGTTTCACGAGCGCAAGTTTTGATAAATGGGCGGTGGTTCACGGCGAATGGCACCTATCACCCGCCTTCAAGTTCCGAGAGTGGGTATACATCGTTCGCGATCGATGCGCGCAATGCAGGTATTTCGAATGGTCAGACCTACGATTACGTGCTGCGTGCCTTGACTCCTTCGGGAAGCCTCCTCACCGACGAAGTCGGCAACCCCATCGTTCAGTCGGGCCGTATCGTCTTCACGTCCGATGGACGTTCGCAAGTGCAGCAGTTGGTCGCCGTTCTGGCCAACGAGCCGAAAGTCACCATCAAACGCTTCCAATCCTTCAACGCCTTCGGCGACGTGGTGGAAGAGCGCGACGAACGCGTGGCCGAGCGGATGCTTGCGGCCATCAACGACGACCGCAAGAGCAAGGGCCAAGCGGCCCTCACGGCCGGTCAGCTCACGGCCGACCAACTCGCCAGCGCCAAGACCACGCTGCAATACAACACCCTGGGTCAGCTCATCGCCAAGCTCGACCCCGAGACCTTCGTCACCGCAGAAAACGGCTACCGCTACCGGGCCCGCCCCGAGACCCGGTTCGGCTACGACCTGCTGGGCCGGCACACCACCATGCTGGATGCCAATGGCAACTTGAGCCGCGTGCAATACCTGGCCGGCAGCCGCGGCGACGATGCCCAGGTCATCAGCGAGTTCGATGCAGCCGGCGGCAACGCCGATACCTACAACGCCACCGGTGGCGGCATCCGCACGAGCCAGTACGACATCTTCGGCGACGCCCGCAAGGTCACCGACGCCGAGGGCGCCGTCACCGAACGCAGCTACGACAAGCGCAGCCTGCTCACCACCGTCACCCGCAAGGGCGTGCAGCGCCTGGCCAACGCCACCAGCGACACCCTCGCCACCGGCCGCGACCTCAGTGACAACTACGCCTACGACGAACTCGGCCAGCGCCTGACAGCCACCAACGCGCTCAGCATCACCACCCGCACCGACTACGACGCCCTGCAGCGCGTCGTGCAGACCGTCTCCGGCAACGGCTTCGTCACGGGCTACACCTACGAGCTGCGCCAGGCCGGCGCCAGCGGCATCGCCAGCCTGGCCGGTGCCGGCGGTGCGGCCACCACCACCGGCGGCTACGTGCGCACCACGCTGCAGGCCGACGGGCGCAGCCTCATCGACAAGGTCGACTACTTCGGCCACACCACCTGGCACCAGGACCTCAGCGGCGCGCAGTTCACCTACACCTTCAACAGCGCCGCCCAGCTCGTCAAGCAGACCAGCACCGTGCACACGGGCCAGAGCAACAGCCAGAGCGTCGACTACACCTACTACGCCAACGGCTACATCCGCTCCTTCACCGACAACACGCAAGGCATCACCAGCGAGTACGCCTACGACAACGCCGGGAACCGGGTCGCTGAAGGCACTTTCAGCCTCGTCAACGGCAGCAAGACGACCGCCTACCAGAACGCCACCATCACCTACGACGAGCTCAACCGCATCTCGCGGGTGCGCGACGCCAACTTCTTCGACGTGGCCTACGAGTTCGACGCCGTCGGCAACCGCCGGCGCATCACCGCCACCTACTGGGACGGCCTGGCCGGGCTACTGGGCGGCGGCACGCAGGACTACTGGTACGCCTACGACAAGCTCAACCGCTTCGTCGTCAGCAAGGGGCGGCTGGAGACCAGCGCCGGGGTGGCCACCACCGCGCGCGGCACCAGCCTGGGTGATACCGGCGTCGTCATCAAGCGGGGCACCGAGGGCACCCTCATCGGCTACGACAAGAACAGCCAGCGCGCCCTGGCCGTCTACACCGCCTACACGGGCTACACCGGGTACCTGCACCAAGGCGACCCCCACGACGTCAGCGAGGTCTACGCCTACAGCCAGGACGGCTACCTGCAGGCCACCTCACAAAACGGCAGTCTCATCGCCACCCGCCAGCTCGACGACGTTGGCCGCACCACGCTGCTCAGCGACCTCGTCAACCACACCAACACCGCCAGCACCTACGACGCCGACAACCGGCTACGCACCCAGAGCTTCGTGGGCGACACCCGCAACCTCAGCGACACGAGCAAGAACTACACCGTCTACTACACCTACTACAAGAAGACCAGCACCCCCACCAGCGCCGCCGACGACCTCAGCCCCTGGGACCAGCCCGGCGCCGGCCAGCTCGGCCTCGTCACCCAGACCCCTCAAGCCCAGCCTGGGCAGACCACCCCGTCGGCCACCACCGCCACCACCTACACCTACACCTACTGGGACACCGCCCAGCAGAAAACCATCACCAAGTCCCTGGGCAACCAGCAAACCCAGAGCACCCTGGGCTACGACGCCAACGGTCACCTCAAGAGCAACGCCGACAGCACCGGCACCAAGAGCTACGTCAGCAACGCCAACGGCCAGGTGCTGCAGCGCACCAGCGGCTCGCTGGCGCACTACTTCTACTACGCCGACGGCCACCGCATCGGCGACGTGGGCAACAGCCTGGAGGACCGGCTGCGCATCAGCTACGCCGAGCAGCTTGTGCGCAACCACCGCCAGGAAACCGCCGACCAGCGCCGCGGGCGCTACATGACCCCCGGGCCCATGCCCTACGCCGGAGCGGGGGCGGACTTCGACCAGAACTACGAGCCGATCAACGACAGCTACCCGGCCAATGCCGCCAGCAGCTATACCGTGCGCCAAAGCGGCGAAACGCTGCGCTCGGTGGCGCAAGCGCTGTGGGGCGACTCCAGCCTGTGGTATCTCATCGCCGAGGCCAACGGCATGCTGGGCGACAACGCCTTGTTCGCGGGCCAGGTGCTGCTCGTCCCCAACAAGGTCACCAACATCCACCACAACGCCAGCACCTGGCGGCCCTACAACGCTGGTGAGGCCATCGGGGCGGTGGACCCGAACTGGACGGCGGCCAACATCGCGGGGATCACGAGCTTCTACAACAACTTCGGGGCCATGATCCAGGGCTACATCAATACGGCCATGCGCAACACCTCCGCGGGGAACTACAACTACCAGCCGGACTACAACGCCGTCGCCTTGCAGAACGAGCTGTGGCAAAGGGATAGTCAGCAGCGCAAGGACGACAGATTGAAGGAGGAGGGGCGTCAGGCCATCGCAGATGGCAACCTCGCTAAGCAGCGCCAGATCCTGGACCAGTTGAGCAGGAGCCCGAACCTGGGTAACGACGTGCAGGCCGCTATCGGGGCGATCACTGCAGCCAATAACCGCAGCTTGCTCAATCAGGCGGAGATCGCCGCGGATCCGAGCCGCTACACCTCGATGATCGGCTCGGTACAGGTCAATGGGTGGAGCTACCGCGGCGTGGCGCAGGGCGCGCTTGGCAATGCAATCGGGAGCAGCCTCGCTAGCTTCGGCGGCGTGGATTGGAGCAAGGTACCAGACCAATCCGGCGCGGAAACAGCCGGGCTGAATCGCTATGAAACTGCGACGGCCAGCAGTGATACGTCTCGCGTGATTGGCGGATACGACTTCGGTGCATCGCAGAGGTACTTCGACAGCGTGCTGAGTGATCCCGGTATTGAGCTGGCTGACGCCCGCAAGGACGCCACCCAACTGCAGGTGCTGCAACTCGAGCGAAACATTCGGGAGTTGAAAGCGTTGCAGTCGAGCACGAGTTCAGCCGTGAAAGCTGCAGCGGCTGCCGGCGGCAGCACTGGCACCGGCGGCGACCGTCTGACGCTAGACCGCCCTGAAGTATTGAAGTATCTGGCGGATGACGGCCCGGGCGTGGTGCGCCTGCCTCAAGCGGTCTTCGATATCGCATCGGGAGTCGGCGACCTGGCGACTGCAGGGCTGTTCGGCCTAGCCGACATGACCGTCCTGCCGTTGGCGGACACGGTTCAAGCTGGCCTGAAATTCCTGCATGGCTCGGTCACTGGCGACTTCCAACCGCTGACCTCGTTGAGCAGCTTAAGCGCACCTAACGCAGGCACGTGGGACGGCTTGAAGTCCACCGGGGCGAACGTCTTCAATGTCTCGCCGCTGGGCATGGTCTATCACTCATACACCGGGGCCAGAGACACAACCACGGCGCTCATGAACGGCGACCTGCGCCAGGCCACGAGCAGTGGATTGGGACTTGGGCTGAACTTTGCTGCTGCGCGTGGCGTCGGGATTGGTGACTACGGCTTCACCATCACAGACGTGCGTGGTGCTGGGATGGGGCGCCTCAGCCAAGCAGGTGCTGTTGGTATCAAGTTCGGCAGATTCCCTTCTAAACCCCACGAGATGACCTCGATTCTGGGAGTGCCGCCGAAGAAGATTAGTCTCACACCCGATGGGACCACTCGAATTGTCTGGGAGCCAAACTCGCAGACGAGAATTCGATTCGAAAGTCATCCCGAAGGCCTCCAGCCAGGAGACCCGGCTTTCCATCCGCGCCATCACGGCGAGCACTACCATGTCGAGATTAAGCCGCCTGGCCTGTCTTGGAATCAAGCGAAGACCCAAGGCTTGGTCGTAAAGGCGCTACCAGATGGCTACACGCTCGGTTCAGGTACCGGCTTCTTGGCAGAAGAAACATTTCCCGGATATCACCCATGAAAACAGACCCCATCAATTTCGCGACGCTTCGTCTGGATGACGCGAGCATTGAGGACGTGCGTTTGGACGTCAGCTCTGTGGAAGTGCGATACGTGGACTGGCAGGACTGTCGACACAGGCTCATCTTCCATGGTTCGATCAGTTGCTTCGCGTTGAGCCCTCACCACAGGGCGCTAAGCCACGGCACAGTAGAAATGGATGGCGCGTATCTTGAAGAATGTTGCGAGGCGGCAGACGAGGATGGCGCAGCCACCTTTGCAGTGTTCAACTTTATTGATGCTTGGGCCGATAGACCGGTGCTTCGAATCGTTGCCGAGAACGTAACCGAGGCGGCCGCTGGAGGCTCGGACCCAAAGGGGGCGAGTCTCTAGTCCTGTAATGCCGTTGGCGAAAGCCTGGCGCAGCCCTGCTACAAAAGTTAGACCTGCAGAACGCCACCCGTACCAAGGCAATGGAGAAAATCCGCAGATCCCAGGGCTCAGCCGAGCGCTGTGACGTCAGGGCAGGGCGTTGTCCACCCAAGCGTCCAGTTGCGCAGCCGTCATCGCACCGCTCTGCCGCGCAACCTCGCGGCCGCCAACGAACAACACGGTCGTCGGGATGCTGCGGATCTGCAGGCTGGCGCTGCTGCGTTGTGCCGCGTCGCTGTCCACCTTGACGAAGCGGATGTCCGGCCGGTTGGCGGCGAGTTGCTCGAAGTGCGGCGCATAGGAGCGGCAGGGTCCGCACCAAGCCGCCCAGAAGTCCACCAGCACCGGAGCCTCCGTGCCCTGGAGGTAGGGGCCGAGGTCCGCATCGCCCAGGGCCACGGGCTTGCGCGGCGCAACGGGCCCGCCGCAATGCCCGCAGGTGGGATCGTCGGCGAGGCGTTCGTCGGGTACGCGGTTGCGGGTTCCGCACTGGGGGCAGACGAGCAGCATGGGGTGAATTTAGTCCACGGGACTTGGTGTGGCGGTGTGCGCGTTGCCGCATGCCCGCGTAGGCCTCGCCTGACAGCGGAGCCTCAAGGGCACTTGACGTTCACTTGACGCTTATTTGACGATCAGCACCGGCGTTTCGATATGCGACAACACCTTCTGCGTCTCGCTGCCCAGCAGCAGGGCCGCGAAGCCCTTGCGGCCGTGCGAGGCCATGACGATGAGGTCCACGTTCTCGGCCTTGGCGTGGTCGACGATGGCCTCCCAGGCGTGCAGGGCCTCGGTGGTGTGCCCGCGGCAGGACAGGCCCTGTGCCGCTGCCGCCGCGCTGACGGCCTCGACGCGCTGGGTGGCGACACGCAGTTGCGCGTCGATGAACTCCTGCGGCGGCACGGGCTGGATCTCGGAGACGGCGCTGTAGGGGAAGGGCTCCATGACGCTGAGCGTCAACAGCTGGGCGCCGTGAATCTTGGCGAGCTGGATGGCGGTGTCCACCGCGTGGGCGGTGATGTCGGAGCCGTCAGTGGGGACGAGGATGCGCTTGAACATTCGGTCCTCCAGTCGTTGCGAAGAACCACAGTGTGGCCGATCAGGCGCCGAAATGCTTGTCGGAGATCAACGCTTTGCTCATCCCCTTGCCTAACCTTTAGCGATAGGGCGAGCCGGGTCGGACGACCATTCGCTCCAGGAACCGGGGTAGAGCAGGCTGTCGCCCAAGCCGGCGTGGGCCATGGCCAACAGGTTGTGACAGGCGGTGACGCCCGAACCGCATTGCTGCACGACGGTGGCGGCACCATGCGGCGCCAGCAAGGCCTGGAACTCGGCACGCAGTTGGGCCGCAGGCTTGAAGCGGCCGTCGGCGCCGAGGTTGTCCTTGAAAAAGCGGTTGCTGGCGCCGGGAATGTGGCCGGCGGCCTTGTCCAGCGGCTCGACCTCGCCACGGAAGCGCTCGGCGGCGCGGGCGTCGATGAGGCGGACGTTGCCGAGCTTCTTGAGCAGCGTCGCTGCGTCGATCTGGCCGACCAGCGGCTGGCCGGGTTGCCAGTCGGTCGGCGTGGCAGTTGGGACATCCGCCGTCATTTCGCCGTCCCAGGCGCCGTCCAGCACGGCCACCTCGGCGTGGCCCAGCCAGCGCAGCATCCACCAGATGTGGGCGGCGTAGGGGCCGCCCTGGCGGTCATAGGCGACAACCTGGCGGCCGGCGCTCAGGCCCAGGCGGCGCATCAGCGCGGCGAAATCCTCGCGCTCTGGCAGCGGGTGGCGGCCACGGAAGGACCCGTCGGGGCCGGTCTTGTCGCCGCAGAGGTTGCGGTCCAGGTGCAGGTAGAAGGCGCCGGGGATGTGGCCGGCCGCGTAGGCGCGCTCGCCGGCGTCGGTATCGGCGAGGTCGAAGCTGCTTTCGAGGATCAGCGGCGGCTCGGGGGACTGAAGCAGCGCGCGCAGCTCGGCGGGGGTGATCAGCGTGGTGTGGCTCATGACTCAGCAGGGTTGAACTGGCTGTCTTTTGGCGGCGGGGCGACCTTGGAGCGCAGCAGCGTCGCCGCAAGGCCGGCGCCGATGATGAGCAGCATGCCGAAGGTGGCGTGCCAGGTCAGTGGGTCCTTGAACAGCAGCATGCCGTAGATGAAAGAGAACACGATGCCCAGGTATTGCAGGCAGGCGTTCACCAGCGGGCGGCCGATGGAGTAGGCGCGCGTCAGGCAGACCTGGGCGGTGGTGGCCAGCACGCCGACGGCGAGGAGCAGGAAGGCGCCCCACAGCGTGTGGCTCTGCAGGCCGCCCTGGGTGACGGCCGTGATGACGGCGCCGGCCACGCAGCCGCCGACCGAGAAGTAGAAGACGATGCGCAACTCGGGCTCGCCGACGCGGCCCAGGGCCGTGACCTGCAGATAGGCCATCGCGGCGATCATGCCCGACAGCAGGCCGGCCAGGCCGTACCAGAGCTGCTGCTGATCCAGCGTCGGGCGCAGGATCAACGCGACGCCGACGAAGCCCAGCAGCACGGAGGCCATCAGCCGCCAGTCCAGGCGCTGGGCGCCCATCAGCACGGCGCCGCCGAGCAGGAAGAGGGCCATCCAGACCGAGGACATGTAGTTCAGCGTCATGGCCGTGGCCAGCGGCAGGTGGCTGATGGCGTAGAACCACAGGCACAGCGAGGTGACGCCGGAGATGCTGCGCCACAGATGCATGCCGGGCAGGCGGGTCTTGAGGCTCAAGCCCTGGCGGTGCGACAGCAGGGCCATCATCACGGAGCCGACCAGGCCGCGGTACATGACGATCTCGCTGGCCGCATAGAACTCGCTGGCCAGCTTGACGCAGACGCCCATGGTGGCGAACAGCAGCGTCGCCGCGACCATGAGCACCGAGGCGGGCATCAGAGAGGCGCGCCGATCTCGTTCCGGAACCATTCATGGAAGTGCTGCATGCCGTCTTCCATCGGGCTTTGATAGGGGCCGGTCTCGTTGTCGCCGCGCATCATCAGCGCCTTGCGGCCGGCATCCATGCGCTCGGCAATCTCGTCGTCCTCCACGCAGGTTTCCATGTAGGCGGCCTGGTGGGCCTCGACGAAATCGCGCTCGAAAGCGGCGATCTCCTCGGGGTAGTAGAACTCGACGAGGTTGACGGTCTTCTGCGGCGACACCGGGTGCAGCGTCGACACGACCAGCACATGCGGGTACCACTCCACCATGATGTGCGGGTAGTAGGTCAGCCAGATCGCGCCGGCCTCGGGCGGGCGGCCCTCGCGGAACTTCAGCAGTTGGTCGTGCCAGCGCTGGTACAC
This sequence comes from Roseateles sp. P5_E1, assembly GCF_054049335.1. NCBI lineage: Bacteria > Pseudomonadati > Pseudomonadota > Betaproteobacteria > Burkholderiales > Sphaerotilaceae > Roseateles > Roseateles sp. P5_E1. The sequence continues at coordinate 83,999 of NZ_JBFUMN010000010.1, forward strand.
GGGCGAGCCGGGGCGCTCCAGGTCCTTGTGCACGCCGACGGTCTGCACCGAGTGATGCTTGCCGAACTCCCAGGCCAGGTCGTCGCAGCTGACGAAGCCGCCCAGGCCCGGGTGGAAGGGGCCGACGTGGTAGTCCTCAAGGTAGACCTCGATGAAGGTCTTCCAGTTGTAGTTGCACTCGTGAACCTGGACCTTGTCGAGCACGTAGCCGCTGAAGTCCAGTTGCGCCCGCGGGCCCAGCTTGCTCAGCTCGGCGGCGACGTCATGGCCGTTGTCCTCGAACAGCAGGCCGTTCCATTCCCGCAGCGGGTAGCGGTTCAGGTTCAGGCAGGGGTCTTCGGCAAAGTGCGGCGCACCGATCAACTCGCCCTGATGTGAATATGTCCAGCGGTGCAGCGGGCAGACGATGTTGGCCTGGGTGTTGCCGCGACCCTTGAGCATCAGCGCCTGGCGGTGGCGGCAGACGTTGGAGATCAGCTCTATCCCCTGGCTTGAGCGCACCAATGCCCGGCCCTCGCCCTCCTGCGGCAGGGCGTAGTGGTCACCGATTTCGGGGACGGCCAGTGCATGGCCGACGTAGCGGGGCCCTCGCTGGAAGATGCTGGCCTGCTCGCGCTGGAACAGATCGGGGTCGAAATAGGCGCTCACCGGGAGCTGGGTCTGGCTGCGTTTGAGCGCCGAGACGGGAAGACTCAGGTCGGACATGATCCAGGCGGGTCTTTCAGGCGGGTAGAGGTGCTGCGTCCCTCCGGCGCATCTCGGGGCTGCCGAGTCGGCCAGGTTGCTAGGTGTGAAAAGGGGAGCCCGAAGGCACGCGCGTGCGCGCTCGAGCGAGAGGTTCGGGATTCTACGCATGCCCGCGTCCTCCGTCCGACGGTTACGTCCGCAGGCACCAAGCTGAGGAAGCCCGCTGACTACAATTGCTGTTTCGCGTTTTGAAATGACCAAGTCCTCTCCCCGCACCAAGGCCGCCTCGAGCGACGGCGATGCCGACCTCAGCTACGAGCAGGCGCTCGACGAGCTGGAGCGCATGGTGGCGGCCATGGAGGGGCAACAGCTGCCGCTGGACCAACTTCTGCACAGCTACAAGCGGGGCGCCGAGTTGCTGGCTCTGTGCCGCGGGCGGCTGCAGGCGGTGGAACAGCAGGTCAAGCTGCTGGACGGCGCCGAACTGAAGGCCTGGGAGGGCCCCGAATCTTGAATGCACAGGACTTTGACCGCTGGGTGCAGGCGTCTTTGAACGCCTTCGAAGCGGCGCTGGATGATCTCGTGCCCGCTGCCGCGCCCGCAGGCCTCGGCGAGGCGATGCGCTATGCGGTGCTGGGCGGTGGCAAGCGCCTGCGCCCGCTGTTGGTGCTGGCGAGCTGCGCGGCCGTGGGCGGCGACAGCTTTGCGGCCATGCGCGCAGCCTGCTCGGTCGAGCTCATCCACGCCTATTCGCTGGTSCATGACGACMTGCCSKSCATGGACRACGACGYCMTGCGCCGCGGCAAGCCGACGACGCACGTCGCCTTCGGCGAAGCCCAGGCCATGCTGGCGGGCGACGCGATGCAGGCCCTCGCCTTCGAGGTGCTGACGCCGGACACGGGCATTGCTCCCGCCCTGCAGGCGCGGTTGTGCTCGCTGCTGGCCCGCTCGGCCGGCCATGACGGCATGGCCGGCGGCCAGGCCATCGACCTGGCCAGCATCGGCAAGCGACTGGACGAAACCACGCTGCGCGACATGCACCGCCGCAAGACCGGTGTGCTGCTGCAGGCCAGCGTTCTGATGGGCGCGGCCTGCGGGTCGGTGTCGACGCAGGCGACCCAGTCGCTGTCCAACTATGGCGCGGCCTTGGGCCTGGCCTTCCAGGTTGTCGACGACATCCTCGACGTGACCCAGGATTCCGAGGTGCTGGGCAAGACCGCCGGCAAGGACCAGGATGCCAACAAGCCGACCTACGTCAGCGTGCTCGGCCTGAACGCGGCACGCGCCCTGGCTCAAGCGCTGCGCGCCGAAGCCAAGGCGGCCCTGGCCGCCAGCGGCCTGGCCGATGTGAGCCACCTCAGCCTGCTGGCCGACTCCGTTGTAGAGCGGGACAACTAAAGAGGACCGCCATGGAATACACGCTGCTCAAAGGCATCGACAGCCCGGCCGACCTGCGCCGCCTGCCGCGCACCGAACTGCGCAAGCTGGCCGACGAGGTGCGCGCCTTCGTGCTGGAGAGCGTCTCCAAGACCGGCGGCCACCTCGGCTCCAACCTTGGCACGGTCGAGCTGACCGTGGCCCTGCACTACGTCTTCAACACGCCGGACGACCGGCTGGTGTGGGACGTAGGCCACCAGACCTATCCGCACAAGGTGCTGACCGGCCGGCGTGACCGCATGCCGGGCCTGCGCCAGATCGGTGGCATCAGCGGCTTCCCGCGCCGTGACGAGAGCGAGTACGACACCTTTGGCACCGGCCATTCGTCGACCAGCATCTCCGCGGCCCACGGCATGGCCATGGCCTTCAAGCTCAGGGGCGAGGACCGCCGGGCCGTGGCCATCATCGGCGACGGCTCGATGACGGCCGGCATGGCCTTCGAGGCGCTGAACAACGCCGGCGTGGCCCATGGTGGCCTGATGGGCGACCTGCTCGTCATCCTGAACGACAACGACATGTCCATCAGCCCGCCGGTCGGTGCGCTGAACAAATACCTCGCGCGCCTGATGAGCGGCAGCTTCTACGCCGCCGCCCGCGAAAGCGCCAAGAGCGTGTTGAAGAACACGCCGCTCTACGAGTTCGCGCGCAAGTTCGAGGAGCACACCAAGGGCATGGTCGTGCCGGGCACCATCTTCGAGGAGTTCGGCTTCAACTACGTCGGCCCCATCGACGGCCACGACCTGGACTCGCTGATCCCGACGCTGGAGAACCTGCGCGAGAAGAAGGGCCCGCAGTTCCTGCACATCGTCACCAAGAAGGGCGCCGGCTACAAGCTGGCCGAGAACGACCCGGTCAAGTACCACGCGGCCTCCGGCAAGTTCGACCCGGCGGTGGGCTTCGTCAAGCCGGCCACGCCGCCCAAGACGACCTTCACGCAGGTCTTCGGCGACTGGCTGTGCGACATGGCCGAAGCCGACCCGCGTCTGGTGGCCATCACGCCCGCGATGCGCGAGGGTTCGGGCATGGTGGAGTTCCACAAGCGCTTCCCGCAGCGCTATCACGACGTCGGCATCGCCGAGCAGCACTCGGTCACCTTCGCCGCCGGCCTGGCCTGCGAAGGTATCAAGCCGGTCGTCGCGATCTATTCGACCTTCCTGCAGCGCGCCTATGACCAGCTGATCCATGACGTCGCCATCCAGAACCTGCCCGTGCTGTTCGCGCTGGACCGCGCCGGCCTGGTGGGCGCCGACGGCGCCACGCATGCCGGCAACTACGACATTGCCTACACGCGCTGCATTCCGAACATGGCCGTGCTGACGCCGGCCGATGAAGACGAATGCCGCCAGGCGCTGTACACCGGCTTCATGCACAACGGGCCGGTGACGGTGCGCTACCCGCGCGGCGCGGGCGTTGGCGTCGTGCCTGTCAAAGCCATGACGGCCCAGGCCTGGGGCAAGGGTGAAGTGCGTCGGCAGGGCCAGCGCATCGCGATCCTGGCCTTTGGCACGCTGCTCTATCCCGCGTTGGAAGTGGCCGAGCGCCTGGACGCGACGGTCGCCAACATGCGCTTCGTCAAGCCGCTGGATGCTGAGCTTGTTGCCGAACTGGCGCGCACGCATGACGTCATCGTCACCGTCGAGGATGGCTGCATCATGGGCGGCGCCGGAAGCGCCGTCGTCGAGGCGTTGAACGCCGCCGGCCTCGGCGTGCCGGTGCTGCAGCTCGGCCTGCCCGACGAGTTCGTCGAGCACGGCGACCCGGCCAAGCTGATGAGCCTGTGTGGCCTGGACGCCGCCGGCATCGAGGCCAGCATCGTCAAGCGCTTCGGGACGAAGCCGACGGTCGTGCGCGCCGCAGCGCGCTGAGCAAGGCATCGACCAGCGGTTGTGCTGGGCGGTGCAATGGGATCAGGGCGCTGACGCGGTAGGGAATCGACACCGTCAGCGGCCGCACCAGCAGGTCTGATCCTGCACACGCCGCTGCGGTCAACGGGTTGACGATGGCCACACCCAACCCGGCTCGGACCAGTTCGCAGACGGCCACGGCGCTGTGCGTCTGCACGCGCAAGCGGCGCTGGATGCCAGCCGCGTCGAAGCGTGCATCGATCTCGCGCCGGTAGGGATCGTCCTCGGCCAGGCTGATGAAGTCCTGGCCCTCGAAATCCTTCAGCGCCAGCCGCTTGCGCGAGGCGAGCGCGTGGTCGGCCGGCAGCACGGCCACTTCGTCCGCCTCCAGCACCGGCTCGACGCGCACGCCAGGCAGGGGTGTCGCCTGTTCGGCCAAACCGAGGTCGAAGCGCTGTTCGCTGATCCATGCGTCCAGCAGCGGCGGCTCGGCCGGCGTGATGGACACGCGTGCCGACGGGTGGGCGGCGAGCAAGTGCTGAAGTGCCGCCGGCAATAGCGCGTGGCTCAGCGCTGGAAGACTCAGCAGACTCAATTCCGCATCCTCCGAGCGCCCCAGCGCCTCGGCCCGCTCGATGACGCGCGCCAGGCCCTGGAAGCTGCGTTCGACCTCATCGAACAGTGCACGTGCCCTCGCCGTGGCCTTGAGGCGGCCGCGCTCGCGCTCGAACAGGGCGTAGCCCAGCAACTGCTCCAGTCGGGCGAGATCGCGACTCAGCGTCGGTTGCGAGGTGTGCAGCAGCGCCGCGGCGCCGGTGACGCTGCCCGCCGTCATGACAGCGCGGAAGACTTCGATGTGGCGGTGCTGAATATCCATATCAGGACTGAATTGTCGCTGCACAAATTTCAATTTGATTGAATGGGTCGCCGCGGGCATGCTTCGATCCATGACCAAGCCCCTTCCTGCCGCCCTGAACCCCGCCCGCCTGCAAGCTCTCGCCGCCGAGCACGGCACGCCGCTGTGGGTCTATGACGCCGCCACCATCCGCGAGCGCGCCGCGTCGCTGAAGCGCTTCGACGTCGTGCGCTTTGCGCAGAAGGCCTGCTCCAACATCCACATCCTGAAGCTGCTGCGCGAGGCTGGCGTCAAGGTCGACTCGGTGTCGCGCGGCGAGATCCTGCGCGCGCTGGCGGCAGGCTACGAAGCTGGTGGTGACGAGATCGTCTTCACCGCCGACCTGTTGGACCACGCCACGCTGGCAACGGTTGTCGAGCACCGCATCCCTGTGAACGCCGGCTCCATCGACATGCTCGATCAGCTCGGCGCCGCTTCGCCCGGCCATGCTGTCTGGCTGCGCATCAACCCGGGCTTCGGCCATGGCCACAGCCACAAGACCAACACCGGCGGCGAGCACAGCAAGCACGGCATCTGGCATGCCGATCTGGGCGCCGCGCTGGCGGCCATCCGCCGCCATGGGCTCAAGCTGGTCGGCCTGCACATGCACATTGGTTCGGGCGTGGACTACGAGCATCTGGCCCAGGTCGGCCAGGCCATGGTCGGCCTGGTGCGCGAAACGGTCGCGGCCGGGCATGACCTGCACGCGATCTCGGCCGGCGGTGGCCTGTCGATTCCCTACCGCGATGGCGATGCGCGCATCGACGTGGCTCACTACTTCGGCCTGTGGGACGCCGCACGCCGCGAGGCCGAGGCGCTGGTGGGTCACGCGCTGAAGCTGGAGATCGAGCCTGGCCGCTACCTCGTCGCCGAAAGCGCCGTGCTTCTGGCCGAGGTGAGGGCAGTCAAGAACTCGGGCGCCAACCGCTTCGTCCTTGTCGACGCGGGCTTCAACGAGCTGATGCGCCCGGCCATGTACGGCGCCTTCCATGCCATGAGCCTGCTCGGCGCCAGCGGCCCCGAGCAGCCCACCGTCGTGGCCGGCCCGCTGTGCGAGTCCGGCGATGTGTTCACGCAAGGCCCCGGCGGCGAGGTGCTGACGCGCGACCTGCCTCTCGCCGTCGTCGGTGACCTGCTCGTCATCCACGACGCGGGTGCCTATGGCGCCTCCATGTCCAGCAACTACAACAGTCGGCCGCTGGCAGCCGAGGTGCTGGTCGACGGCGACAGCAGCCGCCTGATCCGCCGTCGCCAGACTGTCGAGGAGCTGCTGGCGCTGGAAACCTGAGCGTTTCTCCGCTGCGGCGGCGCGTGCAAGTCCGGAGATCATCCGGCCATGAAACTCGTCCCCATCCAGCAGGTTGCCGGTCACATCAAGGCCGGGGCGCCCCTGCCTTTCGGGGTGCGTGATGCCGAGGGCAAGCTGCTGCTGGCCAAGGGCCAGCCGGTGCCCAACGAGCAGATGCGCGAGGCGCTGCTGAACCGCGGCGTGTTCGTCGACATGGAGGAAGTGCGCGACGCCTCGGCGCGTAGCAGCGATGGCGGTGCGGGCAGCGAGGACTTCTTCGGGCGCTGGGACGCGCTGCAGACGCGGTTGTCCGTGCTGCTGCGCACGCCGCAGGAAACCCTCTTCCTGCCACGCGTCAAGGAATGCGCCGCCCAGCTCATCGTGTGGGCCGAGCGCTTTCCGGACCAGTTGCTCTTCGTCGTCGTCCAGCACGACCACAGCCGCCACGAGGTCTACGGCCTGGCCCATTTGCTGCACACGGCCGCTGTCGCCGCGCTGCTGGCGCGCCGCCTCTCATGGACGCCGGAGCGCCAGAAGAGCCTCGTCGGCGCCGCGCTGACGATGAATCTCTCCATCATCGACCTGCAGGGGCGCCTGGCCTCGCGTGGCGGTAAGCTGGCACCACCCCAGCGCGCGGCCATCGACCGCCATCCTGACGAAGCCGTGGCCTGGCTGYGCAACGCCGGCCTGGACGATGCGCAATGGCTGGCTGCGGTGGCCCAGCACCATGAGCAGCCGGGCGGCGGTGGCTATCCGCAAGGCTTGGCCGAGCCCGACGAGGCGGCCCAGCTGCTGCGCCTCGTCGACATCTTCCTGGCCAAGCTTGCCAGCCGCGGCGGCCGCGCAGGCATGCCGGCACCGCAGGCGGCCAAGTCGCTCTACACCGGCAGCAATGGCCATCCCTTTGCAGCGCTGCTGGTCAAGGAGGTCGGCATGTTCCCGCCCGGCACCCTGGTCAAGCTCGCCAGCGGCGAGATCGCGGTGGCGGTGCGCCGCGGTACATCAGGCAACACTCCCATCGTCAGCGCCGTTATGAATCGTCATGGGGATGCCTTAGGCTCTCCCGTCAGGCGTGACACGGCGGTGGCCGAGCATGCGATCACGGGTCTGGTGGCCGCGCAGGTGCTGCGCGTGAAGCTCAGCCCGCACCAGCTCTACGACCGCCGCTACGAAGCCTGAGGTCAGTCGATAGGCTGGCTCAATAGTGCCGATTTGATTAATGTTTTCAACTGAAAACCTTAAGCCGATATAGTTCTTCCCATCCCATCAACCAGCCCCCACGGAGCTTTCGAATGTCCCTGATCAACACCCAAGTCCAGCCTTTCAAGACCGAAGCCTTCCACAACGGCAAGTTCATCACCGTTAGCGACGAAACCCTGAAGGGCAAGTGGTCCGTGCTGATCTTCATGCCGGCCGCTTTCACGTTCAACTGCCCGACCGAAGTCGAAGACGCGGCCGACAGCTACGCCGAGTTCCAGAAGATGGGCGCCGAGGTCTACATCGTCACGACCGACACCCACTTCTCGCACAAGGTGTGGCACGAGACCTCGCCGGCCGTCGGCAAGGCCAAGTTCCCGCTGGTSGGCGACCCGACCCACACGCTGACCAATGCCTTCGGCGTGCACATCCCCGAAGAAGGCCTGGCACTGCGCGGCACCTTCGTCATCAACCCGGACGGCGTCATCAAGACCGCSGAGATCCACTCCAACGAGATCGCCCGTGACGTGTCGGAAACGCTGCGCAAGCTGAAGGCTGCCCAGTACACCGCCGCCCACCCCGGCCAGGTCTGCCCGGCCAAGTGGAAGGAAGGCGCTGCCACGATCGCCCCGAGCCTGGATCTCGTCGGCAAGATCTAAACAGCCATGCTGTTCGTCAGGAACCCGGGAGGGTTCCTGCCTTCTGCAGAACCAGACAGGTTCTGCTGAAAGGGCCTCCGGCATCGGGGACCCTTTCAGCAGTGGCCCGCCCCGCCACGCCTCACTGAAAGGACACCACCATGTTGGACGCCGCACTCAAGACCCAGCTCCAGGGCTACCTGGACCACGTCAAGGTTCCCTTCGAGATCATTGCCTCGCTGGACAACTCCAAGTCCAGCGACGAGATGCGCGAGCTGCTCGAAGAGATCGCTGGCATGCACGACAAGATCACGCTGCGTACCGATGGCGTCGACACCCGCACGCCGTCATTCCTGCTGCGCCGCACGGGCACAGAGCAATCGCTGCGCTTTGCCGCCATCCCGCTGGGCCATGAGTTCACGTCGTTGGTGCTCGCGCTGCTCTGGACCGGCGGTCATCCCCCGAAGGTCGAGCAGGCGCAGATCGACGCCGTCAAGGCGCTGGACCTGGATCTCGACTTCGAGATCTACATGAGCCTGACCTGCCACAACTGCCCGGACGTCGTGCAGGCGCTGTCGCTGATGGCCATCGTCAACCCGCGCATCCGCACCACCGTCATCGACGGTGGCCTGTTCCAGAGCGAGGTCGAGGCGCGCGACATCATGGCCGTGCCGGCCGTGTGGCTGAACGGCCAGCCTTTTGCCTCGGGCCGCATGTCGCTCGAGGAGATCGTCGCCAAGCTCGACACCGGTGCCGCCGTGCGCGACGCGAAGAAGCTGGATGCCGAGGAGCCCTACGACATGCTCATCATTGGCGGCGGCCCGGCAGGCGCCGCAGCGGCCGTGTACGCGGCGCGCAAGGGCATCCGCACCGGCGTCGCCGCCGAGCGTTTCGGCGGCCAGGTCAACGACACGCTGGGCATCGAGAACTACATCTCCGTGTCGGTGACCGACGGGCCCAAGTTCGCCGCCGCGCTGGAAGGCCACGTCAAGGACTACCAGGTCGACATCCACAACCTGCAGCGCGCCGAGAAGCTGACGCCGGCTGCGCAACCCGGTGGCTTCGTCGAGGTCGAGCTGGCCAACGGCGCCAAGCTCAAGGGCAAGACCGTCATCCTGTCCACCGGCGCGCGCTGGCGCAACGTCGGCGTGCCCGGCGAGGCCGAGTACAAGAACAAGGGTGTGGCCTATTGCCCGCACTGCGATGGCCCGCTGTTCAAGGGCAAGCCGGTTGCGGTCATCGGCGGCGGCAACTCCGGCGTCGAGGCGGCCATCGATCTGGCCGGCATCGTCAAGCACGTGACGCTGGTCGAGTTCGGCGCCGAACTGCGCGCCGATGCGGTGTTGGTCAAGAAGCTCCAGAGCCTGCCCAACGTCACCATCATCGTGAACGCGCAGACAACCGAGTTCACGGGTGGCAGCAACGGCAAGCTCGACGGCCTGAACTACACCGACCGCATCAGCGGCGAGAGCAAGCGTGTCGACGTGGAAGGCTGCTTCGTGCAGATCGGCCTGGTGCCCAACACCGAGTGGCTGCGCGGCACGCTGGAGCTCAGCAAGCACGGCGAGATCATCGTGGACGCCAAGGGCGCCACCTCGCTGCCCGGCGTGTTCGCCGCCGGTGATGTGACGACCGTGCCCTTCAAGCAGATCATCATCGCGGCCGGTGATGGTGCGAAGGCGGCCCTGGGTGCCTTCGACTTCCTGATGCGCAGCTGACGCCGGTCCGCCTAGACTGCCTCCCCAGCGCCCGCCAAGCGGCGCACAGGGAGTGCAGATGAAGGAAGGACTGCTGATCGCTCAGGCGGTGTTGCTTTGCGTGCTGCCGGGAATTCTTCTTGCGCTGTTCCTTCGTGAGCGGCGCCTGAAGAACCTGCAGAACAGGTTGCTGGATGAAGTGCTGCCGAAACTCGCGCCCCAGCAGCGCTGGTTTCGCGTCAATCTGGCACGCCCCGCCTACTTCGCGCGGCGCATGCGGATATTTGGCTTCGAGGCCAAGGGCCTGCTGATTGACCAAGGCGATTTGCTGCGCATCGTGGCGGTGCAACCCGACGGCGGGCGGCTGGAGCAACTGGTGACCAAGACGCCGGATGCTGTCCGATGGCGGGGCAACGTCGGGATACGGTCCGCCAACCTGCACTGGTTGGAACTGGGCAACGGTTCCGACTCGATCATGGCCTCGGCCGACACCGGCATGAACGCGGTGGCCTCCCGAGAGGCCACTGCCGACATCATGCGCAACTTGTTGCCTCAGCAGCCACTCGATGCCTCGGCTTTGGCGGACTTTGCGCTAGAAAAGCATCCGGGGGCACTTGCCGCCACCCTGAGCTCTCTGGTGCTGATGGTCGCCGCACTCGTCGACCTCACGATCACGGAGCATCAACTGTTGCAGCCACGCAGTCTGTTCTTCCTTGGATTGGTTGCCGTGCCGCTGGGCTTGTTTATCTATCTGCTGCTGGCGCGGCGCAAAGTGCCTGCCCGGGAGGCCTGGGCGCTCAGCGGCCTGATGGTCTGTGGGTTGGCGATCGCTGCGCCGGGTACCGCGATGCGGCTGGATCAATGGCTCTCCGGCGGCGCCCTTGCGACGCCCTACCGGCTGGTTTCCGGCGCTCACCTCGAACCCGTCGAGCCCGGTCCGCCCGAGGTCACGCTGAACCATGTGCGCGAGTACTGGGCCCAGTTCGAGCCCGGCTCCGTCCATGAACTGGATATCGTGCACGGCCCTCTGGGCATCTGGCAGCTGGACCGCAGCCGCCTCAACGCACTCACGCGGGAGTGGTATCGGCGCGAGGACGACGCCACGCCAGCCGCAAGCCGTCCAGCGAGTACAGCGCCAACGCCGCCCAGATGAAGCCAAAGGCGATCAGCCGGCTCGCGTCCATCGGCTCATGGAACAGGAACACGCCCAGCAGGAACTGCAGCGACGGCGACACATACTGAACGACGCCCAGCGTTGCCAGCGGCAGGCGCCGTGCACCTGCCGCGAACAGCAGCAGGCTGCCGGCCGTCACGGGCCCGGTGCCGATCAGCCAGGCCCAGTCCACCGCCGTCTGTCCGGCCATGCTGCCGTCCTGCGACCACCAGATCAGCCCGGCCGCGGCCAGCGGCGCGAGGATCAGCGTCTCCAGCGTCAGGCCTTCGATGGCGCCCAGGGCGGCCGTCTTGCGCATCAGGCCGTAGAGGCCAAAGCTCACCGCCAGCACCAGGGCCACCCAGGGCAGCTTGCCGCCTGCCACCGTCAGCCACAGCACGCCAAAGGCCGCCAACCCCACGGCCAGCCACTGGATGGGCCGCGGCCGTTCGTGCAGCACCGCAAAGCCCAGCGCGACGTTGACCAGCGGGTTGATGAAGTAGCCCAGGCTGGCGTCGATGACATGGCCATGGCCGACGGCCCAGACATAGGTCAGCCAGTTGATGGCGATCAGCGTGGCCGACAGTGCAAAGCGCCGCCAGGTCGCCGCGCTGACGTCCTTCAGCCAGGACAGATTGCGCGTCACCAGCAGCACGACGGCCACGAAGGCCAGCGACCACAACGTGCGGTGGGCCACGATCTGCAGCGCGGGGATGGAAGCGATCTGGCGGAAGTAGAGCGGGAACAACCCCCAGCTCAGATAGGCGCCGAGGGCGAAGAGGATGCCGGAGTTCATGGCCGGCATTGTCGTTAAGGGTTACTCCGGGTGCTGCCGTGGGGGTGTCCACGTCGAATTGGCCCCGCCTCGTTCGTCGTCTTCCCATGGCCCTCATCGAATTCACGCCACAGCTGCGTCGCTTTGTCGACACGCCTCTCGTGGACACGCCCGCGGTCGTGCTGCGGGAGGGCCTGGACGCCGCCTTCGAAATCAATCCGAGGCTGCGTGGCTACATCCTCGACGACCAGGGCCATCTGCGGCCCAACGTCGTCATCTTCATTGACGGCCGGCGCATCCGCGATCTGCGGGGCCTGACCGACCCGCTTGGGCCCAACAGTCGGGTCCATGTCCTGCAAGCCTTGTCTGGAGGTTGAGAGATGACACAAGACCGCGCCTGGGCCGCGACCCGCAAAGGCCTTTTCGAGCTGCGCCGCCGTGCCGGCACCTGGCATATCGAGAACCTCAGCTTCGTGGCCGACCCGGTCACCATGCTGCTGCCGCCCGACGCCTCGGGCTTCATGCTGGCCGGCCTCAACCTGGGCCACTTCGGCGCCAAGCTGCAGGCAAGCGACGACGCCGGCAAGACCTGGTGCGAGGTCACGGCGCCGAGCTTTCCGGCCCAGCCCGAAGGCGCGGAAGGTCCGGCCTGGAAGCTGGAGCAGGTGTTCTCGCTGGAGCGCTCGGGCGACGCCATCTGGTGCGGCAGCATTCCCGGCGGCCTGTTCGTCAGCCGCGACCGCGGCGAGAGCTGGCAGCTCAGCGAGGCGCTGTGGCAGGACCCGCGCCGCCTGCAGTGGATGGGCGGCGGCAACCCGGCGCCGGCCCTGCATTCCATCTGCCCCCACCCGGCCAAGCCGGAGGAGTTGCTGGTGGGCGTGTCCTGCGGCGGCGCCTGGCGCACCACCGATGGCGGGAGCAGCTGGGGCCTGCGCGCCAAGGGCATGCGGGCCGACTTCATGCCGCCCGAGCTGGCCGGCGACGAGAACTCGCAGGACCCGCACCTGATCGTCCGCTGCCGTGCCGAGCCTGATGTGCTCTGGTGCCAGCACCACTGCGGCATCTTCCGCAGCAGCGACAACGGCGCGACCTGGGAAGAGCTGCAGGCCCAGCCGTCCAGCTTCGGTTTCGCCGTCGCCGCGCATCCAGGCGACCCGCAGACGGCCTGGTTCGTGCCCGCCGTCAAGGACGAACGCCGCATCCCTGTCGACGGCGCCCTGTGCGTGACCCGCACGCGCGACGGCGGCAAGAGCTTTGACGTGTTGCGTGCCGGCCTGCCGCAGCAGCACTGCTACGACCTGATCTTCCGCCACGGCCTGGCCGTGGACGACGCCGGTGAACAGCTGATGATGGGCTCGACGACCGGCGGCCTGTGGGCCAGCGGCGATGCGGGCGACAGCTGGCAGGCCGTGTCGGCCCACCTGCCGCCCGTCTACGCCGTCAAGTTCGGCTGATCACGCCTTCAGCCGCTTGCGGATCGCCGCCAGCTCGACGGCGTCGAGGGTGGGCTCGGGGTAGCTCATCTTCAGCGCCGTGAGCGTGTCGACAATGACCTGGGACACGATCAGGCGTGCGTTGCGCTTGTCGTCCGCCGGCACGACATGCCAGGGCGCCTCTTCGCTGCTGGTCGCGCCCAACGCTTCGCCGTAGGCCTGCATGTATTTGGGCCAGAGCTCGCGCTCGGCCATGTCGTCGGCGGTGAACTTCCAGTTCTTGGCCGGGTCCTCCAGCCGCGCCAGGAAGCGCTGGCGCTGCTCCTCCTTGGACAAGTGCAGGAAGAACTTCAGCACCCGCGTGCCGTTGCGGTGCAGGTGCTGCTCCAGGTTGTTGATGGAGGCATAACGATCCGACCAGATCGCCGGCGCACGCGTCGTCTCCTTGGGCAGGGACTGGGCCTTCAGGATCTCCGGGTGCACGCGCACGATCAACACCTCCTCGTAATAGGAGCGGTTGAAGATGCCGATGCGCCCGCGCTCGGGCAGGCACTGCGTGGTGCGCCAAAGGAAGTCGTGATCCAGCTCCTGGGCGCTGGGGTGCTTGAAGCTGAATACCTGGCAGCCCTGCGGGTTCACGCCCGACATCACATGCTTGATGACGCCGTCTTTGCCCGCCGCGTCCATGGCCTGGAAGATCAGCAGCAGCGAGTAGCGGTTGTGCGCATAGAGCAGGTTCTGCAACTCGCTGAGCCGCGCGACCTGGGCCTCAAGCCGCTGCTCGTAGTCGCGTTTGTCGCTGTACAGCGGGTCGACGGCCGTGGCCCAGTGCTTGAGCTTGACCTTCTGGCCCGACGCGACCCGGTAGGTGTTCGTGTCAATCTTCATGGCGGAGCCTCCCGCAGCTGGCGATCCGCCAGCCTAACGCCGCCGTCCATCCGGTCGGTGTCAGACTTCGCCCCTCCTTCAACCCGCCGTTGCCGACGATGCTGCTGTTGCGCGCCTCCTTCCTGTTGCTGCTGGGCCTGACCGGCCTGGCGGTCCAAGCCGCCGACGAGGAGAACAAGCCGCCGGCTTACGAGCCGCGCGAGCACTACACCAAGTACGAGTACCGCGTGCCGGTGCGCGACGGCAGGAAGCTCTTCACCGCCGTCTATGTGCCCAAGGACCAGAGCCGGCGCTACCCCTTCCTGATGGTGCGAACGCCTTATGGCTGCGGGCCCTACGGCGTGGACCGCGATGGCGTCAAGGGCCTCGCGCCGAACGAGGAGTTCCTGAAGGCCGGCTACATCTTTGTCTGCCAGGACGTGCGCGGCCGCAACATGTCGGAAGGCGAGTTCATCGAGATGACGCCGCACAAGCCCGTCAAGAAGACCGTGGCTGATGTCGATGAAAGCTCTGACACCCACGACAGCGTGCAGTGGCTGCTGGACCGCATCCCCGGCCACAACGGCCGCGTCGGCCTCTGGGGCGTGTCCTACCCGGGCTTCTACACCTCGGCATCCATCATCGACTCTCATCCGGCGATCAAGGCCGCGTCGCCGCAGGCGCCCATTGCCGACCTCTTCAAGGGCGACGACAGCTATCACGGTGGGGCCTTCATGCTGGCGGCCAACTTCGGCTTCTACACCGGCTTCAAGCCGCAGCAGGCACCGGTGCCGCCGCCCAAGCAATGGCCGCAGTTCGACTGGGGCACGCTGGACGGCTACGAGTTCTACCTGCAGCACGGCAACCTCGACGCGCTGGCGCAGCGGCTGGCCAAGGATGGCGGCCCCAACCCCTACTTCGACGTGCAGATCGAGCATGACCGCTACGACGAGTTCTGGAAGTCCCGCGCCATCACACCCCATCTGAAGAACATCCGCGCCGCCGTGTTGACGGTGGGCGGCTGGTTCGACGCCGAGGACCTGGCCGGCCCCCTGGCCACCTTCCGCGCGATCGCTGGGCAGAGCCCCGCCACCGACAACCGCCTCGTCATGGGCCCCTGGGTGCATGGCGGCTGGGTTGGCGCGCCGGGGCGGCAGCTGGGCCGCGTGCAGTTCCAGCAGCCCACCGCCGAGCAGTTCCAGAAGGAGGTGCTGCTGCCCTTCTTCGAGCAGCATCTGCGAGAGGTCGCACCCAAGGCACCCATCGCGAAGGCCACCGTCTTCGAGACCGGCACCAACGTCTGGCGCCGCTACGACGCCTGGCCGCCCAGGCAGGCGCAGGCCCGCACCCTCTACTTCGCACCCGGCGGCAAGCTCAGCTTTGCGCCGCCCGACGCGACCGAGCCCGCTTTCGATGCCTGGGTCAGTGACCCCAACAAGCCCGTGCCCTACATCGGCTATGCGAGCTTGGGCGTGCCGCAGGAATACATGGTCAGCGACCAGCGCTTTGCGGCCACCCGGCCGGACGTGCTGACCTTCCGCAGCGACGTGCTGGAGGAGGACATCACCATCGTCGGCCCCATCGTCGCGCGCCTGTTCGCCTCGACGACGGGCAGCGACGCCGACTGGGTCGTCAAGCTCATCGACGTCTACCCCGCCGAACTGGAGGAGGAGGCCGCGAAGAAGCGCAAGCCGCGCACCGAGGACGTCGAACCGCCCGAGGCACCGCTCGGTGGCTACCAGCAGCTGGTGCGCGGCGACCCATTGCGCGGGCGCTTTCGTAACAGCTTCGAGGCGCCCGAGGCCATGGTGCCGGGCCGCGTCGAAGAGCTGCGCGTTGGGCTGCAGGACATCAACCACAGCTTTCGCCGCGGCCACCGCATCATGGTGCAGGTTCAGAGCAGCTGGTTCCCGCTCATCGATCGCAACCCGCAGACCTTCGTGCCCATCCGCAGCGCGAAGCCCGAGGACTTCCAGGCCGCGACGCAGAAGCTCTACCGCTGGCGCGGCCAGGCCTCGGGGCTGGACATCAGGGTGCTGGAGCCGCACTGATGCCACCGTGCGGGACTATCCTCAGTCGCTAGCCGCCAAGGACCAGAGCCGAGATGTTCCGACGACTGCTGCTTGCGCTGATGCTGTTCACGCCGCTGCTGGCCCAGGCGGCCTGCACGCGGCCGTTGCGCGTGCCCTTTGAGGACTGGCGGCCCTATTCCTTCATGGCCGACGGCCATCACACCGGCCTGGAGACCGAGTTGCTGGCCGCCGTGGCCAAGGAGGCCGGCTGCCGCGTCAGCTATGTGCGCGAAGTGCCGCGCAACCGCCGCCTGCCCATGCTGCTCGCGGGGGAACTCGATGTGCTGATCGCTGCGACGCCGCGCTCTGACGCCGCCTGGTACACGCGCGCCTATCGCGACGAGGTGCTGGGCGTGTTCATGCGTGCCGACGAGGCCCGCATGGACGTGCATTCGCTGGATGAACTGCTGCGCGCCAACCTGCGCCTCGTTACCCACCGCGGGCCGGCCCTGGTGCCCATCATCAACGACTTCAAGGCCCATGGCCTGCTGACCTGGTTCGAGGAGTACGCCAAGGGCGTGCAGCTGATGCAGATCGGCCGCGGCGACGTGCTGCTCGGTGACAGCGTCGCCATCGCCTTTGCCGCGCGCGCCGCCGACGTGCCTCTCATCGAGCTGCCCATCCACCTGCTGCGCGACCCCGTCACCTACAAGCTCAGCCGCAGGTCGCTGACCGAGGCCGATCTGCGCGCCTTCAACCAGGCCATCCAACGCCTGGAGTCGCGTGGTGAGCTGCAGCGCATCCGCGCGCGCTGGCTGGGCTCGGTGCCCAGGCGCTAGAGGACGGTGTCCGCCGTGGCTCAGTGGGGACTCAATGCCTGGGCACGACAAGGATCTTGCCGTCGCGCTCGCCGGTCGCGGCAGCAGCGATGGCCTCCTTGATCTGCTCGACGGGATAGGTCGCGTGGATGCGCGCCTTCAGCTGGCCGGTGGCGATCAGCTTGGTCAGCTCGCCATAAAGCGCCATCTGCGCCTCGCGTGACGCAATACGGAACCACTTGGCCAGCCAGAATCCGCGCAGCGTCAGGTCGTTGAAGACAAAGGATTGCGGTGACACGACGCAGGGCTCGCCGCTCATCAGCCCGTAGTTGACGACGGTGCCACCCTCGGCGACGCAGCTTGCCAGCCGGTTGGTCGCCTTGCCGCCGACGGCGTCGATGCCCAGGCGGATCGGCGCGCCCGACACGGCCTCTTTGACGCGCTTGGCCAGGTCGTCGCCATCCACCAGCACCACATCGCCGCCGTCCGCCTTCACGACCGCTGCCGCGCCCTCGCGCCGCACGATGTTGACGGTGCGCAGGCCGCGCAGCTTGGCGAGCTGTGTGAGATAGCCGCCCACGCCCGAGTTGGCGACGTTCTGGATGACCCAGTCGCCGGGCTGCAGCGTGACGAACTCCGACAGCATCAGCGAGGCCGTGGCCGGGTTGACGGTCAGCATGGACAACTGCTGCGCATCGGCGCCAGCGGGCAGGGGCACCAGGCGCTTGGCGTCGGCGACGAGATGGCTGGCCCAGGTGCCGCTGCCGGCGGGCAGCAGAACCGTCTGGCCTGCAGTCAGATGAGTCACACCCTCGCCGACGGCCACGACGCGGCCCACGCCCTCGCTGCCGCCCACAGCCGGCAGCGGCGGCAGGATGCCGTAGCCACCGGTCAGCATCAGCACGTCCGACGGGTTGATGGGTGCGGCCAGCACGGCAACCAGAGCCTGGCCCGCGCCGGGCGCGGGCGGCTCGAAGGGCAGGGCCCCGATGACGTCCTGCGGCACCGGCCCGCGTTGTTCGTATTGCGCCTTGATGCCCTGGATCGTCATGCCGGTCTCCTGCTATTGGATGGAACGGTCGATTCTCAGCCCGCCCGGGGCGTCGTGGCATCGCCGACGCGACAGGGGCTTCAACCTGTCCAGTCCCTGTCAATGCCGGGCCAGGTGGCGCCCGGCTGCGCCAACAGTTGCAGAGGCGATCCAGTGACCGGGTGAACCAGAGTCAGCTCGCGCGCATGCAGCCACAGCCGCTGTGTGCCCAGGAATGCTGCGACAGCTCGATTGAGCGGCCCCTTGCCATGCGTCGCATCGCCGAGGATGGGATGGGCGATGTGCTTCAGATGGCGGCGGATCTGATGGCGGCGGCCTTGCAACGGTTCGGCTTCGAGCAGGGCGACGCGGGTGGTGGGGAAGCGCGGGTCGGTGGCCAGTGCCCACTCGATGCGCTCCAGCACGCGCCAGCGGGTCTGCGCCGCCAGCATCGTCTGCCCGGTGGAGGGCAGCTCGGGGTCGCGGGCCAGCGGGTGATCGATGAGGCCAGCATCTTCCTGCGGCCAGCCACGCGCAAGCGCGAGGTAGCTCTTTTGCATCAGCCCCTGCTCGAACATCGCGCCGAGCAGCGAAGCAACCTCTGTTGACAGCGCAAATAGCAGCACGCCCGAGGTGCCGCGGTCCAGGCGATGCACGGGCCAGACGGTGCGGCCGAGCTGGTCGCGCAGCAGCTGCAGCGCGGCCTCATCCTCGTGGGCCGCGAGCTGGGTCCGGTGCACGAGCAGGCCGGGCGGCTTGTCGATGGCGACCAGGTGCTCGTCCTGATAAAGCAGGGTCAGAGTCAATTTTTAAGGTCGCCGCTCAGTTCACCGTCCAGATAGAACCATGCGCCGTTCTCGCGCACGAAGCGGCTGACTTCATGCAGCCGATGCGCCCGGCCGCCGAGCTTGCTGCGGGCGACGAACTCGACGCTGCCGTGGTCGGCGTCCTGCATCGCGGTGCGCTTCACGTCCAGGCCCAGCCATTTCAGCCCCGGCTCGGGCGCCTCCAGATCGGCAGGCCGCGTGCTCGCATGCCAGCTCGCCAGCAGATAGTCGCGCAAGTCCAGCACGAAGGCCGAGTAGCGCGAGCGCATCAGCGCCTCGGGCGTGGCTGCGGTCAGGCCCTGGCCAGCCGCAAAGGCCTCGTGCAGGGCGCCGCAGCAGTCGGCATAGGCGGCACGGCGACCGCAGGGGCAGGGCATGGAGGTGTCCATGCCGGCACTCTAGCGGCGGTATCAGCGGCCGAGCGGCCGTCGGGAAAAGACTCGATGAGCCTTGACAAAGGCAGGGGCCGGCCGAGCAGATAGCCCTGGCCAAAGGCGCAGCCGCATTGGCCCAGCACTTCGAGCTGGTCTGCGTTCTCGATGCCCTCGGCAATGACCTCCAGCTGCAGGTGCCGGCCGAGGTCGACGATGGTCTGGGCAATGGCGCGGTCACGCTCGCCCGTGGCCAGGTCGCGCACGAAGCTGCGGTCGATCTTCAGCGAGCTGATGGGCAGGCTTTTCAGCATGGCCAGCGACGAATGGCCCATGCCGAAGTCGTCCAGCGAGATCTCGAAGCCGATCTCGCGCAGCTGGTGCATGACGCGCCTGACCTGCTCGGGCTGGCGCATCAGCATGCCCTCGGTGAGCTCCAGCACCACCTGCGAGGCCGGCACTTCGAGCCCGGTCGACATGGCGCCAAGCATCTCGGGCAGGGCGCTGCTCGTGAACTCGGACGCCGCCATGTTGACGTGGACCTTGAGCTTCTGCAGTGCGGTGCCCTTGAGAGAGGCCAGGTCGCGCAGGGCCTGGCCCAGCACCCAGCGGCCGATGTCGACGATGAGATCGCTCTGCTCGGCGATCGGAATGAACACGTCCGGCGGCACCGTTGTGCCATCGGGCTTGTGCCAGCGGATCAGCGCCTCCACGCCATGCAGCGCGCCGGTGGCGATGTCGACGATGGGCTGGTAGACCAGGCGCAACTGCCCGGTCTGCAGCGCCTCGTGCAGCTCGGTCTCGATGGACAGGCGCTGCGCCAGCTTGGCGCGCTGCTGGGCCAGGGTGTCGGGGCTGCTGGTCGAGAAGACATTGCTGCCGTTGCGGCCGTTCTGCTTGACGCGGTACATGGCCGCGTCGGCGCTGCGCAGCAGCTCGGGGCCGGTCTGGCCGTTCTCGGGAAAGCGGCTGACGCCAATGCTGGCGGACACGGTCAGCGCCACACCCTCGTAGCTGATGGGGCGGCTGGCGGCGGCAAGCACGGCATCGGCCAGGGCCGCCAGCGCCTGCTCGTCACCGCTGTCAGGCACCAGCACCGCAAACTCGTCGCCGCCCAGGCGGCCGACGCGGGCCGGCGACGGTGCGAGCGTGCGCAACCGGTTCGCGAACTCCTGCAGCACCGCATTGCCGGCCTCGTGCCCGAAGGCGTCGTTGATGGGCTTGAAACGGTCCAGATCGATGAACATCAGCGCAAAGCGGCGACCCTGTCGGTGGCTCAACGCGCAATGGCGATTCAGCTGGGCGTAAAAGTGGGCGCGGTTGTCCAGCTCGGTCATCTCGTCGATCTGGGCCAGGCGGTGGATGACGGCCTCGGTCTCCAGGCGTTGGGCGGTCTGGGCGATCAGCGCGCCGATGGTGGCCGAGACCTTGGGCAGCTGCGCCTCGGGCTGGCGGGCCAGGCTGCTGTAGAACTCCAGCACGCCGGGGCGGTGGCGTTCGCCGTTGTCCGACACATAGGTGACCGGGAACACATAGCCCGACCACAGCCCGCACATCTGCGCGCTGCCACGGCGCAGGAAGCGCGGGTCGGTGCTCATGTCCTCCACCCACTCGGCGCTGCCCGTGGCCCAGACACGGCCGACCAGGCCCTCGCCGGGCGCCATCTTCAGTGTCGAGCTCACCGCGCTGAATTGTTCGAGCCGGGCGTCGGGTTGGTGCCAGAAGTGCCGGCAATGCAGGCGGCCGCCGCCGTCCTCCATGTTCCAGTAGGCGCCCCATTCCCAGCCGAGGTTGCGGCAGATCAGCTGGATGACGTTGCTGATCGCATCCTCCAGCGTGTGGGTGCCGATCAGGTATTCCGTCAACGCATAGCCCAGGCGCTCGCGCACGGCCGCGTGGGTGAGGGCGGTCACGTCCTGCAGCAGGCCGTGGCGCCAGCGAGGGTGCGCCGGGTCGGGGGGCAGTGGCGTCACGCGCAGCCAGCGCAGGCCACGGGCCAGGCCGATGACGCGGATGTCCAGTGGGTGCTGGGGCTGGGCGCCGGTCCAGAGCCGGATCAATTCCGGCAGATCGTCCTCGACGACATGGCCCAGGCAGACGCCCAGGCCGCTGGCCGAACGGGTCGGCATCTCCAGGTATTCGGCAGCCGTGGGTGACAGATGGGTGACGCCGGTTTGCGGGTCGTACCACCATTGGCCGAAGCCGGCGGCCTGTTCCAGGTGCTGAGGGCAGGCGGCAACGGGTGCGGGAAGTTGTCGCGGCGGCCCGAACTGCGTGGATGCGGCCGGCATGCTGACTTCCCGATTGCTTGTCATGGGCGGTCACAGCGCAAATCGCATGCCAGCACGGGACCGGTCCGGAATGCGCAGAACCGCACAGCGGCGGCGGAGGCCGCGGTCGGGAGCCCCGCAAGTGTGCAACGGCCCGCACAGGGCTGGTGCGAGGCGCTAGAGGGTCAGCTCCCAGCTCTCGCTGATGACGTCCTGGCCAAAGCTGTTCAAGGGCTCGCTGTGCACCAGCCGGTAGCCCTCGGCCGCGTAGATGGCGCGGGCGGCGGTCAATGCGCTCTGCGTCCACAACTCGATGTGCTTGTAGCGGGCGGCGCGGGCGAAGTCGCTGCACTGGCGAACCAGGAGCTTGCCCAGGCCGAGGCCCCGCGCATGGGGCTCCAGCAGCAGCAGGCGCAGCTTGGCGACGCCGGGGCGCGGCTTGCCGGTGGCCCCATCTTGAGATTCATCGCGTGCCTGCACGAGCATCACGCAGCCCAGGCGCTCGGTGCCGCGCGCGGCGATCCAGCAGGCCTCGCGTTGGGGCTGGAAGCGGTCGACGAAGTCGGCGCAGATGCGCGCCACCAGCGCCTCGAAGCGCACGTCCAGGCCGTACTCGGCGGCGTAGAAAGCGCCATGCCGCTCGACGATCCAGCCCAGGTCGCCTGGTTGGGGGGAGCGCAGCTCAACGGCTGCCGTGGCGTCGGGCTCCAGCACGGCCTGGATGCGCGACATCGAGCCCAGCAGCGCGTGGCGTTGTGTTGCCGACAGCGGCGCGAGCATGGCCTGGGCCTTGGCCGTGCCCTCGYGGTCCAGCGGCACGAAGGCGCGCTTGCCGGCGGGGCTGAGCTTGAGCAGCGTCTGGCGGCCGTCGCTGGGATGGGCCTGGCTGGCCAGCAGGCCGCGGTTCTTCAATCCGCGCAGCAGCCGGCTCATATAGCCAGCGTCCAGCTGCAGGCTCTTGCTGAGCGCCGAGGCGCTGATCGGCGCGTGATGCGCCAGTTCCCACATCAGCCGGGCCTCCGGCAGCGTGAAGTCGCTGTCCAGCTTCGGCGCCAGCACGCCGATGCGGCGCGTATAGAAGCGATTGAAGGCGCGGACGTCCAGGGCTTGATCGGCGGTCATGGGCCATCATCTTCAAAATACTTGCTTTTGGCAATCAATTGCCGAGCCGCTACGCTGCGGCCTTCAACGCAGACGGAGACGCGCTTGGGCATCGTGGTGTATTGGCTGGAAGGTGAGGGCGAAGAGGCGACCCCGGTCTGCCAGTTCTTCAGCAGCAAGGAGCTGACCCAGGCCCTGGCCTGGGCCGAGGACCGGCGCAGGGCAGGGCATCGCCACGTCAGCATCTCCACGGAGCTGGACGAGAGCGTGGGACGGCCCGGGGTGTCCTCGGTCGAGGGCGGGCGCACACCGGACGGCGAAGCCTACGAGTGGTCCAAGGCGGGCAGGGCCGGCAAGGTGCGCAAAGGCCGTTGAGACCGGCGCTTGCTGCGCCGTTCAGAACTTGTAGCCGAAGCCCACCGTCAGCAGGTTGTCCGTCTTCTTGGTGCCCGCGGGCACGTGGCCGGTGTAGCGGCTGGACAGGCCGGCGTTGAGCGTCCAGCCGGCGATGATCTGCGTGGCCAGCCCGGCGTCGAAGGTGGCGCGGTTGCCGAGGTCGCCGCCGCCGGGGTAGTAGACGAGGCGCTGCTTCAACGTCGTCGTCTCGCTGACCTTGTGGCTGGACTCTTCGCCGAACAGCACTTGCGCGCCATTGGCCTCGCTGCCGTCCGTCAGGCGGGTGGCGGTGTAGCCGAGACCGCTGAAGACGTCCCAGCTGTTGGCATCGTCCTTCACCAGGTGGTAGCCCGCGCCGCCGTTGAGGCTGTAGCGGTCGCGCACGCCGCCGGCCTTGTTGGTTTCGCCTTCCGCGCCGCCAAAGGAGAACCACTGCGGGCCGAGGTTGAAGTCGTAGCGGCCGCCCAGGCGCAACAGGTCGGCGGTGGTGGTGTCGACGCCCGCGTTCTTGTTGCGGCCGTAGTTGGCGATGCCGTAGAGGCTGAGCTTGTCTTCGGCCGTCGCGACGCTGGCATCCGCATTGGCGGCCAATGTGCGGCTGCTGCTGTTGCCGCTGGCCATTGCGCCGGAGACGCTGAGCCCGCCGTGCCATTTGCCGTCGGGCGTGTCTTGGGCCAGCGTGGCCTGCGAGGCGAGGGTGAGGGCGATGGTGCCGAGGGCGAGAGTGAGACGTGGCATTCCGAAAGTGCTTTAGGGGAAAACCAGAAGTATCCCCAACGACCCCGCACGGTCAGCGGCGGGCGCCGGCCAGGCTGTAACGAGGGGCTTCCCTAGAATGCCGGGATGACTTCTTCCCCTGTCGACGCCGTGGTCGACGCTGCTTCCAGCCCCCTGCTGCGCAACCTCAACCCCGAACAACTCGCCGCAGTGACCGCGGCGCCGGAACCCGCGCTGATCCTGGCCGGTGCCGGCTCGGGCAAGACCCGTGTGCTGACGACCCGCATCGCCTGGCTGCTGCAGACCGGCCAGGTCAGTCCGGGCGGCATCATGGCCGTGACCTTCACGAACAAGGCCGCCAAGGAGATGCTGACGCGTCTCTCGACCATGCTGCCCTTCAATGTGCGTGGCATGTGGATAGGCACCTTCCACGGCCTGTGCAACCGCTTCCTGCGTGCGCACTGGAAGCTGGCCAACCTGCCCCAGGCCTTCCAGATCCTGGACGCCAGCGACACGACCTCGGCCGTGAAGCGCGTCATCAAGGCGATGAAGCTCGACGAAGAGCGCTTTGTGCCCAAGCAGGTCGGCTGGTTCATTGCCGGCCGCAAGGAAGAGGCCCAGCGCCCCGGCGACGTGGAGCAACGTGACGAGCAGACCAAGACCCTCGTCGAGATCTACGCCAACTACGAGGACCAGTGCCAGCGCGAGGGCGTGGTTGACTTCGCCGAGCTGATGCTGCGCAGCTATGAACTGCTGCGCGACAACGCCTCGGTGCGCGAGCACTATCAGCACCGCTTTCGCCACATCCTGGTCGACGAGTTCCAGGACACCAACAAGCTGCAGTACGCCTGGCTGAAGATGTTCGCGCCGCCGGGCTTGGACAACGGCCAGAGCATCCTGGCGGTGGGCGACGACGACCAGAGCATCTATGCCTTTCGCGGTGCCCGCGTCGGCAACATGGCCGATTTCGAACGCGAGTACCGCGTCAGACGAGTCATCAAGCTGGAGCAGAACTACCGCAGCTTCGGCCACATCCTGGACGCCGCCAACGAGCTGATCAGCCGCAACAGCCAGCGCCTGGGCAAGACGCTGCGCACCGACGCCGGCCTGGGCGACCCGATTCGCGTGCAGGAGTCGCCGAGCGACTTCGCCGAGGCGCAGTGGGTCATCGAGGAGATCCAGAGCCTGCACCGCGGCGGCATGGACCGGCAGGAGATTGCCATCCTCTACCGCAGCAACGCGCAGTCGCGGGTCATCGAGTCGGCGCTGTTCAACTCGGGCATCCCTTACCGCGTCTACGGCGGCCTGCGCTTCTTCGAGCGCGCCGAGGTCAAGCATGCGCTGGCTTATCTGCGCCTGTTGGAGAACCCGAGTGACGACACCAGCTTCCTGCGTGTCGTCAACTTCCCGACACGCGGCATCGGCGCCAAGACGCTGGAGAACCTGCAGGACGCCGCCAAGGCCTCAGGCCGCAGCCTCTACCAGAGCGTGGGCGCCATCACCGGCAAGGGCGGCGCCAATCTGGTCGCCTTCACCAACCTGATCGACTCGACGCGCAACCTGACGCAAGGCATGACGCTGCGCGAGATCATCGAGCAGGTGCTGGAGACCTCGGGCCTGCTGGACTTCTACCGCACCGACAAGGACGGCGCCGAGCGGCTGGAGAACCTGGATGAATTGATCAACGCCGCCGAGGCCTTCGTCATGCAGGAGGGCTTCGGCAAGAACGCCGTCGGCCTGCCGGTGGACGAAGTGGCTCCGAGCGTGCAGTCCACGGGCACGCCGGGCTCGGTGCCCGACGCGGAGACGGGCGAGATCATGTCGCCGCTGGTGGCCTTCCTGACGCATGCCTCGCTGGAGGCCGGTGACAACCAGGCCCAGGCCGGCCAAGACGCGGTGCAGCTGATGACSSTGCATTCGGCCAAGGGCCTGGAGTTCGATGCGGTCTTCATCACGGGCCTGGAAGAAGGGCTGTTCCCGCACGAGAACTCGATGTCCGACCATGACGGGTTGGAGGAAGAGCGCCGCCTCATGTACGTGGCCATCACGCGGGCGCGCAAGAAGCTGTCATTGAGCTTCTGCCAGACCCGCATGCTGCACGGACAGACGCGTTATCACATCAAGAGCCGMTTCTTCGACGAGCTGCCCGAGGAGGCGCTGAAGTGGCTGACGCCGCGCAACCAGGGCTTCGGCTCGGGCTTTGCGCGCGAGTACCAGCAGGCCTGGCAGCGGGGCTCGGGGCTCAAGGGCATGGTGGGCGCGGGCAATGTGCCCAATCGTGGAGAAAGGGCCGCTTGGGTGGAGCCGCCTGTGCCGGCCAGCATGAAGCAGAAGGTGTCCGAGGAGCATGGCGGCCTGCGCGTGGGCAAGGGCGTCTTCCACAACAAGTTCGGCGAAGGCGTGCTGCTGACGCTGGAAGGTTCGGGCACGGATGCGCGGGCGCAGGTCAACTTCGGCCGGCATGGCACGAAATGGCTGGCTCTTTCAGTTGCGAAGCTCACCCCGATTGAGTAGGCCCCTCGTCCAGCCGCACCCCGCTGAACGCGGGTGCGGCTGACCGGCCCCCCGAGGGGGCGGCGATGCTCGCGGCATCGAGCCGCGACCACATCGCCAGTGCGGGCCGGCTTGGGAGCGGCCCGGCGCTCGGCCCGAAAGTGTTCAATGCCCCACGATGACCACGTGGGCCTGCATGCGCGAGTCGATGGCGCCGACGCCGAAGCGGTCGGCGATGGCGCGGGCCGCGAGGGCCGTCATCTCGGGCAGGCGGCCCGGCGCGCGCTTCTCGATCTCGGCGCGCAACGGCGTGCCCTGGCAGAAGCCCAGGGCGGGCTGGGAAGGTGACTCCGCGCAGGCGCGCAGCGGCAGCGTGACGAAGTCCGCCTCGTGCTCGAAGCCAGCGTCGCTGAGCTCCTGGCGCAGCGCGTGGATGTCGTGGCAGCCGTGTGGCGCGCGCGCGAGGAAGCGCGGCGGGTCGTCCGGGAAGGCCTGGGCCAGGGCCTGCGTGATCGTCTCGGCCAGCTCATTGCTGTCGAGATGGTCCCAGACGTTGAAGAGGAACACGCCGTCGGCCCTGAGTACGCGGCGGATCTCGGCAAAGGCACGTGGCCGGTCAGCGAAGAGGCTGACGCCGAACTGGCAGGCGACGAGGTCGAAGCTCTCGTCGGCAAAGGGCAACTGCGCCGCATCCGCCAACCGCCACTCGACGGGCCTTTCGGTGCCCCGGGTGGCGGCCATGTCCAGCATGGTGGCGTTGAGTTCGCTGGCCACAATGTCGACGTTGTCGGGCAGCTCGCCGACGAGATGGCGCGTCAGCACGCCGGTGCCTGCAGAGATCTCCAGCAACCGCCCCGGGCGCAACGCAGCTGCCCGCGCGGCCAGGTCCTCGGCATAGGGATCGAAGAGCATGGGCACCAGATAGTGCTCATGGAGTTGGGGGATGGAGCCAGTGAAGCCCCGGTCGGCGAGGTTCATGCGAGTCATTCTGATGGCGGTGCTAGGCTGGCGGCCGGTTTCCTCGCAATTGCTTGCAAAACGCCATGTCTGAACACCGCCCCTCACATGCGCAGCTGGTGGCCTTCCTGAAAGCCGAATTCCCGCAGAACCGCTGCACGCTGGAGGAGGTGGACGAGGACGGCAGCGTCGTCGTCGCCCATCCGGTGGGCGAGCGCGAGCTGCGCCCCGGCAACACGGTGTCGGGCCCGGTCATGATGACCTTGGCCGACGTGGCCCTGTATCTGGGCATCCTGGCGCGCATCGGCATCGTGCCGTTGGCGGTGACGACCAACCTGTCCATCAACTTCCTGCGCAAGCCGCGCGCCGACCGGCGGGTGGTGGCGCGCTGCCGGCTGATGAAGCTGGGCAAGACGCTCGCGGTGGGCGAGGTGTGGATCTTCTCGGAGGGCGAGGACGAGCCGGTGGCTCATGCGACGGGCACCTACGCTATCCCGCGGGAGCGTTGAGAGCGCCGTTTTTGTTGGAAATGCAATGACCGTTTCGCGCGTCAACTTTTCGAGAAGATTTCCGATGGACCAAGCACTTGCAGCGACCGACAAAGGTTGTGTTGTGGCGCAGCTTGCCTGTCTAAGCGGCGCGGGCGGTCTCTCAAGAACGCGTTATGGCGCATTGAACCCATGATCCGTCTCCACCAGCGCATCCTTTACGCCTTGGCAGCGCTTGTTGGGGTACCGCTGTTGGCGCTGGCTTCATACGATCTGTTTGTGTTTCAGCCCTATCGCCCAGACATTGACAAGCTCATTGCACGGGCCAGCAGTTCAGAGAAAACGCCGCCCGAGACGTTGCGAAGAGTGCTCCATGTCAGCTATGAGGATCGCCTTGCTGGGCACGTTGCCAAGCAACTCCTTCTCGAACTAGATGCGGCATCTGCCAGCGAGAACAAGATTGGCTGGCACGCGACCAACGTGCTGTGGTGGTTGCTCTCCGAGGTTCACCTGTCAGAGGCTCAACGCACGACCCTGTTCCTGTCGCTCTCCTACATGGGCAACGACCAGCGCGGATTCGAGCGAGCGTCCCCAAGCATTGTTGGCGTCCCATTGGCTGAAGTCTCGGTTGACCAAGCTGCCACGCTTGTCACCGTCGGCAAGTCTCCGACAAGCTACTTGGCAAACCGGGAGAGATTGGCGCAGAGCGCGGGTCGCCTTGCCGAGCGAGCCAAGGATGCGCCATAACCAATCGCTCAACCCGACTCACGTCGGCAAGCCGCCGCTCGCGGCTCAGCTTCAACGTTCGGCGCCCGCTTGCTGGAGTTGACCGGCGTTGTCGCCCTGGGGCATACCCGCTTCTGGCCAGCAACTGCCGCCCACCACCTTCAGCGACCACGGAAGCCGCGCTGAAGCGCTCCACGGCACGCCGCTTGCCCCTTTTCTTTCAAGCGCGCGACTTCCGTACGCCGAAAGGAATGCAATGCAGGTGCAAATCGAGACCGACAACCACGTAGAGGGCCGTGAGAAGCTGATCGAGCATGTCGAGGGCGTGATCCGCGGCGCGGTCGACCACTACAAGGGCCAGGTGACGCATGTGGAGGCACATCTGGGCGACATGAACAGCGGTGAGAAATCGGGCCCCGACGACATGCGTTGCCTGCTGGAGGCGCGCGTGGTGGGGCTGAAAAACATCGCGGTCAAGCACCAGGCCGAAAGCATGCACCAGGCCATCGAGGGCGCGGCCGACAAGTTGACGAGGGCCCTCGAATCGGCGCTGGGCAAGCAGCAGGACCGCCAGCGGCGCCATGCGGGCACCGGTGAGCTGAGTGCCGACGTGGCCCGCGAGTTCGGCGAGGGCGTGCAGCCTGCGGCCGAGCCATGGTGATGCGATAGGCGCCGGGCGAAATGACCCACGAGAAAGGGCTGCTCACGCAGCCCTTCGGTCACACGCCGGCAATCAGCCGATCTTGGCCAGTTTGACGCTCGTGGCCGCTCCGGTCAGATAGCCCACCTGGGCACCGAAGCGATCCTTGTAGTTGGCGCGCACCAGCGGGTCCAGCGTGGCCTTGACGACGTTATGCAGCGGCACGCCCCAGTCGCCGGGGTGCTGGAAGTTGCTGGTGATGTAGGTCCAGCCGTTGAGGTCGTCCACAACGCCCAGGCCGGTGGCCTCGGCGCCCGAGGGCATGGACACGAGGCGGGTCAGCGTCTTGGTGTCGACGTTGTAGGCCCAGACGAAGTTGTTGACGTGGTAGCTGCTGTCCTCGCCGATGAAGAGGGTGCGCAGCTTCTCCGAGAACTTCAGGTTGTCGGGCGCGCCGATCTTGTCGGGATTGGCGAGGTTGCCCAGCGCATCCGCCGTGGCGAGGTCTTCGCCGATGAGCAGGGTCTTGGTCAGTGACGGCACCCAGTCGCTGGTGATGGCACCGCCTGCCGTGTCCTTCTGGCCCGTGCTCAGCGTGTGGGCCAGCACGCCGCCGGCGTTCAGGGCCTTGTCGAGGGTGATGTTGGCGGCCTCGTTCCAGGCTGCGTTGCCGCGCACCATGGAGCTCTGCATGTTCTGCAGCGCCGAGTAGGCGATCTTGTCCTTGGCGTTGACGGTCGTGCCCTCCATCTTGGTGAAGGCCATCGAGCCGCCCTTGAGCGCGGCGTAGCGGTGGGTTTCGAGGAAGGCGGCGGCCTTGTCCATGCCGGCCTTCACGCGCACCCACTGCACCTTGCCGCCGAGCCAGATCTTGGTGAAGCTGGCATCCAGCGGGTCGGTGGTGGCCACGTCCATGATGTCGGTGGCCTTGAGCGTGTCGGCCAGGGCCTTGATCTCCGCGCTGGTGGCCGAGCCGAGCTTGATCCAGCTGATGGGCGCGCCGGCGGCGGCCGTGTCCAGAGAGAAGCCGGCGCCGAACTTGGCCACAAACAGCGAGCCGGCGGAGAGGTCCTTCTCCTTGTCGGCCACGAACATGAAGAAGCCGCCATTGGTCGCGTCGTCGCCCATGATGGCGGTGCGGTTGTCGGGCATGACCTGGATCAGCTCATGCGAGATACGGCCAAGACAGTAGTGCTTCTTGATGGTGCCGCTGCCGTCGGGGTTGACGGTGACCTCCGGCAGGTGGCCGTAGTGGTAGGGGTTGGCCTGGGTCTCGCTGCCGAACAGGTTCTTGCTGTAGGCCTTGAACTGGGCGTTGCTGGYGATCGTGAAGGCGTCGGGCTCGTACTCCTCGCTGGACAGGTGCGTGCCCCAGGGCGACAAGCTGGCGCCGCAGGTGATCCACAGGCCCATTGCCGGTGCGGTGTCGACGTTGTGGTATTTCACGAGCGACAGCTTGCCTGTGGCCGGGTCCTGGTCCAGCGTCAGCACGGCGATGGGCGAGGGCAGCTTGCCGTACATGTCGGTCTTGCCGTCCTGCGCCCAGGTCGTGTATTCGAACTGCACGACGGCGAAGACGGCGTTGCCCTTGATGCCGGCAACGCTGGCGTTGTCGAGCTTGAGCAGCGAGGTGCCGTCGGGCGAATCGCTGAAGAACTGGCGGTTCTTGTCGGCCACCGTCGTGTCGATGATGGGCTTGCCGGCGAAGTCGACATAGCCGCCCGCCAGCAGGGTTCCGCCCTTGCCGTCCGGCACCAGGTCGCCGGTCGTGAAGAAGGGGGCATACGACAGCGAGAAGCCCTGGGTGCTGTCGTCGCTGAACTTGACCATCAGCGTCGAGTTGACGAGGGTCTTGGCCATGTCGGCCGGGGTGGCGAGGCTGGGGGCGGCCATCGCGACGAAGCTGGCGGACGCGAAGCTGGGAGCGGGCGTGTTGTTGTCATCGCTGCCACCGCCGCAGCCGGTCAACAGGCCGGCGACAGCGGTTCCACCGAGGGGGAGCATCAGGGGAACGCCCATGTACTTCAGGGCGTGGCGACGATTCAGGGTCTGGGACATGTTGGCGGCTGCTGTTCAGGGACTGCACAGCCAGGCCCGCACACGCCGTGCGCCGGCCTGGCACGAGCCGCGCAATGTAGGGAGCTTGCATGTCGGCCGCGTGAAAACGCGGCCGACCCAGCGAGGGGTCAGCCCTTCGAGTCGTCGAGCAGGTTCGGCGGCGCGCCGAACATGAAGCAGTCGACAAAGCTGAAGTACAGCGAGGCGTAGAACACCGCCGCCAGCACCAGGAAGCAGGCCACCGAGGCCACCGGCGCGAACTGCAGCAGGCCGAGCAGGCCGAAGACCACGCTGATGACGCCGCTGCAGGCAAACATCAGCGCCGCCCACAGCAGGGCGTTCAGCGCGAAAGCGCCCTTGTTGCGCCACAGCGCCAGCGTGCTGGAGAACAGCGACTGGGCGGCGCTCTGCCCACCCCAATGCACCAGGGCCGGTGCATGCCAGTAGGGGATCGACAGTGCGGTCATGCCGACCGCGCGGACCATGAAGCCCCAGATCAGCCGCGGGTCGGCCGCGATGGCGGCGATCGCGTCGGCGTTCGCGTCGCGCTTCATCAACTCCATCAGCTCGTGGGTGACCTCGCCGTCGATCTGGTCGGCCAGCAGCAGGATCAGCAGCATGACCAGCGCAAAGCCCGCGCACAGCACGAACTGGTGGCGGCGCCGTTCAGGCGTCAGCCGGAAGGGAGCGATAAAGACGTCCACATGGGGCATCTTGCGCTGCAGCGCCAGATGCGTGGCCAGCATGAAGCCCAGCGAACAGACCGGAATGGCCATCAGGCCCAGCATGGGGCCGACGAAGGGCAGCGCGCTCAGCAGCATGGAAACCAGCAGCGCCAGGCCGAGCAGGCCCGAGAAGGCCAGTGGCTGGCGCCTGAAGATCTTGAAACCATGGCGTATCCAGAGCCGCCCGTTGCCGGCCGGCACCTGCTGCAAGTGCAGTTGCATCGTCATTCGCCGACCCCGCCGTGCAGTGCGTGCCAGGGCTTGGCGATGCGCTCGCGCAGCACGCGCTCGAAGTGGCGTGGGTCGTGGGCCTTGAGCAGCGAGGCCTCACGCGGCAAGTGAAGGTCAAAGAGGCGCGACACCCAGAAGCGCAGTGCCGCCGCGCGCAGCAGGGCCGGCAGCAGGCGATGCTCGGCGCCGGACAACGGCCGCTCGCTCTCGTAGGCGGCGACGAACACGGCGGCGCGCTCCTCGATGAGGCGGCCGTCGGTCAGGTCGATGCACCAGTCGTTCAGGCAGACGGCGAGGTCGAACAGCCAGGTGTCGACGCCGGCGAAGTAGAAGTCGAAGAAGCCCGTCAGGCGCTCGCGGCCGGGGCCTTCGCCGGGCTCGAACATGACGTTGTCGCGGAACAGGTCGGCGTGGATGGGGCCGCGCGCGAGCTGGGCATAGTCCTGCGACGCGGCGAGCTGTTCCTGGTAGGCCAGCTCGCTTTGCAGCAGCTCGGCTTCGGGGCCGCTCAGAAAAGGCAGGAGCTGCGGCACCACCTCGCGCCACCAGGCCAGGCCGCGCAGATTGGGCTGGTGGAGCGGGAAATCCTGGGCCGCCAGATGCATGCGCGCCAGCGTGGCACCCACCTGGCTGCAATGGAAGGCGTCGGGTGCCAGCTGGTGGCCGCCATGCAGGCGGTCGACGATGGCCGCGGGCTTGCCCGCCACCTCGAAGAGGATCTCGCCGGCGGCGTCCGCGTGCGGTTCAGGGACCGGCACGCCGCGCTGGGCCAGGTGCTGCATCAGGCGCAGGTAGAAGGGCAGTTGCTCGGCCGTCAGGCGCTCGAACAGCGTCAGGACATAGTGGCCACCTTGATTGGCATCCTGGCAATCGACGAAGTAGTTCGTGTTCTCGATGCCCGCGCCGATGCCGCGCAGCGAGCTGAGTTGCCCGAGGGCGAGATGGTCTAGCAGGGCTTGCGCCTGCGCCGGGCTGACTTCGGTGAAAACGGCCATGGGTCCAGAAAGCGACCCCGAGGGCCGCTTGCGATCAGAATTTGAGAACTCGCCAGACCCGCGCGCCCGAGCCGCTCTTGGGCATGCCCGTGCCCGTGCCGCCGGCCGATTCGCGGCCGGCGTCGTTGACGACGATTTCGTAGTCCGGGGCCTTGGTCAGCTTGTTCTTGACCGTGACCTTCTTGGCCTCGCCGCGCACCTTCAGCTCCTCGATGCGGACCTGGTCGTCCTCGGCCACGGTGCGCTCGACCTTGGGTTCTGGCGGCGGGTCAGCGAGGGCGCCGCCACACAGGGCAGCGAGCAGCAGGGGTACGGCAAGGCGCAACATGCTGCCGATTCTAGGTGGCGGGCTGCCGGACAATCCGTCGCCATGAGTAAACCCATCCTGCTGCTKGTCGACGGCTCCAGCTATCTGTATCGCGCCTTCCATGCCATGCCCGACCTGCGCGGCCCCGAGGGCCAGCCCACCGGGGCGGTGCGTGGCATGGTGGCCATGCTGAAAAAACTGCAGAGCGACATCGGCGCGGCCCACGCCGTCTGCGTGTTCGATGCGCCGGGCAAGACCTTCCGCGACGACTGGTATCCCGAATACAAGGCCCAACGCTCGCCCATGCCGCCTGAGCTGCGCGCGCAGATCGAGCCCATCCACGAGGTCGTCAAGCTGCTGGGCTGGCCCACGCTGACGGTGCCGAACGTGGAGGCCGACGACGTCATCGGCACGCTGTGCTGCATTGCGGCCCAGGAGGGCCATCGCGTCATCGTGTCGACCGGCGACAAGGACCTGGCCCAGTTGGTCAACGCCGACGTCGAGCTCATCAACACGATGAGCAACGAGAGGCTGGACGAGGCCGGCGTGCTGGAGAAGTTCGGCGTGCCGCCCAATCGCATCATCGACTACCTGACGCTGATGGGCGACACCGTGGACAACGTGCCTGGCGTGACCGGCGTCGGCCCCAAGACCGCGGCGAAGTGGGTGTCCGAATACGGCTCGCTGGACGGCGTCATCGCCGCTGCGCCCACGGTCAAGGGCAAGGCCGGCGAGAACCTGCGCGCCGCGCTGGACTGGCTGCCCATGGGTCGCAAGCTGGTCACCGTGAAGCTGGATTGCGAGCTCGCCGAGCATGTGCCGGGCTGGCCCAAGCTGGAGGAGCTGGCTTTCCGCGAGCCGGACAAGGCGCGTTTGGGCGAGTTCTACGTGCGCAACGGCTTCAAGGCCTGGCTGGAGGAACTGACCGGCACCGCGGTGGTGGCCAAGCCCAAGGCGGCACCGGTGGCCAACCCGGGCCTGTTCGACGAACCGGAACCGCCCGCCGGCGCGGCCGAGGTTGCCCGCCAGTACGAAACCATCCTGAGTTTCGAGCAGCTGGAAGCCTGGCTCATCCGCCTGCACGCCGCGCCGCTGTGCGCGCTGGACACCGAGACCGATTCGTTGGACCCGATGGCCGCCCGCATCGTCGGCATCTCCTTCGCCGACAAGCCCGGCGAGGCGGCCTACATCCCGCTGGCCCACGGCGGCCCGGACGCGCCCGAGCAACTGCCACTGGACGCCGTGCTGGCGCGGCTCAAGCCCTGGCTGGAGGACGCATCGGCCAAGAAGATCGGCCAGAACCTGAAGTACGACCGTCATGTGTTGCTCAACCATGGCATCGCGCTTGCGGGCGTGCAGCACGACACGCTGCTGCAGAGCTATGTACTGGAGGCCCACAAGACCCACAACCTGGAAGCGCTCGCCGAGCGCCACCTGGGCCGCAAGGGCCTGAGCTACGAGGACCTGTGCGGCAAGGGCGCGCACCAGATCCCGTTCGCGCAGGTCGATGTGGCCAAGGCCACGACCTACTCGGGTGAGGATTCCGAGATGTGCCTGCATCTGCACAGCGTGCTGTGGCCGCAGATCGAGGCCGACGCTGGCATGACGCACATCTACCGCGACATCGAAATGCCCACGGCCGACCTGCTGGCCCGCGTCGAGCGCAATGGCGTGCTGATCGACTCCGAACGGCTGAAGCTGCAAAGCCATGAGATCGGCCAACGCCTGGTGCTGCTGGAGCAGCAGTGCTACGAGATCGCCGGCCAGCCCTTCAACATCGGCTCACCGAAGCAGATCGGCGACATCCTGTTCACCAAGCTGGGCCTGCCGGTCGTGAAGAAGACCGCCACCGGCGCGCCATCCACCGACGAAGAGGTATTGACCGAACTCGCCGCCGACTTCCCGCTGCCGGCCAAGATCCTGGAATACCGCGGCCTGTCCAAGCTCAAGAGCACCTACACCGACAAGCTGCCGCTGCAGATCAACGCCCACACCGGCCGCGTGCACACCAACTATGCGCAGGCCGTGGCCGTGACCGGGCGGCTGTCCAGCAACGAGCCCAATCTGCAGAACATTCCCATCCGCACGGCGGAAGGCCGGCGCGTGCGCGAGGCCTTCGTTGCGCCCGTGGGCTACAGCATCGTCAGCGCCGACTATTCGCAGATCGAGTTGCGCATCATGGCCCACATCAGCGAGGACCCGGGGCTGCTGCGCGCCTTCCAGGAAGGGCAGGACGTGCACAAGGCGACGGCCAGCGAGGTGTTCGGCGTCGCGCTGGGCGACGTATCCAGTGAGCAGCGCCGCTACGCCAAGACCATCAACTTCGGTCTCATCTACGGCATGGGCGCCTTCGGCCTGGCCTCGGCGCTGGGCATCGAGCAGAAAGCGGCCAAGGACTACATCGAGCGCTATTTCACCCGCTTTGCCGGCGTCAAGAAGTACATGGACGAGACCAAGGCGAGCGCAGCCGAACTCGGCTATGTGTCGACGCTGTTCGGCCGGCGCATCTACCTGCCCGAGATCCGCGGCGGCAATGGCCCGCGCCGCGCCGGTGCCGAGCGCCAGGCCATCAACGCGCCCATGCAGGGCACGGCGGCCGACCTGATCAAGCTGGCCATGCTGGCCGTGCAGGCGGAACTGGACAGTGCCGGCAAGCAGTCCAGGATCATCATGCAGGTGCACGACGAACTGGTTTTCGAGGTGCCCGAGGTCGAACTGGACTGGATGCGCACCGAGGTGCCACGCCTGATGGCCGGCGTGGCCGAGTTCAAGGTGCCGCTGCTGGCCGAGGTGGGTGTTGGCGCGAACTGGGAAGAAGCGCACTGATTTTCGGCCTCCCGCAATCCCCTAAATTTCCTATTTTCCCCAAAATAGGCAAAATGCGGCCATGCCAGTCGGGAGCCTCATCATGTCTGCAGTCCTCGAACAAGCCCTGGCCGACCAGCTGCCCAGCGTGTCGGCCACCCAGCTCGTGGCGGGTATCCAGAAAGTCGGCCGCACGGTCGYGGCCCATGGCGCGGTGCTGATCACCAAGCATGACCAGCCCGCCTTCGTGCTGATGTCGGTCGAGCGCTACCGCGAAATGCAGCGTGCCGCCGAGCCCGATCTGGGTGCATTAGGCGGCGAGTTCGACGCGATGCTGGCGCGCATGCAGGACCAGGGCGAAGCGCTGGCCGATGCCTTCGCGATGACRCCCGAGGCCATCGGCGCCGTGGCCGTGAAGGCCGCCAAGCCGCGCAAACCCGTTCGCAAGGCCGCCTGAATGAGACGGCCCCTCGCCCAGTTTGGCCTCGCTGGACGCGGGCCAACCTGGTCGGTCCCCCGCGGGGACGGCGATGCTTGCCGGATTGACCGGCAAGCACATCGCCTGACGGGCCGGCTTGGGAGCGGCCCGGCGCTCGGCCCGGTGCCTGTGTCCGGAACGGACTGCTGAATTGCCGGCACGCCTCTACGTGCTCGCCGGCGTCAATGGCGCTGGCAAGAGTTCCCTCGGCGGCGCGGCCATCCAGGCCAGCGGGGCCGAGTTCTTCAATCCCGACATCGCCGCCGCGCGCTTGCGTGAGCAGCAGCCCAGCCTGTCCGCCGAACAGGCCAACGGCCTGGCGTGGACGCTGGGCCGACGCGGCCTGGAGAAGGCGCTGGCCGAAAGCCTGACCTACGCCTTCGAGACGACGCTGGGCGGCACCAGCATGACCCAGTTGCTGCTGGACGGCGCACGGGGTGGTGCCCAGGTGCATGTCTGGTACGCCGGCCTTGCCACGCCTGAACTGCACCTGCGCCGCATCCAGGCACGCGTGGCCGCGGGTGGGCACGACATTCCCGAGGCCAAGGTGCGCGAGCGCTTTGACGCCAGCCGCGGCAATCTCGTCAAGCTGATGCCTCACCTGGCCAGCCTGCGCCTTTATGACAACAGCTTCGAGGCCGACCCGCGCGCCGGCCGCCGGCCCCAGCCCGTGCTGCTGTTGCAGATGCAGTTGGGCCGGGTCGTTGCCCATGCACCGCTGCGCAGCGTGCCCGCCTGGGCCAAACCCCTGCTCGCCGCGGCCCTGCGTTGAATATCATGCCGCCGCGGTTCAACGAGGAGGGGTGATGAAGGTTTTGCTGGTCGATGCTTTTCCGATGGTGCGCGCCGCGCTCACCGGCCTGATCGAGCAGCATTTCGCCGGGGCGCAGGTGCAGGGCGTGGACACTGTCGCCGCCGCGCGCGACGCGCTGGGCCAGGCCATCCCCCGGCTCGTGCTGCTGGACCTGCGCATCGATGGTGGCTTCGAGCTGCTGCAGCAGATCCACGGCGAGCACCTGCTGCTGCCGGTCGTCGTCATCTCCGGCAGCGACGACACCGAGGAGGCCCTGCAGGCTCTGGGTGCCGGCGCCATGGGCTATGTGCCCGAACGCAGCGACCTGAATACCTTGGTCCAGGCCCTGCACCTGGTGCTGGCCGGTGGCACCTATGTGCCGCCGCTCAAGCGTGCGGCTGAACCCGTTGCAGCCTCACCGGCCTCGGCTGGCCCCGCGCCAGGCGACTGGGCGGAGCTGCCGCTGACGCCGCGCCAGAAGCATGTGCTGCATCTGCTTACGCAAGGCCTGTCCAACAAGCTGATCGCCCGCGAGCTGGGTGTCAGCGTGGACACCGTGAAGGACCATGTGGCCGCGGTGCTGAGGGCCCTGGGCGTGAACTCGCGCACCCAGGCGGTGGTGGTCGCGACGCAACGCGCGCGTTGACGATGGACGCCGCGGTCAGCGGTATATCACCAGCGCTCCGGTCCGATCAGCGATTCGTGGCGAGAAACCCCGGTCGATCAGGACACAGGCCGCAGCGTCGCGATAGGCCCGGGGGCGGTCTGCAGGCGAGCCGTCGAGCAAGCTCTGAAGCGTTCCCTGGCCGCCGAATCCTGTTGCAAGTTCAGCGTCGCTGTAGGGCGCCAATCGTTGCCGCATCACTTCAAGTTCGGCGTCGGCGTAGCTGATGGCCAGCCTGGCCAGGGCCTCCGGCTTGGTGAATTCGAAACGCCGCTCCTTGTTGGTCAGTGCGAGCCTTAGCGTTTCGGCGTGTGCGCCAACCGGCAGGCCGTGCTCAAGTCCCAAGGCGCCGAGAAGAGCGTAGGCGTTGATGCAGCGCGTGTGAACCTCCGACGTCCGCTTGTCCACCACAGTGATCTGCACATACGGCGGCGAACTGGAAATGACGATGGTGTCGGTGTTGCCAGCGACCACGCCGTAAGCCGCGTTGAAACTTTCCTGCGATTGACRCAGGGGCGACGCGGTGCTGCAGCCTGCCGCCAGCAGTGCAGCGGTCAAAAGCAATGGTTTCATGACGTCGTCCTCTCCCGTTTCGGCTTTTTGTGCGCCGATTGAAGCACGCCCCAACAGCCGCCCCGTCAGCGCACGTCACATGTGCTGCACCTGCTGACGGCACACGACGTCAGCTCGCGCACTCAGCCGTCGTGGCGGCCACGCAGAAAACCCGCTGATCAGAGGCGCTTGCCCACCTCGGCCTTGAACCAGCCGGATTCCAGGTAGGCATACAGATTCTTGCCCGGGCAGACGGTCTGCCGGCTGTAGTCCTTGTGGCTGGCGATGGCGTCCAGGCCGAGATGATGCTGGCGCGCCAGCCACGCGGTCAGCTCGACGGCGGCGTTGAGCTGGGCCGGCGTGGGCTGCTGTTCCTCGAAGTTGCCGACCAGCATGACGAGGGCGTGACCGCGCGGGTCGTACTCGGTGTTGGTGTCGCCGGCCTGGGCCAGCGGCCGCGCCGCGTAGATGCGGCCGTCGGGCGCGATGACGTAGTGGTAGGGGATGTCCGCCCAGCGCTTGGTCAGGCGCGACCACTGCTGCAGCCGGCGCAAGTAGGCCTCGACGTCGGCGCCGTCCTTCCAGATCTCGCCCTGGTGGTGGATCGTGATGTGCGTGATCTGCTGCGGCGCTGCCGTGGATGTCGCTGCACTGCCGCCCCAGCTGTCGACGCTGACGATGTCGGGCGCCGGCGGTGCAGTGGCGCAACTGCCGAGCGCCAGCAGGACGGTGAGGGCGGCGACGAGCTTCAACGGACGGCGTCGATCGCGTTGAGCACCGCCTCGGCCGTGGCCGGCGCCTGCAGCGGCGGATCGCAATTCTCTGGGCCGCAGGCGGCGCAGGCGTCCTTGATGGCCAGCAGGGCCGCAAACCCCAGCAGCAGCGGCGGCTCGCCGACGGCCTTGCTGCGGTGGATGGTTTCGCTGGCATTGGCCACGCCGAACAGCTCCACACGCAGTTCCGGCGGGCAATCGTTGGCGGTCGGGATCTTGTAGGTGCTGGGCGCGTGCGTGGTCAGCAAACCCGTCGTGGGGTGCCAGACCAGCTCCTCCGTCGTCAGCCAGCCCATGCCCTGGATGAAGCCGCCCTCGATCTGGCCGATGTCGATGGCCGGGTTCAGGCTCTGGCCCACGTCGTGCAAGATGTCGGCGCGCGTGATGCGGCTTTCGCCGGTCAGTGTGTCCACCAGCGCCTCACAGACGGCGCCGCCCCAGGCGTAGTAATAGAAAGGGTGGCCCTGCAGCTTGCTGCGGTCCCAGTGCAGGCCGGGCGTGGCGTAGAAGCCGTCGCTCCACAGCTGCACGCGCTTCAGGTAGGCCGCGGCGACGAGTTCGCCAAAGGGCAGGCTTTGGCCGCCGCCGCTGACCTGGCCGCCATCAAAGGCGACCAGCTCGGCGGCGCAGCCAAAGCGCTCGGCGGCGACGGCGGCCAGCCGCCCCTTGATCTTGCGCGCGGCATCCTGCGCGGCCTTGCCGTTCAGGTCGCTGCCGGTGGATGCGGCCGTGGCGGAGGTGTTGGCGACCTTGCTCGTGTCGGTGGCCGAGCAGCGCACGCTGGCCAACGGCAGGCCCAACTCATGCGCGACGACCTGGGCCACCTTGGTGTTCAGGCCCTGGCCCATTTCCGTGCCGCCGTGGTTCACCAGCACCGAGCCGTCGGTGTAGACATGCACCAGTGCGCCGGCCTGGTTCAGGTGGGCCACGTTGAAGGAGATGCCGAACTTGACCGGCGTGAAGGCCAGGCCCTTTTTCAGCACCGGGCTGGCGGCGTTGAAGGCGGCGATCTCGGCGCGGCGTTCGGCGTAGCGGCTGCTGGCAAGCAGCTGCGCCGTCAGCGGT
The DNA here is from genome assembly GCF_054049335.1 of Roseateles sp. P5_E1. NCBI lineage: Bacteria > Pseudomonadati > Pseudomonadota > Betaproteobacteria > Burkholderiales > Sphaerotilaceae > Roseateles > Roseateles sp. P5_E1. The sequence continues at coordinate 124,202 of NZ_JBFUMN010000010.1, forward strand.
TGGGCGTGCAGTTCCTCGACCTGCTGGCCATAGGGCGTCATGTCCTGGCCGGCGGTGTAGAAATTGCGCTGGCGCACCTCGGCCGGGTCCAATCCGAGCTGGCGGGCGACACCGTCCAGGATCATCTCGATGGCAATGGCACCCTGCGGTCCGCCAAAGCCGCGGAAGGCCGTGTTGCTCTGCGTGTTGGTCTTGGCGCAGTAGCCGTGCATGGCGACATGCGGCAGCCAATAGGCGTTGTCGAAATGGCAGAGCGCGCGGGCCATCACGGGGGCGGAAAGGTCGGCGCTGTGCCCGGCGTTGGCGATCAGGTCGATGTCGACGGCAAGGATGCGGCCGTCAGCGTCGAAGCCGACATCCCATCGGTAGTCGAAGCCATGACGGCGTCCCGTGACGAGGAAATCGTCGTCGCGGTCCACGCGGAGCTTCACGGGTTTCTTCAGCTTCAGCGCAGCGATGGACGCGACGCAGGCGAAGAGAGCGGATTGGCTCTCCTTGCCGCCAAAGCCGCCACCCATGCGCCGGCATTGCACGACGACACGATGCGCATGCCAGCCCAGGCAATGCGCCACGAGCTGCTGCATCTCGCTCGGGTGTTGGGTCGAGCAGTGCACGAGCAAGGCGTCGCCGCCCTCCTGCGGCACGGCCAGGCTGATCTGGCCCTCCAGATAGAACTGCTCCTGGCCGCCCAGGCTCCAGCTTCCCTGCAGCCGGTGCGGTGCGCTGGCGAGCTGTTCGGCCGGCTCGCCGCGCGTCAGGTGCGCAGGCGCCAGCACGTACTGGCCGGCGGCATGCGCTTGCAGTGCCGTCAGCAGCGGCGGCAGCGGCTCGGCCTGGATGACCTGTCTGGCCAGCCCCGCCGCGCGGCGCGCCAGTTCGCGGTGGGTCGCGATGACGGCGAACACCGGCTGGCCCACATAGCGCAGCTCGTCCGCCGCCAGGATGGGGTCGTCATGCAGCAATGGGCCGCAGTTGTTCTCGCCGGCAATGTCGGCCGCGCTGAGCACTGCGACGACGCCGGGCATGCGGCGGATGCGTTCGAGGTCGACGCCCAGCAGCTTGCCATGCGCGATGGGCGACAGGCCGAGCGCCGCATGCAGCGTGCCGGCGGGCTCGGGCAGGTCGTCGATGTAGGGTGCCGCACCGCTGACGTGCAGGTGCGCCGACTCGTGCGGCAGCGACTTGCCGACGACCGGCTGCAACTCAATCAAGGCTTCAGGCTTGTTCATGCCGGCACCTCCTGCATCGACGGCCAGACGCCGACCGGCACAGCGCCGACGGTTTCCAGCCACAGCTTGATGAAAAGGTTCTGCGCCACCTTGAGCCGGTAGTCAGCGCTGGCGCGCATGTCGGTCATGGGCTTGAAGTCCTGCGGCAGCGCGGCGGCTGCAGCCTTGGCAGTGGCTTCGCTCCAGGGCTGGCCGACGACGGCGGCTTCCGCCGCGGCGGCGCGCTTGACGATGGCGGCCATGCCACCGAACGCGAAGCGCGCCTCCTGCACGGCGCCGGCATCCAGCCTGATCGCCAGCACGGCGCAGACGGCCGAGATGTCGCTGTCATGGCGCTTGGCGATCTTGTGCGCGCTGAAGCGCCAGTCGGGCGAGGGCAGGGGGACATGCAGTGCCTCGACGAACTCGCCGGGCTGCAGGTCTTTCTTCATGTAGTCGAGATAGAAGTCCTGCAGTTTGAGGCGGCGCTGCTGCGAGCCGCGGCGCAGGATGATGTCGGCGCCCAGGGCGATCAGGGCCGGCGCACCGTCGCCGATGGGCGAGCCATTGGCGATGTTGCCGCCCAGCGTGCCGGCATGGCGCACCGGCGGCGACGCGAAGCGCAGCCACAGCTCGCGCAGGCGGGGCACGGCGGTGGTCAGCGCGGCCCAGCTGTCTTCCAGCGAAGCGGCGGCACCGATCCACAGGCCGGTACCGTCGTTGCGGATCTCGCGCAGCGCCGCGACACGGCCGGTGTAGATGACGTCCCCCAGGTCGCGGAACTGCTTGTTCACCCACAGGCCCACGTCGGTCGACCCGGCCAGCAGCGTCGCCTGCGGATAGGTCTCGCGCAGCAGGGCCAGGTCGTGGATGCTTTGCGGTGCATGGAAGCGGGCGCCGGCGTGGCCATAGTCCAGCGGCTCGTCGGCGGCCAGGGTCTGCAGAGCCTCAGCGATGGGCGCACGGTCCAGGCAGCGGGCGGGCGCGTCGAACATCTGTTCGCCGGCATCCAGGATGGGCCGGTAGCCCGTGCAGCGGCAGAGGTTGCCGGCCAGCGCATCGGCCAGTTGCTGGCGGGTGGGCTTGGTGCCGGCGGCTTGGTGGGTTTCATAACAAGCCGTCAGGCTCATGACGAAGCCGGGGGTGCAGAAGCCGCACTGGGAGCCATGGCAGTCCACCATGGCCTGCTGGGCGGGGTTGAGCCGCTGCGGGCCGCCCAGGTCTTCCACCGTCAGCAGCGCGCGGCCGTCGAGCGTCGGCAGGAACTGGGTGCAGGCGTTGACGTTGCGCAGTTCCAGCTGGCCGTCGGCACCCAGCTCGCCCTGGATGACGGTGCAGGCGCCGCAGTCGCCCTCGGCACAGCCTTCCTTGGTGCCGGTACAGCCGGCATGCTCGCGCAGGTATTGCAGCACGGTGGTCGTCGGAGGCAGGTTCTGGACCTCGACGACCTCGCCGCGGTGGAAAAAACGGATGGGTCGGGTATTCATGCTGGCCTCGATTGTCGAGCGTTGCCTCAGAATTGCCATATGAGTTTTACTAACCAGGAAAAATTCGTCGACAGTCCACGCCGATGGGCCCTGCGGGGCGATCTGCTGGATTTCACGGCTGCACCACGCTGGGGCGACACCGAGCCACCGGCGGTGCGCTTTGACCGCGACCACTGGCTGCTGATCGAGGACGGCCGCATCGTCGGGAGGCAGGCCGCCGAGCCGGATGCCGGTTGGGCGCGCAAGGACCATGCCGGAAAGCTGGTGCTGCCGGGGTTCATCGACACCCACGTCCACTGCCCGCAGCTGGAGGTCATCGGCTCCTACGGCACCGAGCTGCTGGACTGGCTCAAGCGCTACACCTTCCCCAGCGAGTGCACCTTTGCCGACCCGGCGCGCAGCCGCGCAGGGGCCGAGGTCTTCCTGGACGCGCTGCTGGCCAGCGGCACGACCTCGGCCGTCGTCTTCCCGACCGTGCACAAGGTATCGGCCGAGGCCCTGTTCGACAGCGCCGCGGCACGCGGCATGCGCCTCATCACCGGCAAGGTGTTGATGGACCGCCATGCGCCGGACGGGCTGCGGGACGACGTCGTTCAGGCCGAGAAGGATTGCGTCGACCTCATCGCCCGCTTCCATGGCCGCGACCGCCTGGCGTACGCCGTGACGGTGCGCTTTGCGCCGACCAGCACGCCCGAGCAACTGGCAATGGCCGGCGCGCTGTGCCGCGCCGATGCCAGCCTCTATATGCAGACCCACGTCGCCGAGAACCGCGCCGAGGTCGCCTGGGTGGCGGAGCTGTTCCCGGATGCGCGCAGCTACCTGGATGTGTATGAGCGCGTCGGCCTCGTGCACGAGCGCTCGGTGCTGGCCCATGGCATTTATCTGGACCCGCACGACCGCGTCGTCATCGCTGACCGTGGCGCCCAGGTGGCGCATTGCCCGTCGAGCAATCTGTTCCTGGGCAGCGGCCTGTTCGACTGGCCGGGTGCGGCCTTCAACATCAGCCTGGCTTCTGACGTCGGTGGTGGTACGACGCTCAGCCTGCCACGCAACATGCTCGATGCCTACAAGGTGCAGGCCCTGCGCGGCGAGCGCATGACCGCATGGATGGCCCTGCATGCCGCCACGCGTGGCGCGGCCGAGGCGCTGCAGCTGGGTGGCGAGATCGGCGGCCTGTCGGTGGGGCAGACGGCCGACATCTGCGTGTGGGACTGGGCGCAAGGCCCGGTCGCCGAGGCGCGCGACGCGGTGGCGCGCGAGCTGCACGAGCGTGTCTTTGCGTGGATGACGCTGGCCGACGAGCGCAACCTCGCGGCCTGCTATGTCGCGGGCCATCAACGCATTTGATGGTGCCCCCAGGGCTGGCCTGAAGCCCGCCCGCCCCCCGAGGGGGTCAAGGCGACTCGGGAACGGCCCAGCGTCGCCTTGAACCGCCTGTCCCCCGATTCCGCCGCTTCGTCACAACCCTGATGGGGGACGGCGGGGCGGCTGGCTAGAGTCTGCCCACTCATTTCAACGGAGACTCCATGAGCCGACCCCTGCTGTCCCTCGTCGCTTCCCTGGCCTTGCTGGCTGGCGCGTCCCAGGCCGCTGTTGCCGCCGACAAGCCGGCCGCAGTCGCCAAGGCGCCCAAGCCCGCCAAGCGCTACACCATCGAGCAGTTCATGGCCACCGTGAACATCGGTGGCGCCAGCTTCTCGGCCGACGAGAGCCGCATCCTCTTCCACAGCAACGAGACGGGCATCTTCAACGTCTATGCGATGCCGGTGGGCGGCGGCAAGCCGGTCCAGCTGACGAATTCCAAGACCGACAGTCACTACGCGGTGGGCTTCTTCCCGGGCGATGACCGCTTCCTCTACACCCGCGACCAGGCCGGCAACGAGCTCAACCATCTCTATGTGCGTGAGCTCGACGGCAGCGAGAAGGACCTGACGCCGGGCGACAAGCTCAAGGCCTCGTTCGCCGGCTGGAGCGGCGACGACACGGCCTTCTACGTGACGACCAACGAGCGCGATCCGCGCTTCTTCGACCTCTACCGTTTGGATGCCAAGACCTATGCCCGCACGCTGGTCTTCAAGAACGAGGCCGGCTGGGAGTTGAGCGACATCAGCCGCGACGGCCGCTGGCTGGCGGTGGGCAAGATCAACACGACGGCCGACTCCGACGTGCACCTGGTCGACCTGAAGAGTGGCGAGGTCAAGCACATCACCAAGCACCAGGGCGTGGCCAACTACACGCCGCAGGACTTCACGCCCGACAGCCGCGAGCTGCTGATGACCAGCAACGACGGCGGCGAGTTCACCCGCGTCATCGGCTACGACCTGGCCAGCGGCGCGACCCGCGAGATCGAGAAGGCCGATTGGGACGTGGACTACACGGCCTTCTCCAAGGACGGCCGCTACCGCATCACCGGCATCAATGCCGACGCCAGCATCGCGCTGCGCCTGTACCGCGACGGAAAGCCGATGGCGCTGCCCCAGCTACCCGGCGGCGACGTGCGCGGCGTGACCTTCTCCCGCAGCGGCAAGCGCATGGCCTTCTACGTGAACGGCGACCGCTCGCCCAACAACCTGTTCGTCGCCGAGGTCGGCTCCAACGCCGCGCCGAAGCAGCTGACGCAGAGCCTGTCCAAGGACATCGACCCGGCCGAGCTGGTGGACGCCTCCATCGCCCGCTTCAAGAGCTTCGACGGCATGGTCGTCCCGTCGGTCTACATGCTGCCCAAGGAAGCCTCGCCAACCCACAAGGTGCCGGCCATCGTCTGGGTGCATGGCGGCCCCGGCGGCCAGACCAAGCGCGGCTACTCGGCGCTGATGCAGTACTTTGTCAACAACGGCTATGCGGTGCTGGGCATCAACAACCGCGGCAGCTCGGGCTATGGCAAGAGCTTCTTCACGGCTGACGACGGCAAGCATGGCCGCGAGCCGCTGTGGGACTGCATCGAGGCCAAGACCTTCCTGGCCGGCACGGGCGTCATCGACCCCGAGCGCATCGGCATCGTCGGCGGCAGCTATGGCGGCTACATGGTGCTGTCGGCCATGGCCTTCCGCCCCGAGGCCTTCAAGGTCGGCATCGACATCTTCGGCGTCGCCAACTGGATCCGCACGCTGGAAAGCATTCCGCCCTATTGGGAGAGCTTCCGCCTGGCTCTCTATCAGGAAGTGGGCGACCCGGTGAAGGACCGTGAGCGCCTGATGGCCACGTCACCGCTGTTCCATGCCAGCGAGATCAAGAAGCCGCTGATGGTCATCCAGGGCGCCAACGACCCGCGCGTCATCAAGCCCGAGAGCGACGACATCGTCGCGGCGGTCAAGAAGAACAATGTGCCGGTGGACTATCTCGTGTTCGACGACGAGGGCCACGGCTTCTCCAAGAAGAAGAACACGCTGGAGGCCAACCGCCGCATGGTCGAGTTCTTGGATAAATACCTGAAGCCCGGCATCAGTCAGCCGGTCAAGTAAGAAGGAGTCCGCGATGTTCAGCTTCCTGCTCTGGTGCATCCTGTTCGTGATCTGCTGGCCGTTGGCCATTCTGGCGCTGCTGTTGTGGCCGCTGGTCTGGCTGATCACGCTGCCCTTCAGGTTGCTGGGCATCGCCGTCGACGGCGCCTTCGGGCTGCTGCGTGCCATCGTCATGCTGCCTGCGCGCGTGCTGAGCGGGCGCTAGCCGGGCGAGGGGTCGCGGGGCGCCAGCGGCCTTGCACAATGATTTCGTGGCACCGATCGGTGCCAGAATCCTTGCCATCCCCATAACGCTTCAGGTGCGCCGACGCTGTGACGCTTCAGCATATTGCCGTTGTCGATGACGAAACAGCGATCACCGAGCTGCTCGGCCGCTATCTGCCTGGGCACGGCTTTCGCACGACGCAATTGCATTCGGGCCGTGCGCTGATGGAGCTGATGGCCAGCGATCCGCCCGAGCTGGTGCTGCTGGATCTGGGCCTGCCCGGAGAGGACGGCTTCGCCATCGCACGGCAGCTGCGCGAGCACTGGCGCTGCGGCCTGGTCATCATCACCGGCCGCGGGGACTCGGTCGACAAGGTCGTGGGCCTGGAAGTTGGCGCCGATGACTACGTCACCAAGCCTTTCGACCTGCGCGAGCTGGTCGCGCGCATCAAGGCCGTGTTGCGGCGCATGGAGCCGCACCCGTTGGCCTCCGGCCAGCCGGCCAGCGGGCAGGCGCCCCGGCAGGTGGCCAGTGCCTCGGGTGGCGAGCACCTGACATTTCTCGGCTGGCAGCTCGACCTGGGCGCCCGGCGCCTTGACGATCCGAACGGCGCAGAGGTGCGGCTCACCAGCGGCGAGTTCTCCCTCCTCGCGGCCCTGGCCCAGCATGCGGGTCGCGTGCTGTCCCGCGACTTTCTGCTTGAACAGACGCGGGGCCGCGAAGCTGCGCCCTTTGACCGCACGATCGACGTGCAGATCGGACGCCTGCGCAAGAAGCTGGAAGTCGACGCGGAGAATCCACAGATCATCAAGTCGGTCCGCGGCGCCGGCTACATCTTCGTTCCGCCCATCGGCTCCGCACGGGCTAAAACCTGATGGTTGGAACGCCTCCCGCCAACCAGCCGACGCCGCAGCCCGTCGATGACCTGACCGTCTACCGCTCGCTGTTTTCCGCCTATCCGGACGCCCTGCTGCTGGTGGACGCCGCAGGCCTGATCGCCCGAGCCAACCCCGCGGCGGCGGCGCTGCTGGGGTACTCGATGGAGGAGCTCGTCGGCACGAGCGTGGACGAACTGGTGCCCGACAGCATTCGCCCTCGCCACGCGTCATACCGGCAGGCCTACGGTCACGCGCCGCGCGCTCGGCCGATGGGCACGCAGATGGAGCTGGTGGCCCGGCGGCGCGACGGCAGCGAGGTGATGGTGGAAATCGCGCTGAGCCCTTTGCAAGACCACGGCCTGCCCTTCGTGGTTGCCGCGATCCGCGGCATCGGTGGCTATCCGCGCGTCAAACAGGCGTTGCAGCGGGCGCGCTATAGCGAGCATCTGGCGCAGCTGGGCCGCCTGGCCGTCGACGCACGCGATCCGCAGCAGCTGTTGCAGCAGGTACCGGCCATCGCCGCCGAGGCGCTGGAAGTCGAGATGGCGCTGGTGTTCCTGCTGGAAAGCAACCGGCTTGAACTGCGCGTCGCCGGGGGCGTGGGCCTGATCGCCGGCGAGTCGCTGGGTTGCATCGTGCCCAATCGCGGCGACACGCCGCTGGGCGTCGTGCTGAGCCAGGGGCAATCGGTCGTGATCGAGGATTTCCGCGCAGAACAACGCTATGCGGTGCCCCCCGACTATCTCGCGGCAGGGTTGGTCAGCGCATTGGCGGTGCCGCTGCTGGACCGCGGTCGCGTCATTGGCGCCTTGAAGGTTCGTTCTCGCCAGTCGAAGCGGTTCGGCGACGATGAACAGCGCTTCCTGGAGTCACTGGCCAATCTGCTGGTCACCTGCCTGCAGCGGGCGCAGACCGAGGAGGCGCTGAGCCATGCCCAACGCCTCGAAAGTGTTGGCCAGCTGACGGGCGGCATTGCCCACGACTTCAACAACCTGCTGACCGTCATCCAAGGCAATCTGCAGGTGCTGGAGGAGCTGCCGGCACTGGCGCAGGACGGTGGCGCCCTGCAACTGGTGAGCGCCGCGATGCGCGCATCCAAGCGCGGCGCGGAGCTGACCGGCAAGCTGCTGGCCTTCTCGCGCCGCCAGGTGCTGCAGCCCAGCGCGGTCGACGTGCATGGCCTGCTGCACCCGCTGTCGGACATGCTGCGCCGCACATTGGACCAGCGCATCCGCATCAGCGTCGATGTCGCGCCGGACTGCCCCCTGGCCCTGGCCGACGCGGGCCAGTTGGAAGCTGCCCTGCTCAACATCGCGATCAATGCGCGCGACGCGATGCTCGACGGCGGCGATCTGCGGTTTTCCGCGGCGGCCGCGGGCATGCTGCCGGCGGGCCTGCAGGACGAGCTCGGCGAAGGCCGGTTCGTCCGCATCGCCGTCACCGACACCGGCACGGGCATGCCGGAGGCCGTCAAGGAGCGTGCCTTCGAGCCCTTCTTCACGACCAAACAGGCCGGCCGCGGCACGGGCCTGGGCCTGAGTGCCGTCTATGGCTTCGTCAAGCAGTCGCAGGGCGCCGTCGCGCTGGACAGCACGGCCGGCCTTGGCACGACGATCAGCCTGTATCTGCCGGTGCCGCACGATGCCCAGACGGGGGCCCAGGACGGCGACCACGTCGGGCACACGGTGCCCGCGGGGCTGAAAGTGCTGGTGGTCGAAGACGACGCCGAGGTGCGTGCCGTGGCGCAGCACTTCCTGGCCAGCCTGGGTTGCGTGTTCAGCGTCTGTTCCAGTGCCGAGCAGGCGCTTCAACTGCTGACGCCTGAAGCCGATTTCGACCTGCTGCTCACCGACATTGCATTGGGCGCCGGCATGCGCGGCACCGAGCTCGCCCGCATCGCGCAGCAGCGGCTGCCGCAGCTGGCCATCCTGTTGATGTCGGGCTTCTCCGCCGAACTGCTGGATGCCGACCGCGAGTCCCCGGCGGACTGGGAACTGCTGCCCAAGCCCTACAGCCGCGGCCAGCTGGCGCAGGCGATGGCCCGCGTGCTGTTGGCCTAGGTCGCGCGCAGCCGAGCGGCGCGCCGCAGGCCGACGGCGTCGGGCTGACCCGGCGCAGCGGCTCCCGCTCCGCCGGCCGCCAGCTGCGGCTGTCTGGGTAAAGGTAAAGGCGGGCGCCAGGGGCACGAAGAGGTGTGGTGTTTCAAAGCACGCTCGCCGCGATTGCTTCGGTGGCCAACAGGTGTTGGAGCGATTCGGCCGGTGCCGGGCGGCCGAAGTGATACCCCTGCATCTCGTCGCAGCCGCGCTCGCACAGGTAGTCGCGTTGCTGCGCGGTTTCGACGCCCTCGGCCACCACGCGCAGATGCAGCCGGTGAGCCAGTGCAATCACGGCATCGACCAGCGCTGCGCCGTCGGGCTGCTCGCCGATGCGGCGCGTGAACGACTGGTCGATCTTCAGCGAATCGATCGGGAACTGCTGCAGGTAGGCCAGGCTGGAGTAGCCGGTGCCAAAGTCGTCCAGCGACAGCTTGACCCCGAGGGCCTTGATCCGCTTGAGCATGCCGATCGCAGCGCCGGGGTCGGTGATCAGCATGCCTTCGGTGATCTCGATCTCCAGCCACTGCGCGCCGACCTGATGGCGCTGAAGGGCGCGGGCCACCACCTGGTCCAGGTCACCGGCGGCGAACTGCCGCGCAGCGACGTTGACCGCTATGCGCACCACGGGCTGGCCGGCGTCCATCCAGGCGCGGATCTGGCGGCATGCCGCGTCGATGACCCAGCCGCCGATGGCCAGGATCAGGCTGCTCTGCTCGGCCACGGGGATGAACTGGCTCGGTGGCACCAGGCCGATGCCGCTGCGCTGCCAGCGCAGCAAGGCCTCGGCGCCGACGACCTCGCCGCTGCTGGCATCCACCTTGGGCTGGTAGTGCAGCTGCAGCTCGTCGCGTTCGATGGCGCGGCTCAGTGCGGCTTCCAGGTCCAGCTTGGTCCGGGCCTCGGCATTCATGTCATCCGTATAGAAGCAGAACTGGTTGCGGCCCAATTCCTTGGCGCGATTCATCGCCGCATCCGCGTCACGCAGCAACTCGACCGCGGTGGGATTGCCTTCGTCGGGGAACATGCTGATGCCGATGCTGGCCGTCAGGTAGGCATCCTGCCCACACGACAGCGCCATCGGCGCGGCGATGGTCGCCAGCAGGCCGCGCGCGAGCACGGCAACGCTGGTGCTGTCCATGTTGGCTTCGAGGATGACCAGGAACTCATCGCCGCCGAGCCGGCCCAGGAAGTCCTCATGGCGCAGGCGCGCCTGCAGGCGCGCGGCCACACAGACCAGCAATTCGTCGCCGGCCGGGTGCCCCAGGCCGTCGTTGACCGTCTTGAAGCCATCGAGATCGATGACCAGCAGCGCCGCGCGGCTCTCGCGCCGGTGCGAGCGGGCCAGCGCATCTTCGAGCCGCCTCTGCAGTTGAACGCGGTTGGGCAGGCGTGTCAGTGGGTCGTTGTGGACCAGCCAGTCGGTCTGGGCCTCGCTGTGCTTGAGGCGGCTGATGTCGGTGAACACGCCGACGTAGTGCGTGACCGTCGCGTCGTCGTCGCGCACCGCGCTGATGGTCAGCCATTCCGGATAGACCTCGCCGCCCTTGCGGCGGTTCCAGATCTCGCCCTGCCAGTGCCCGCTGGCATCGAGCGCGGCCCACATCCGCTGATAGAACTCCGCGTCGTGCCGGCCGGACTTCAGCAGCTTGAGGCTGGCGCCGATGGCCTCTTGCGCGTTGTAGCCGGTGATGGTCGTGAACGAGTGGTTGATCGATTGGATGCGGCCCCGTGAGTCGGTGATGATGACGCCGTCGCGGATGTCCTCGAAGACCGTGGCCCACTGGCGCATGCGCTGCTGCATGTCGTGGCGCTCGGTGATGTCGCTGGAGACGCTGTAGATGCCCAGCGTGCGGCCTTCGTCGTCGACCAGCTTGCCCTTGGTGCAGGCGTAGAGGCGGTCGCCATCGGGCATCGTCAGGCACGTCTGGACGCAGACTGGCTTGTCGGCCCGCAGTGCTGCCGCGTCGTCTTTGAGCAGCTGACGCACCTGCTCGGCTGGGAACAGACCGGTGGAATCGAAGCCGATCAGTTGCTCCGAGCTGCGCCCCAGCGCCCGGCACAGCGCGCGGTTCACGAACAGGTAGCGCCCCTCGAGATCCTTGGCGAAGATGACGTCGGTCGAACAGTTGGCGATCGCCTCGGCGATCTTCCAGGCCCGCTCCTCGTCCTGGCTTGCCACCGCCATGCGTGCGGCTGCCAGCAGTTCGCGCCGCTTCAGCGCAGCGTAGGTGAAGGCGCCCGCGGCCAGCACGGCCAGCAAGTTCACCAGGGCCAGCGTCGTCGCATCGGCGATGCTGCCGCCCAGCAGCGCATCGCGCGGCGCCTGGATGGCGACATACCAGCCGGAGTTGCGAATCCGGGCCGCCACCGCGGCCTGGGCAACTTCGCCGCGATCCAGGCCGTCCATGAGCGAACCGGCCAGCGACGGATCGCCGGACAAGGCGGTCAGCGCCGCGCGGGAGGAGTTGCGCGGAGGGACGAACGGGGTGTCGGAGCCGTCGATGCGCAAGGCCAGCAGATCCCGTGCGGCGGGGCGGAAGAACAGCGTCTCGGGAGCGTCACTGGCGGAGCCCGGCGTCAGCTGCGGCAGCAGCGTGAGGCGCGGCGCTGTGCGCAGCAGCAAGACGGTCCCGGGCCGGCCGTCCGCGCTGGGCAGTGGCACGAAGAGGTCGAACTGCAGGCTGGCGGGGTCGCCCACCTCGGCCCGGAAGTCGCCGCCAGACACCCGCCCGCCTTGCAGGGCCGAACGCACGCCATGCGACATGGCCGCATCGACATGCCGCGGGGCGCCGTCCGGCGCCAGCAGCAGCCGGGCGTGTTCGTCGAACAGCAATGCGTCGGCGTAGTGCGTGGAAGTCAGCAGCAACAGCAGTTCCTTCCTCATCTCTGCCGCCGATGCCTCATCGGGGCTGCGGCGCCAGCGCAGCAGGCTGGTGCGCAACTGGGGGTCGGTGGCAAGCCGGCGTGCGTCCTCCGTGCGCCGCTCGATCCAGCCCTGGACGATCTCGGCTTTCAGCTCGGCTTCGCGGCGCAACTGCGCAACCTGCTGTTCATGCGACATGTGAGTCGATCTGGCATAGCCCATCAGGCTTGCCAGCACGATGGCGGCTGACAGCAGGGCGAACACCCAGAGCACGCTGACCGGTCCGCCCTGACGCGCCGGTCCGGTCGCCTCGCCCTCGGCTTGCCGGCTGGGGGTGATCACATAGATCAGCGCGCTGGTCGCCAGCACGAAGGCGATGCCCTTGCCCTGGCCAACGGCGGACAGCGTGGCGATGTCGGGCGCCAGCTTTTCCAGCAGTCCATCAGACAGCAGGATCCAGGCAAGGCCAAAGGCCGCGTAAGCCGCGGCCATGGTCAGCGGAGCGGTCGGCGCCAGCCGGCGCCGCCAGAGGTCGAAGTGCCGGCCGAAGCCCCCGCTGGCGAAGCGAAGAGGCGGTGCGACGGCGTCCTGATGCGGTGAATTCATTTTTTTCTCCCTGGATCGATGYGCGGCCGCCGAGGCCGACGCGCCGCCTAGTGCAGACCGGCAGGAGCGGCCTGCCCACCGATGAAGGCGGCCAGTGCGGGGAAGTCGGGAATGCAGATGTCGCGCCGGCTCTTCTCGTGAAAGGCGATGAGCCGCGCTCGCGCGAGCCTGGACAGCACGCGGCTGACGGTCTCCAGCGTCAGGCCGAGGTAGTTGCCGATCTCGGCGCGCGTCAGGCGCAGGCTGATCTGGTCGGTCCTGAGGCCACGCGCGGCCAGGGAATCGGCCCAGTTGTGCAGAAAGGTCACCACGCGCGCGGCGGCCGGCAGCGCGCACAGGGCCGTCAGCGCCTCGCGTTCGCGCATGATTTCGTCGCTCATGGCCTCGTGCACGGTGGCCATCAGGCGGGGATGGTCGGCGCAGGCCTTCAGCAGTGCGTCGTAGCGCAGCGTCCAGACCTCGGCGGTGTCCATCGCAATGGCTTCGCAGGCGTAGCTGCCCTTGGCGATGGCGCTGAAGCCGAGCCAGTCGCCGCGGAACTTCAGCCCGACGACCTGCTCGTGGCCCTCGGCCGACGGGCTGATCAGCTTGAAGCAGCCGGAGTTCAGCACGTGCAGCTGCTCGAACCGCTCGCCCGGCCGGTACAGCACATCGCCGGCATGGACGATGCGGCGCCTGGGCGCCAGCACGGCCTCCAGCAGCTTCAGCTCGTCAGCGATGCGCTGACCCTTGGACGGTGCGACGTTGGTGTTGATCGCGCCGCTGGCGGCGAAGGTGGTGCTGCAGCGTGCGGTAGTCATCGGGGTATGCGGGGCACTGGCGTGCATGGTGGTCTCCCTTGGGGTGGCATCGAAAAAATCGATGCTAGGCAGGCCCGGGCAATGAAGTGTCAACAGGCCAAATCGTTAGGTAGCGCTGCGTAACACTGCGTGAACCGTCGGTGACGGAGCCGATCAACACCGAGTCGGACTCCGCCGGCTTGACCTTGGTCAATGGCCGCGCATTCGGCGTCGATACGCTGCCACTCATGTGTTCCGAGGCTCGCCAAGGTGCCGCTGGCGCCACTTCGTCCTACCCCGTCGATGCCGCTGCCTTGCTGCGGCAGGCGAGGGTGCTCTTGAGGCCGCAGGCCTCGGAGATGAAGCCATTGACGGGCAGGCGGCTGGCGCTGATGTCGCCGCACCCGGAGGACGACGAGGCGAGCGAATTCGCGCAGGCGGCGACGGCGCTCGGTGCCCATGTGTCCTTTGTCCAGCCCGGGCTTGACGAGCACAGCAGCCCATGGCGGGTCGATGCAACGGCACGCATGCTGAGCCGTCTCTACGATGCGGTTGAATGTCAGCACCTGCCCGCCGCCCTGACAGGGCGCCTGGCCCGCAGCGCCGACATTCCTGTGTTCGCCGGGCTGGCGACCGCCGGCCATCCCACGGCCGTGCTCGCACAGGCACTGGACGGAGATGTCGCGTGGGCCGTCAAGCGGCGCAAGATCCTGCAGGCGGCGCTGGTTGTCAGCCTGGCTTGAGGAGCGGCGCTTGGCCCGTCGYCATGAGCCGTTGCAGCCCGAGGCTCGGCTGACGAGGACGATCTCCGACGGCTGGGCACCGCCCGGCCTGACGTCAAAACCCATGCGTTTGAGCAGGTTCAGCATCGCCCGGTTCTCGCGCAGCACGTGGCCGACGACGCGCTGCGTGCCGCGCGAGGTGGCGTAGTCGAGCAGGGCCTGCATCAGCAGGCGGCCGAGGCCCCGGCGCTGCAGGTCGCTGCGCACGAGCAGGCCGAACTCCGCCTCGACGTTGTCGGGATCGCGCACGAGACGGGCCACGCCGAGCGTGCGGGGGCCGCCAGCGGCCTGCTCATCGACGATGACGAGCGCCATCTCGCGCTCGTAGTCGATCTGCGTCATCCGGGCGAGGTCGTCATGCGTCAGCGCGTGCGGCGCCTGGAAGAAGCGCATGCGCAGGTCTTCGGGGCTGCAGGCCTGCAGGAACTCGCGGTGCAATGCCTCGTCCTCGGGCCGGATCGGCCGCATCAGCAGCGTGCTGCCTTGGCAGTGCAGAGTTCGCACCAGATCTGCCGGGTAGGGGCGCACGGCGAAGCGTGCCATGCCGGAGGGTGCCGACGCCGACAGGCGCACGCGGGCATCCAGCGCGAGCACGCCGTGCTCGTCGGCCAGCAGCGGGTTGATGTCCAGCTCGGCCATTTCGGGCAGATCGGCCAGCATCTGCCCGACGGCGGTCAGCGCGTCGCACAAGGCGTCGATGTGGGCCGGCGGCCGCCCGCGATAGCCGGCCAGCAGCCGGGCCACCCGGGTGCGGTCGATCAGCTCGCGTGCCAGCGCGCGGTTCAACGGCGGCAGCGCCACGGCGCGGTCGCCCAGCACTT
This sequence comes from Roseateles sp. P5_E1, assembly GCF_054049335.1. NCBI lineage: Bacteria > Pseudomonadati > Pseudomonadota > Betaproteobacteria > Burkholderiales > Sphaerotilaceae > Roseateles > Roseateles sp. P5_E1. The sequence goes on from NZ_JBFUMN010000010.1 coordinate 139,391, forward strand.
CCACCGCGATGCCGCCCTGGCCGAACAGCAGCACCGGGCCGAAGATCTGATCCACGTGCGCGCCGACGATGAGCTCCTGGGCGCGGGGCCGTTGCACCATGGCCTGCACGCTGAATCCCTCGATGTGGGCTTCCGGACGCGTGGCTTGCAGATGATCGAGCATCTCCCGCGCAGCCAGGCGCACGGCGGCTTCGCCGCGCAGGTCCAGGCGCACGCCACCCGCGTCCGACTTGTGCAGGATGGCCGGGGACTCCACCTTCAGCACCACCGGCCCGTCGATGCGCTGGGCGGCCTCGGCGGCGGCCTGTGGCGAGGCTTCGGCGCGCAACGTCGGCACGACCGCGATGCCATAGGCAGCCAGCAGTGCCTTGGCATCGATCTCGTCCAGCCATTCACGGCCAGCGCCCAGCGCGGCGTCGATGATGGCGCGCGCCCGTGCCAGGTCCGGCTTGCCGTTCGCGCCGGCGCTTGGCGTCTGGCGTAGTGCCGTCTGGTTGCGCCGGTAGGTCTGCATCAGCGAGAACGCGCGCACGGCCTCCTCGGGCGTCTCGTAGCCCGCGATGCCGGCCTCTTCGAAAGCGCTGCGCGCCGGCGCCACCGTGTCACCGCCCAGCCAGCAGCTCAGCACACGGCCCCGGTGCTCGGCGATCAGTGGGGCGCATGCCCGGGCGATGGCTTCACTGGAGACGATGGCCGTCGGTGCGTGCACGAACAGCACCGCGCCCGCCTCGGGGGCGTCGAACAGGGCCTTGAGCGTGTCCACGTAGCGCTGCGCGGGCGCGTCGCCAATGATGTCGATCGGGTTGCCGTGCGACCAGTTGGCCGGCAGCACGGCGTTGAGCCGCTTCATCAGCGCCTCGCCCGGGCGCGCCAGCGTCACGCCCAGCGGCGCGGCGGCGTCGGCCACCATCACGCCCGCGCCGCCGCCATTGGTCATGACCATCAGCTCGCGGCTGTGGTTGTCACGAAAGCGCGCGAGCCTCTGCGCGGCGATGAAGAGATCCTTCAGCGTGTCCACGCGCAGCATGCCGGCGCGGCGGATGGCGGCGTCGAAGACGATGTCCTCGCCCGCCAGCGCGCCCGTGTGTGAGGCGGCGGCCTTCATGCCGGCCGGCGCGCGGCCGGCCTTGACGACGATGACGGGCTTGATGCGGGCCGCGGCACGCGCTGCCGACATGAACTTGCGTGGCGATGTGATGGATTCGATGTAGAGCAGGATGGCGCGCGTATGTCGGTCCGTGGCCAGATGGTCCAGCAGGTCGGCGAAGTCGACGTCGGCGTGCTCGCCCAGCGAGACGAGGTGCGAGAAGCCGATGCGCTCGGCGTTGGCCCAATCCAGCAGGGCCGTCAGCAATGCGCCCGACTGGGACACCAGCGCCAGTTCGCCGGGCAGCGCCTTCGCCTGGGTGAAGCTGGCGTTCAGCCCGAGGTGCGGGCTCAGCAGGCCGATGCAGTTGGGCCCCAGCAGGCGCAGCGTGTGCGGCCGGGCGGCGTCCAGCGCCGCCTGCTTCTGCGCTGGTGTGAGGCCCGCCGTCACGATGATGGCGGCCCGAGTGCCGCGCACACCCAGCTGCCCGACCAGCGGCGCGATGGTGTCCGGTGGCGTGCACAGCACGGCCAGGTCCGGCGTGAACGGCAGCTCGGCGACGCCGGCAAAGCAGGGCTGGCCGTCCAGCCTGTCCAGCCGCGGGTTCACGGCCGCCATCGGGCCCTTGAAGCCGCCGCTCAGCAGGTTGCGCCAGACGGTGGTGCCGACGCGGCCGGGCTTGTCGGAGGCGCCGAAGACGGCTACCGAGTCGGGCGTGAGCAGGCGATCGAGATGGCGCTGGGTCATGAGCGCATCCTCGCCACCGCCCGCAGCCCGGCCCTTGCGCTGGATCAAGCCAGCGCGGGATGCTGCGGGGGATCAATGCGACATCAGCACCGGCACGGTCATCGATGCCAGCAGCCTGCGGGAGACACCCCCGAACAGCCGCTCCGCCCAGCGRGCGTGGCCATAGGCACCCATSACGATCAGGTCCGCCCCGGTGTCGGATGCCGCATTCAGCAGAGCGTCGCCGATGGGCAGTGCCGTCACCTCCTCGCGCACGATGGCATCGACGCCCTGCAGCGCCAGCCATTGGCGCTGGCAGGCGAGGCGCGCGGCCGGGGCTTCACCTTCGGCGTCTCGGCGCCAGTGCATCAGCCAGACGTTGTCGGCGCGGCGCAGCAGCGGCAGCGCGTCCGTCATCGCCCGGACCGACTCGCGGCTGCCGTCCCAGGCCAGCAGCACGCGGCGCGTGCGCAGGGGTTCGCGATGCGTGTAGGGGATCATCAGGACCGGACGCACGCAGCGCAGCAGCACCTGTTCCAGCGCGGCCGCGTGCTGGCGATGGTCGGGCAGCGACGGGTCGGGTTGGCTCATGATGAGCAGGTCCGTGCATTGCGAATGCCGTGCCAGCGATTGCGCCGCGGGCGTCTGGTCGGCGAGCGCCTCGAATGAGGGCAGCCCGGCAGCGCCGCAGCGTTGGTGGAAGTTTTGCGCGAGGGCCTGGGCCTGTGCGAGCAGGGTCGCGCAGGCGCCACTGACGTAGTCGTCCATCGCGGCGGCAGCCTGCAGCGCCTGCAGCTCGACCGTGGCGCTGGGCGCCAGGCCGATCAGGTGGGCTTCGAACTCCCTGGCCAGCGCGATGGCAATGCTGACGCGCGTCGGGTTGGCCGGGGTCGCGTCCAGGGCAACCAGCAGGCTGCGATAGCTCATGGGATTCATCTCCTTGGGAAGGCAAAAGTCAGGCAAAGCTCAGCACGGCCCGGCCATCGATGCGCCCCGTGCGCAGGTCGTCGAAGATGCGGTTGATATCGTCCAGCCGGTGCGTGGTGGTGCTGGCGTGCACGAGGCCCTCCGCGGCGAACTGCAATGCTTCGTTCAGGTCCTGGCGCGTGCCGACGATGGAGCCGCGCACGGTCTTGGCATTGAGAACGACGTCGAAGATCGGCAGCGCGAAGTCGCCGGGCGGCAGGCCGACCATGGACATGGTGCCGCGCTTGCGCAGCATGCCCAGCGCCTGGCTGAAGGACTGGCGCGAGACGGCGGTCACGAGGGCGCCGTGCACACCGCCCAGTTCGCGCTGCAGTGCGGCGGCCGGGTCTTCATCGGCAGCGTTGATGCACAGCTCGGCGCCCAGCCGCTGGGCCAGTTGCAGCTTGGCCGAATCGATGTCCACGGCTGCGACGTGAAAGCCCATCGCGCGTGCGTACTGGACGGCCAGGTGCCCGAGACCGCCGATGCCGACGACGGCCACCCATTGCCCCGGCCGGGCGTCCAGTACTTTCAGGCCCTTGTAGACCGTCACGCCGGCGCACAGGATGGGCGCGAGGGATTCGAAGGACAGGCCGTCGGGCAGATGGCCCACATAGGCCGGATCGGCCAGCACGTATTCGGCGAAGCTGCCGTTGACCGTGTAGCCGGTCATCTGCTGGTGGTCGCACAGCGTCTCCCAGCCCGTCAGGCAGTGCTCGCAATGCCCACAGGCGGTGTGCAGCCAGGGCACGCCCACGCGATCGCCTTCGCGGATGCCGCGCACACCCGCGCCGACGGCGGCGACATGGCCGACGCCCTCGTGGCCCGGAATGAAGGGCAGCGGTGGTTTGATCGGCCAGTCGCCGTCGGCGGCATGCAGGTCGGTATGGCAGACGCCGCAGGCGGCCACCTTCACGAGGACCTGCCCGGCGGGGACTTCGGGGATGGCCACTTCCTCCAGGCTGAGGGGCTCGCGGTAAGCGCGGACGACCGCAGCTTTCATCATGGGCATGGCAACTCCTTGGACGGGACGGCGTCGAGGTATTCGGGTACCGAGGCCGGCCAGCCCAGGCCTTCCTCGATAGCCTGGCGCAGCGCGTCGGCGGCCTGGGGCTCGCCGTGGGTCACGTAGACGTGGCTGGGCGGGTGCGGCAGCGTTTGCAGCCAGGCCAGCAGCTGGGGTTGGTCGGCGTGCGAGGACATGCCGTCGATGGCGGCCACCTCGGCGCGCACGGGCACCCACTGGCCGTGCATGCGGATGCGGTCGGCGCCGGCCAGCAGGGTGGCGCCGCGCGTGCCGGCGGCCTGATGGCCGACGAAGACGATGCTGTTCCTGGGATCTGGCGCCAGTGCTTCCAGGTGGTGCAGCACGCGGCCGCCGGTGGCCATGCCGCTGGCGGCGACGATGACGCTCGGATAGGTGGGACGGTTCAGCGCACGAGATTCCTCCTCCGTGCGGACGTAGCGCACCTTGTCGACGAGGTCGCGGCGCTCAGGCTCGGTCAGCCTGTGTTCATCAGCATGGACCTGCACCAGGCGCGTGACCTGCGTGGCCATGGGGCTGTTGAGGTAGATGGGCAGGTCGGCGATGCGCCCGGCGGCTTTCAGGCGCAGCAAGGTGTGCAGGATGGCCTGGGCCCGGCCGACGGCGAAGGCCGGGATCAGCGTCGTGCCGCCGCGGGCTGCGGTGCGCGCGATGACGTCGCAGAGCTGGTCTGCGCTAGGCGCTTCAGAGTGCCGCCGATCTCCGTAAGTGGACTCGATGACGACTATGTCGGCCGCGGGCGCCGCAGCCGGCGGCAGCATGACGGTGTCGTCACTGCGGCCGAGGTCGCCCGAGAAGGTGATCGAGCTGGAAGCCGCTGCGAGGTGGACGCTGGCGGCGCCAATGATGTGACCGGCGTGGCTGAATGTTGCCGTCAGGCCCGGGACGGGTTCAAAGACCCGGCCAAAGGCATGACGGCGCACCTGCTTGAGGCTGTGCAGGGCCTGGGCCTCGGTGTACAGCGGCAGCGCCGGTGAATGCTTGCTGAAGCCGTGCCGGTTGGCGTAGCGGGCGTCCTCCTCCTGCAGCCGGCCCGAATCCGGCAACAGCACTGACAGCAGGTCGCTGGTGCCAGGCGTCGCGTGGATGGCGCCGCGAAAGCCCTCCGCCACCAGGCGGGGCAGGAAGCCGCTGTGATCGATATGGGCATGCGTCATCACCACGGCATCGATGGACGCCGCCGGCACCGGGAAGGGGGCCCAATTGCGCAGGCGCAACTGCTTCAGGCCCTGGAACAGCCCGCAGTCGACGAGCAATCGCCGGCCGGCGAATTCGACGAGGTAGCGGGAACCGGTCACGGTGCCTGTTGCGCCGAAGAAGCGCAGTCGAAGGTCGTCCGTGCTCATGGCCGGTATCCCGGCAGCCGGTACACCGGGCCGTGGCCCACAAGCAGGCGGAGTGCGGGTTCCACCGATCCGACATTGATGACCATGGGGGCCTCCTGACCTGTTGAAGTCAGGTCCAGCGTAGGCCGGCGCACTGCCGGTGGCCTTGCGCTGGATCAAGCCGCGCGTGAACGGCCCTAGCTGGGCGTGGACGGGCGCTCGACGCCCCAGCGCCGGTACAGCTCGATGGCCGAGCCGGTGCGCAACCACTGTTCGAAGGCCTGGTCGTAGCGTTGCGACAGGGCCTCACCGCCGGCGCTGCGTGCAAAGGCCATGTGCCCGTGCAGCACGTCCAGCGGTGGCGAGCAGCGCGCAACGGCGTCAGCCAGGCTCAGGCGGTGCAGCACCGGCTGGCAGTTGCGGTCGTTCGCCGCGAACAGCTCGATGCGCCGCTTCATCAGCATCTGCAACCCGGCGTCGACGCTCTGCACCCAGGTCAACTGGTTCATGCCCGTCTTCATGCGCTCGAAGCGGCTGCCGTAGGCCCAGCCGCGCACAGCGGCCACGGGGGCCTGGGCCAGCTCGCCGAACTCACCCGTCCAGCGCGCCTCCTCGCCGCGGCGGGCGTACCAGACCATCGCGTCCGAGTAGAAGGAGCGCACGCTGAACAGCATGCGGGCCTCGCGTTCCGGCGTGCGGTAGGGGCCGATGAGGATGTCCGCCTCGCCCTGCTCCAGCATCAGCTGCGCGCGCGGCCAGGGCAGCCATTCGCAGCGTACGTTCTCGCCAAACAGCATGCCCAGCAGGTCCACCGCCAGGCCCTTGGGCGCCTGGCCCTCGGCGCCCTCGAAGATGCGCGCGAACTGCGAGCCCACCG